>BPIQ01000001.1:1475621-1697604 GCA_026004195.1 Candidatus Binatia bacterium
CAGCTTCTCGTCGAGTTCTTGCCCGTCGTGCAGGCCCGCACGAGCTACGTGCGCACGGACAACCCGATGCTGGCGTTCGGTGCGATCCTGAACCAGGAGGCGTTCCGGCCGACGCTGGACTTCGACGATGTGCCGGTGACGGACAACCTCGATGTGACCGGGCGCGTGGGGATCACCCTGTTCGCCGGCGGGCGCCGGCTCGCCGCCTTGCGCGCGGCACGCGCGGGCGCGAGGGCCAGCGAAATGGAGCTGGAGACCGTTCACCGCGATCTCGCTGATCGGCATCGGCCTCGCGTACGCCGTGCACTCCGATCGAGATCCGGAGCCGATCCTGAACGGGAAGCTGGCCGCCGAGTGCCGGAGCCGTCGCTCCTCGCGGCCGGGCAACCCCACCCCGGGCGGAGCTCACGCAGTACCGTTCTCGCGCTCGAGCTGCGCGGCTACCTCCCCGAAGTCCGCGCGTTCCAGAGCCCTTCGCGTCGCCGCCCGCACTTTCGGGCTATCCACGTGCGGAGCCACGGGCACCTCCGGAGCCTCGCGCAACCGCGCCGCCACCTCGTCCCCGTCGCCATCGAGAATCCTCTCGCACTCCCGGTAGAGACCTCCGGGCCCTTCCTCGGTCGCGTTGTGGGCCTCCAGTACCGAGCGCAGGGCCGCCGCGACCGCGCGCGTCGGCGGGGGAACCAACAACGCCGCAATCGCCCCGTGCTCGAGGCGAAGCCTCGCGGCGATCGGAAGCGGCTCCCCGCCGCGGCGCCGCTGAACCTCGGGCAAGAGGATCTTCTCCTCCATGGCGATGTGCTTGAGCAAGCCGGCGCGAAACTCCGCATAGGCCGCCCCGTCCACCCGATCCGCCGCCACCGCCTTCCGGAGCAGGGCATCGAGGCGGGCATGATCCGCGGCTAGAAAACGGTACAGCGCGCCACCCTCGCGCGCCGCCGGATTGGCCGGACGCTCGCCCGAGCGCTCGAGGAACCGGTTGCACGCCTCGATGTTCGCCACGTGGCGCTGCTTCATTTCGCGGAGAAACTCCCCGACCTCGGAGGGCAACTCTTCGGCCAGGAGCGCCTCGAGCCGCTTCACCACCCATCCCTGCCCCCGGTTGAGAAGCTGCAACCGCGCGGCGAGCGTCGGTTCGGCGATCACTTTAGCCGCGAAATCTCCCCTGCCCTGCGACACGGGACCGCCCAGGCGCGCGGCGGCCCGCGCAAGCCCGGCACAGCTCCACGCCTCGTCCCCGCGCACGCGCTCCAGGAGCTCCCGCAACTCGGCACCGCTCGCCTCGGACAGGAGCCGCGAAGCCACTTCCACTCCGGCGCGCTCCGCCTCCAGGAGTTCGTTCAACCGCTGCACCACGGTGTCCACGAGCGCTACCCTACGCGCAGGCGCAGCGTGCTGCAACGCAGCCGCCGCTCTTCACGGCGCAGGCCGGATCCCGAGCCAGCGCCCTCGGCAAGTTCAAGGGGCATCGACCTGCCCGACCCGACGGTTCCGGTCTCCAAGCCGGTGAACGTCACGCCGCAGGTGGGGAAGCGCGACGCGGGCATCTGCTCCGGGCAGAGGTTCACCGGCGCGGAGTGAGGGCGAGCGCACCCGGTGCGGCGAACGCGGTGCGCATCTTGGAGGCGGTGAAGAAGCAGGCGGGTCCGGCGGCAGCGGACCGCCGCTCATTCCAACACGAGCCACACGGGGTGGTAGGAGCGGAAGTCGTCGCCGATGTAATGCTGGGCTACCTCCGCCCGCGCTCCGAGGGTGAAGGGGTGGCGAGCGTCGATGCCCGCGTCCTCGAGCGTCACGCGAGCCTCGAACGTGCGCGCGCGGCCCGCCTCGGTGAGGCCCGCCCCACCTTCGACGGCGAACAAGCCGCACTCGTTGAAACGGATGCCCTTCCAGCGCTCTTCTTCCGGCCATCCGCCGGGAGGCGGTCTCTCGGGGAAGCGCACCCGCTCGGCGATCCGGCAGCCGTGGCTCGCGTAACCGTGCGGGCCGTCCGCGTAGACGAAGAAATACTGGTAATCCAACCAGCGCGAGAGCCCCGGCTGCAGCAGCAAAGCGAGCGAGGCACGTTTCGCGATGTCCACCCCCGGCGGGAGGTCCTCCGCTGCCACGATCACCGCCGCGTAGAGCGCGCCATCGTGCCAGCCGAGCCGGAGCCTGCTCCGGGCGGCGGGCGACGCACCGGGAAGCCCCAAAGACAAGGCGCGCGACCAGGCCGGCTCGTCCGGCACGCCGTCGATGCGCGGCGGCTCGGCGAGCTCCGGCACCGCGTGGACCTCGACGCCGTCCGGGGGAGTGCGCCGAGCAGCCAGCGCCAGCACCACCTGCCGCACGGCCCGCTCTTCCGGATACCAGAGAGGCTGCAGTCGCTCGGCAAATGCCCGCTGCTCGAGTCGCGAGTCCGACCGCAATCGCTGGTAATGCGGGCGGCGCATCTTGCACTGGAAAAGCGCCTCGAGCGCGTCCTCGGATACCGCCTCGCCCACCCGAGCGATCTCGGCAAGCAGGTTCGGGCAGGGGGAGGATCCAGGCTCGGGCAGGGGTGCCACCGGCCTCCGGGCCTCCGCCTCCTCGGCGATCTGCCGTCGGGACGCCTCTCGCTCGCGGATCCGCTCGAGCTCCATCTGTTTCCAGACCCATGTGGCAGCGACGACCAGGAGAATCGGAACCACCAGCCAGATGCCGCCCTGCCGTACCGGGACCGGTACGGTCGGGAGAGGCGGCGCGGTGGCCGGCACCCGATACCGAGGCTCGTCGTAGAGACGCAAAACGTAGCGCCTCACCAGGAACGCGAAGAGCGATCCCACGAGGACAAGGCCGAGGAAGATTTTCGGCAGCGGACCCGAGCCCAGCTCACCTCGGCTCCAGAGAACGTACGCGACGACGAGCGGCGCCGCTGCAACCAGTGCGGTGACGACGCTCACGGCACGCCGAACTTTTTCCGGATCCGTCTCGATCCTGCGCAGCGTCTCGTTCTCCCCGAGGCCCGTGTCTTCGCCGCGGACGAGCCGCGCAAGCGCCTCCTCCACGGTCTCGGGGGCCTGCCCCGGTCGAGCGTGCAGGCGGCGCGCCTGATCTCGTGCCATCCGGCTCACGACCGAAACCAGCACGGGGCCGACGAGCGGCACGGCCATCATCCAGAGCGGCGCGTGACCTTGCCAGGCGTCCCAGGCGGCGGGTAGGCCGAGCAGGAACCACAGGACACTGAACAACGCTACGAACCGCGGCGGGAAGCCTCCCGCGGGCTCGCGTTCCGATTCGCCCTCCCGCCCCCGGCCTCCGGGGTCCGTCCGGCGCTCCGGGCCACCCGGGTGCCGGGCGAATCCTGCTGCGAAGCCCAGCAAAACGAGTCCCGCGAGAAGGTTCACGAGAAACTCGCCTCCGACGCCCGGACACAGCCAACGCTGGGACGGACCGCGTTCACGACCTCGTAGAGTCCGACCCGCACCCGCCAGGCCCGCAGGAGCCCGGCGGGAGCACCGGACACTCCGACGCGACCGAGCGCGCACACCTCCGCGTTTTGTGGCCGGAACCGCATGTCACCGTGGAAGATGACGAAGACATCGAGCGAACCAAGCAGCACCCGTGCCAGGCGGGTCGGGACCAGGACTTGCTCGGCTCCGGGGCCACGCCGCCGCGTGTCAGACCCTTCCGCGCGTCTCGACGCGACGATACGAGCCCCTCGGAATCCGGTGGGCGAAAAAGCCGGGCTGGATGAGGCCCGCGAGAAGCTCGGCACTTTCGGCGATCCGCGGGCCGGGGCGATTCAGGTAGGCGTTCCCGTCGGCCACGTACACCCGCCCGTTCCGAAAGGCCGGAAGGTCTTCCCAGGGTGCCCGGCGCAAGAACGCATCGAGCTCGGCAAACGTCCGCTCGACCGAAAAGCCGCAGGGCATCAGAACGAGCACGTCGGGCTCGAACTCGCGAATTTCCTCCCAGGAGACGACCCGGCTCGGCTCGCCACGACCGACGAGGGGGCACTGGCCGCCACCGAGCTCCACGAGCTCGGGAATCCAGTTGCCCGCCACCATCGGTGGATCGAGCCACTCGAGGCAGAGAACCCGAGGCCGGCTCCGGAAACTCGGATGCCGGGCACGCAAGCTCGCCATACGCTCGCGGATCTCGGCGACGACCTCGCGGGCCTTCGTCTCCCTGCCCGTCGCCTCGCCCACGCGGAGGACGTCCTCGAAGATCCCTTCGAGCGACCGAGCCGAGAGAAGGACGAGCCGCGCCTCGATCCCGGCGCACGCCCGGAGGGCCTCTTCGACCTCTTCCCCCGAGACGGCGCAGACCGCACAGCGGTCCTGGGTCACGACCACGTCGGGCCGCAAGCGCGCGAGAAGGTCCGCGTCGAGATCGTAGACGGAAAGCCCGCGGTCGAGAAGCGAGCGGACACTCGTGTCGATGTCGGCCGACGGGGCGTGCGTCTCGACCTTGGCACGCGTGAGCGCGGGCAGCTTCCGTACTTCTTCCGGGTAGTCGCACTCGTGCGATCGCCCGACGAGGTTCTCCCCGAGCCCGAGAGCCCAGACGATTTCCGTGGCGCTCGGAAGGAGGGAAACGACGCGAAAATCCATTTGCTGCGCTGCCTTCGGGCTTTCCCTGTCAGCGCCTTCCGGACCCGGTCAAGGGGAAGGGGTCCGTGGGCGGCTCGACGGTCTCTCCGCATGTGGAGCCGCACTCGGCGCAGAGGTACTCCACCTTGTCGCCCGTCGGCAACACCAGGAGAAGGCGCTTTCTCACGGGACGCGCGACGCCGCACCGCGGGCAGAGAAGAAGCGTGGCTTCGAGGCGGTCGAACGCGTCGTTCGGGCCGGCCATTGAGCTACCTCGGACGCTGAAGTTATATACACGCAAGAAAGCCCGCGTCCACGGCCATGTCCGCACGGGTCTACATCGAAACCTACGGCTGCCAGATGAACCTGGCCGACTCCGAGCTCGTGCTCGGACACCTGCGCAGGGCGGGTTACGTCCGGGCTTCGAGCCCCGACGAGGCGGACGTCATCCTGCTGAACACCTGCGCCATCCGCGAGCACGCCGAAGAGAGGGTGCTCGGGCGGCTCGGGCATTTCTCGCGCCTCAAGGCCTCCCGCCCCGGCGTGCAGCTCGGGGTCCTGGGCTGCATGGCGCAGCACCTCCGGGAAAAACTCCTCGACCGGATTCCTTTCGTCGATTTCGTCGTGGGCCCCGACTCCTACCGGCGCCTTCCCGAGCTCCTCGCGGGCGGCGTCGCAGCGGAGCTCCGGCTCGGCGGCGAGGAAACCTACGCGGACATCGAACCGGAACGAGCCCCGGGGGTGCGGGCGTGGATTCCGATCATGCGGGGCTGCGACCGCTTCTGCACGTTCTGCATCGTCCCCTACGTCCGGGGAAGGGAGCGGAGCGTCCCCGCCTCCGCGGTGCTCGAGCAGGCACGCCGAGCCGCGGAAGCCGGCTACCGCGAGGTCGTCCTGCTGGGACAGACGGTCAACGCCTACCACGACGGAGAGCACGACTTCGCCTGGTTGCTCCGGGCCCTCGACCGCCTCGAGGGGATCGAGCGCATCCGCTTCACCTCGCCGCACCCGGCCGACATGACGGACTCGGCCGTGGAGGCCATGGCGGAGTGCCGGCACGTTTGCCCGCAGATCCACCTCCCCGTGCAGTCGGGCTCCGACCGCGTGCTCGAGCGAATGGAGCGGGGCTACACGGTCGAGGACTACCTCCGGCTCGTCGAAAAGCTGCGCACGGCAGTGCCCGGAATCGCGCTCTCGACGGACGTGATCGTGGGCTTCCCCGGCGAAGAAGAAAGCGATTTCGAAGCGACCCGCCGGCTCCTCGAGACCGTGCGCTACGACCACGCCTTTCTCTTCCGTTATTCTCCGCGACCGGGCACGAAGGCCTACCGCTGGGGCGACACCGTGCCGGAGGAAGTCAAGGCGGAGCGGCTCCGGCAGGTCATCGAGCTCCAGGAGCGGATTTCCTTCGAGATCAACCAGGCGGAGGTCGGCCGCGTCGTCGAGGTCCTCGTCGAAGGGCCGGCGCGCCGGAATCCCGAACAGCGCTCGGGCAAAACGCCGCACTTCAAGACGACCGTCTTCGAGGGAAAAGACGCTTCTCCGGGAGAGCTCGTGTCCGTCCGTGTCGAGAAGGCCACGGCCCACACACTCGTGGGGCGAGCGACCCGACCTCTCCCCACGCCTTGACCTGCCCCGGACGAGTAAGCTAACAGGCGACTGCCGAGCCGGAGGAGCGACGGTATGAGGAGGCGGATCCTTTCTCGGGCCCTTCTGGTTTTTCCTTTCGGGCCGTCGACGTGAAGCTTTCGGGCCGCTTCTCTTTCGTTTTCGCGGTTCTCGTCGCGGCCGGGGGCTGTGCCGACGACAACGGTGCGGCACCCGGGACGGTCGACCGCGAGCTTCGTGAAGTGATCGCCGAACGAGGCATCACGGTTCCCGACCCGGGTCCGAGCCACGACCCCACCCGCGTGGAGCTCGGACGCTTTCTCATGTTCGACAAGATTCTGAGTGGCAACAAGGACATTTCGTGCGCCACCTGCCACCATTCTCTGCTTCGCACGGGCGACGGACTGCCGGTTTCGATCGGCACCGGAGGGCGGGGGCTCGGCCCTTTGCGTGTGCGCGGAGAGGACCGTCCCTTTATTCCGCGAAACGCCCCCGAGCTCTTCGTCCGAGGAAGCCCCGAGTGGAGGACGATGTTCTGGGACATGCGCGTCGCCGGAGATCCCGAGACGGGGTTCTCCACGCCCGCCGGGGAGCACCTCCCGCCGGGACTCGAGAGTCTTCTCGCCGCCCAGGCCATGTTCCCCGTCACCTCCCGGGACGAGATGCGTGGCCGCCCCGGGGACCTTGCCGTGGACGGCGAGCCGAACGAGCTCGCCACGATTTCCGACGACGACCTGCCGGCAATCTGGGATGCGCTGATGGCGCGGCTCTTGTCGGTCGAAGAGTACCGGGAGCTTTTCGCGGCCGCTTACCCCGATCTACCGACCGAACAGCTCGGCTTCCAGCACGCTGCCAACGCGATCGCCGCTTTCGAGGCAACGGCGTGGGCCCTTCTCGACAGCCCGTGGGACCGTTACCTTCAGGGTGACGACGACGCCCTCCCCGAGAGCGCGAAGCGCGGCGCTCTTCTGTTTTTCGGAAAAGCCCGTTGTTCGAACTGCCACGCAGGTAGCCTCTTCACCGACCAGCAAGCGCACAACCTCGCCGTACCGCAGGTAGGTCCGGGGAAGGGAGCGGAAGCGCCGCTCGATTTCGGGCGGGGCCGTGAAACGGGTAGACTCGAAGACCGGTACGCGTTTCGCACCCCTCCGCTCCGCAACGTCGCCGTGACAGGCCCCTGGATGCACGACGGCGCCTTCTCGACCCTGGAATCGGCGGTGCGCCACCATCTGGACCCGCGTGCGTCCCTTCTCGGCTACGATCCCGCCTCCCATCTTCCGCCGGAGCTCGTCGATACCTTCCAGGACGATCCCGATCTACTCGAGGAGATGCTCTCGCTCCTGGACGAGGAACTACGAGAGCCGCCCGTCCTCGACGAGAGCGAAATCGCGGACCTGCTGACGTTTCTCGAAGCGCTGACGGATCCGGCCGCGCTCGACCTCTCCGAGGACATCCCGGAGCGCGTTCCGAGCGGGCTTCCGGTAGCGGACTGAAAGGAAGTGTGTCGTCCGGAGCGCGACCGGCCGGGCGACCGTGTAACGCTGCGTTCCCCGGCGACCCGCGCCGAGCGGTTCCTCCGGGAGAAACCGAGCAACGCGGAAGGAGGTCGGGCTTCTCGCACCGAGCGGGCCGGGGGAAATCCGACTTGACGCCGCCGCGGGCGGCAAACTAGGTTCGGGGTAACGAGCTTCGCGCCGTTTCGGGAGAGGCCGTAGCCTCTCCACGAGCGGGAGCGGGCGACGAAAGGAGAGAACGCCGTGCGCTCGGGTCCGTCGCGCTGTCGTCTTGCCCTGGCGCTCGCGGCGTCGATGTCCCTCGCACCGTACGCGGCTCGCGCGACCCTCTACCGCCACTGGTCGGCCCTCTACGGAGGTTCGGGCTCGGAAGAAATGGAGGGGCTCGCTCTGACGAGCGACGGCGGTGCCGTGGTGGTGGGCTCGACGGATTCCTTCGCCGACCCGAACGGCGACGCCTGGGTGGTCGTGGTCGACGCGTACGGCAACGTCGTGTGGCAGAAAACCTACGGGGGATCGGGAGACGAGTCGCTCAACGCCATCCACCCGACCCCGGACGGGGGTTACATCGCCGCGGGCTCCACGCTTTCTTTCGGCGTCTCCCGCGAGGACGGCTGGGTCGTGAAGCTCTCCCCGACCGGCACGGTCGAGTGGTCGAAAACCTACGGAGGATCCGGAACCGAGCAGTTCTGGTCGGTCGACGTGACGGGCGACGGGAACTACGTCGTCTCGGGTGGCACGACCTCGTTCGGCGCGGGCCGGGAGGACTTCTGGGTGTTGAAGCTCGATCCGCAGGGCGACGTGCTCTGGCAGAAAACGTACGGCGGACCCAAGGACGACGGGGACTGCGCGAGTTTCGCGGAACCCGAGTGTGTCGTGCGCGTGCGGGAGGACCCGGACGGAAACCTCGTCGCGGTGAGCAACACGCGGTCTTTCGCTCCGGGTTTCGACGCGATCTGGGTGCTGAAACTCGACCCCCAGGGAAACGTCCTCTGGCAGAAAGCGTTCGGCGGTTTCGACGAGGACACGATCTGGTCTTTCGACATCGCGCCGGACGGGAACTACCTCGTGCCGGGGAGCACGGTTTCCTTCAGCCCCGATTTCAGCGGCGACACCTGGGTGCTGAAGCTCGACCCCCAGGGGAACGTGCTCTGGCAGAAGGTCTACGCCGTTCCCGGGGACTGGGACGAGGCGCTCGCCGTGGGCGCGACGTCCGACGGGGGTGCTCTCGTCGGGGCCTTCCGCGAGGAAGGGACGTCGGACTGGGACTGGCTTCTCTTTCGGTTGGATGCCGCGGGCAACGTGATCTGGCAGCGCCGCTACGAGTACGGCTGGGACTGGCCGAATTCGGTCGCAGAGGGGCCGGACGGAAGCTTCTGGGTCGCGGGCGTCGCCTGGCCGAGCCCGGCGGCCGAGCTCGACCTCTGGGTCCAGAAACTCGACCCGCAGGGGTTCGTGGGCACCTCCTGCACGTCGATCCAGGGACTCGCACTCTCGGTCACGGACACGAACGTGACACCCGTCGACACGAACGCCACCGTGCTTGCGAGCTTCGCCACCGTGCGGTCGGTCGACCCGACGGTCGCCGACACCGGCGGAGGATCGGCCGCCCTTTGCCAGGCGAACCCCGCCGAGGACTGCTCGAACGGCACGGACGACGACGGGGATTCGCTCGTCGACTGCTCCGACCCCGACTGTACCGGGGATGCCGACGGCGACACGTACGTCGCGGCACCGTGCGGCACGGACTGCGACGACAACGACCCCGGGGTGAACCCGGGCGCGGCGGAGATCTGCACGAACGGGAAGGACGACGAGTGCGACGGTGCCGCGGACTGCGCCGACCCCGACTGCGCGCCCACGGCGGACGGCGACGGCGACACCTATCCGGGCGGCGTCTGCGGCAGCGACTGCGACGACGCGGATCCCGACGTGCATCCAGGGGCGACGGAGGCCTGCGGCAATGCGAAAGACGACGACTGTGACGGAAGCCCGGACTGCACGGACTCGGAGTGTTTCGAGCTTCCTGTCTGTACGCTCTCGACTCCGTACGCCAGGCGGCGCTCGGTGGCACGGTTCCGGCTCGGTACCGCGCAACGCGACAGCTCCGCGAGCCGGGTCTGCGTGACGGCGGACTTCTGCGGGGCCCTCTCGGCGGTCGCGGGAGATCCTGCCCGGCAGGTGACGATCACCCTCGACGGCTGTCCCGACCTCGTCGTCCCCGGCACGGAGCTCCTCCGCAATTCGAAAGGCACGCGCTACCGGGCCAGCTCCGAGCGCGGAGCGACGCCGGGTTACCGTCTGCGCGTCGACTGCAAGCGGCTCCGCGCCGTCGTGAGGCTGCGCCGCGCCGACCTCCAGGCGTGCGTGACGAACCCCGTGGCCGTCACGCTCGCAGCCTCCGGTACCCGCTCTCTACGAGCCGAGGCCACCTTCGACCCCGTCCTCGACGGCGAAGGCAACCTGAAAAAGCTCGTCCACAGGACGGACGAGGCCTGCCTGCCTTGAGAAGGCGAGCCGGCAGGGCGGCCCCGGAAACATCGGCGTGCCCGGCGGACGGCCCACCCGCGCGACGAGCACGCCGCGAGTCCTCGGGGAGATCGGCGTTCCGGCCGATCCGCGCGCGCCCTCGGAACCCCGCCGGAACGCGACGAGCGGTCCGGGACTCACCGGTCAGCGACCGACACCTGCGCGGCGAGCGTGGGGAAAGTAACGGAGAAAACCCGGCCACAACGGCAGGGTTCCGCGGACGAGCGGCGCCAGGCGCGAGATCGTGAGACGAGGGCGCACGAAGCCGAAACGGTCCAGGATTTCCTCGGGCAAGAGGTCGAGCGTCGCCCTTTGCACGAAGCCCAGGAAGTGCCGCAGCCCCGGGGGAAGTCGAGGGGAGAAAAGAGCGTGGGCGATCTCCCTTGCGTCTTTTCCCACTTCGAGCACGGGACCCTCGATCCGCTCCGCCCAGTAATCCCGAAAGGCCCGCCAGTCCCGTGGAATCCACCTCGGCGGAATGCCGAAAAGCCGCGCCACGACTTTGGACTCCTCGTAGAACTCGGCTTTCTCGTCCGTCCTGAGGCGGCCCACGAACTTCTCGTATCCCAGGAGCGCCGAGTCGACGAGCGTCGCGTGCACCCAGAAAAGAAGCTCGGGGTCGTTGGCATCGTAGGGCGTCCCCCTGGGGAAAACGCCCACCTCCTCGCGGAGAACCCCGTGGACCTGGTCGTGCACCCTCTCGATCTTCCGGACGGCGGCCAGAGCCTCCCGGGCCGGGCGGAACACCACGGTGAGCGTGAGGTCGAGGGTGCGGAACAGCCTCTCGAGGGGTCGGGTACGAAAAGAACTGTGCTCGGCCACGGCGGCCGCCACGAGCGGGTGGGCGACCTGAAGGAGCAACGCTCGCCCGCCCGCGAGAAGGAGCGTGGCTTCGCGGTTCACCCGCCACGTCGGACTCCCGGGGCCGAAGAGCGGCGCATCGAGGTCCGGCTTCTTCCCTCCGCCGACGTACGCGAGACGCTCGTCGTCGTTCGATTTCCCGACGAGCTTTCGTTCGGCGGCCTTCACGAAACCCTGTCTCGCGAATTTTTCCCGGGGGGGCGTTGTCCGGCCTCCGGCTTTGTGTCAGAGTAACACAAACGGAGAACGCGACAAGGGAAGGACGATGAGCGTGGCGACGAACCTCAAGACCCCCGAGGAGCTCCACCGGCAGTTCCGCGCCCTCGGAGACGAGCACTCGTACGGCCTCGACGCCTGCCGCCGCATCGCGGAGCTCGTGGCGAGAATCCAGGAGCTCAAAAAGGAGCGGAACGCCGTCGTCCTCTGCCACAACTACCAGAGGCCCGAGATCTTCGAGGTGGCGGACTTCGTCGGCGACTCGCTCGAGCTCGCGCAAAAAGCGGCACAGGTGACGGCGGACGTGATCGTCTTCTGCGGCGTGCACTTCATGGCGGAGACGGCCAAGATCCTGAACCCCGAAAAGACGGTCCTCCTGCCGGACATGGGTGCGGGCTGCTCCCTCGCCGACAGCGTCGACCCGGAAAGCCTGCGAGAGCGGCAGGAAGAGCTCCGCAAGGTCTACCCCGACCTCCAGACCGTGGCCTACGTGAACACGACGGCCGCCGTGAAAGCGGCCGTGGACGTGTGCTGCACTTCTTCGAACGCGCTCCGGATCGTCGAGGCTCTCCCCACCGAACACGTGCTCTTCGTCCCCGACCGGCACCTGGGCGAATGGGTCCAGAGCCAGACTTCGAAGACCGTCGTCACCTGGGACGGCAACTGCTACGTCCACCACCAGATCACGCCCGAGAGCATCCGGCGGGTGCGCGAAGCACTGCCCGAAGCCAAGATTCTCGTCCACCCCGAGTGCCGCTCCGACGTGGCCGCGCTCGCCGACGCGGTACTGAGCACGAGCGGCATGGTCCGCTACGCCCGCGAAAGCCCGGCCGAAGAGTTCCTGATCGTGACCGAGTGCGGCCTCTCGGACCGCCTCCTCCTCGAGGTGCCGGGGAAGCGGTTTTACAAGGCGTGCAAGCTCTGCCAGTACATGAAGAAAATCACGCTCGAAAACACGCTCGAGGCACTCGAGAAGATGCAGCACGAAATCGTTCTCGACGAAGAGGTGCGCGCCGGGGCGGAGCGGGCGCTCCGGCGCATGCTCGAGCTCACGCACTGAGCCCCTCCGGCGTGCGGGCCACCGGACACCTCCGGGCCGCCAGAGCGGCCGTGGACGTGGTGGCGCTGAGTGCGGGGCGCGGATGCCTCGAAACGCTCCTCGTCCGCCAGGGCCCGGGCTGGGCGTTTCCGGGGCGGGTCGTCGCGGCGGGAGAAAAACTCGAAGAAGTCGCCCTCGAGGTCCTCGCCGCCACCACGGGAGCGAAGCCGCCCTACCTCGAGCAGCTCTTCACGTTCGAGAGCCTCCCCGGCGATCCGAGGGAAGCCGTCTCGATCGCGTATCTCGCGCTCTTCCCCGCTCCCCTCCCGGCACCTGGCGACGACGGCCGGGAACTCGACGCTCGCTGGGCGCGCGTGGACTCCCTCCCACGTCTCTCGTTCGGCCACGACCGTCTCGCCGAGATGGCGGTCGCCCGGCTTCGGGGGAAGCTTTCCTACAGCAACATCGCCTACGGGCTCCTGCCCGAGGAGTTCACGCTCGGCGAGCTGCAGCGCCTCTACGAGGTCGTCCTCGGGCGCACTCTCGACCGGAGGAACTTCCGCCGCAAGGTCCTCCTTCTCGGCCTTTTGCGCCCGCTCCGCAAACACCGCCGCGGAGCCCACCGCCCCGCGCGTCTCTACGCCTTCCGGCGGCGCGAACCCGCGTTCGTGGACATTCTTTCCGCCCGCTCCGCTTGACCCGCGGGGAGTGCTCGGCTCAGGTCCGCCCGTGCGCTAGGGATGCCTTCCCGTGGAAGCACCGACCCCCGTTTTTTCGCTGCCCGACGCGCTGCCCGTGGCGCGGACCGCCTCGGAGCGGAGGCGACTCATCTGGAGTCTCGCCTGGCCCGTGATCCTCACCTTCTCCCTGGAGTCCATCGTGGCGCTCTGCGACACGCTCATGGTAGGGCAGCTCGGCCCCGTGGCGGTGGCGGGCGTGGGAGTCGGCGTCCAGGTCCTTTTTGCCGTCGAAGTCGTCATGTTCGCCGTGGGAACGGGCACGCTCGCCGTCGTGGCAAGGCAGTTCGGGGCACGGGAAGTGGTCGAGGCGGAAAAGACCCTCCAGCAATCGATCGTGTGCGTCCTGGCCCTCGTGCTTCTCGCCGCGACCCCCGTTTTCCTCCGGGCCCCCGAGGTCGTGGGTGCGTTCGGCGTCGACGATGCGGTGCGGCACGAGGGAAGCCGCTACGTGCGCGTGGTGCTCGGAGCCGTGCCGCCCGGAGCCGTCCTTTTCGTCGTCTTCTCCGCGCTCCGGGGAGCCGGGGACATGCGCACGCCGCTTCTGGTCGGCGTGGTCGTGAACCTCGCGAACGTGCTCGGGAACTACGTCTTCATTTTCGGCAAGCTCGGCTTTCCCGCCCTCGGGGTTCCGGGCTCGGCACTCGGCACCGCTCTGGCCTTCTGGGTAGGCACGGCCCTCGCCCTGTGGCTTCTCGCCCGGGGACGGCTCCGGATCCGTTTGCGCACGCGCGGCTGGAAGCCCGAACTCGACGCCATCCGACGGCTTCTGCGCGTCGGCGGCCCTTCCGCCGTGGAGCAGGCACTCATGCAGCTCGGGTTTTTTCTCTACCTCACGTTCGCGGCTCGTTACGGAACGGCCGCGGTGGCGGCGTACTTCGTGGGAGTGCGGATCCTGGGCCTTTCTTTCCTTCCCGGCTTCGGCTTCGGTGCGGCGGCCGCGAGCCTCGTGGGACAGAACCTGGGCGCGGGAAGACCCGACGAAGCCGAACGTTACGCGTGGGAGGCGAACCGGCTCGCCGTCCTTCTCATGACAGCCGGCGGCGTGCTCATCTACGCGGCCGCAAGACCCGTCGCGCGTCTTTTCGTCGACGAGCCCGAAGTGGTCGAAGCGACCGTGGGCTTCATCCACGTGCTCGCGGCTTGCCAGCCGCTCATGGCCGTCGACTTCACGCTCGGGGGCGCTCTCCGCGGCGCGGGCGACACGCGTTTTCCTCTCGTCGCGGTCCTCGTCGGCTTCTACCTCTGCCGGCTCGGGATGGCCTACGTGGTGACGTTCTGGGTCGAGGCTTCGCTCCCCTGGCTCTGGCGGGCGCTCTTCGGCGACTATTCGGCGCGGTGCGCGCTCAAGGCCTGGCGCTTCCGCTCGAACTCCTGGAAAGAAGTGCGGGTCTAGAGGGGATCGGAAGGCACCTCGACCTCGCGGCCCTTTTCGGCGGATTCGTAGAAAAGCTCGACCCAGCTCTGGGCTCGCGCCCCTTCCCGCAAAGAGGGCTCGGCCGGGCGGTCGGCGAGGAGCGCTTCTACGAACGAGAGATCCTGCAGCGCGTAGGGAACCGTGAGCCAGCGAGCAAGGGGGTGCGCCTCGCGACCGAGCGCGGAAAGGAATCGCCGTTCGACCTCCGAGGCTTCGACGGTCGTCTCGGGCTCGTCGCCGAGCTGGACCTGGACGGGGCCCAGCATGTCGGAGTCCGTGGAAAGGAAGGCTTTCTCCCAGAAGACCTCGAGCCTGCGGTTCGAGTGGCGCAGGGCCATGTCGTGCCAGAGACTCAGGAGCTGGGCGCGGAGGCCGGAGCGAAACTCGATCTCGGCCGCCACGTGGTCTTCGATGCCCGGGTGACCCGCGTGGTTCACCTTCCAGGCACGCACACGTGCCATGGGCCCGAAAAGCCACACGAGAAGGTCGATGTCGTGGACGCTGTGTTCGACGAGCGTCCCGCCGGCCGTGAGCGAGCGGTCCTTGCGCCAACCGCTCGCGTGAAGCCCGCGGACGGGAAAGCACTGGTCGTCACGGAAAACGACGGCGAGCGGGCGCCCGAGGTCCGTGCGCTGCGCGTAGCTCCGCACGAGGTGGTAGACGGGGGAAAACCGGAGGACGAGCCCGGTCTGCCCCGTGACCCCCGCCTCCTCGACGGCGCGCGCCATCTCCCAGGCTTGGGCGGCCGACATCCCCAGCGGCTTTTCGCAGAAGACGTGCCGCCGCGTTTCGGCCGCACGGAAGACCGCCTCGGCGTGGAAGCTCGTCGGCGTGCAGACGAAGACGGTGTTCACCTCGCGGTCGTCGAAAAGGGACTTTCCGTCCGGGTGCGCCCGCTCGAACCGAAACTGCTCGACGAAGGCCCGCGCCTTTTCCGGCACGACGTCGGTCACGGCCACGAGACGGATTTTCTCTTGCCCGAGTGCCTCGCGGATCTGCGCCAGGACCGCCGCGTGGACCTGCCCGATGAGACCGGCACCGAGGAGACCGATGCGAACCTGCTCCATCGTGGCGAGCTGCTAGCACAGGGCGGCAGCTCCACCAAGGGTCCCGTTCGCCCCTCCCGAGGGCGCGCCTGGATTCCCCGCACCCACACGGCTACAGCACCCCCGAGAGTGGCCTACCCTCCCGGATGCATACGATGACGGAAGTTCGTGATCTGCATCGAGAACGAAGGGAATCGAGCGAGCCTGATCGTCGGGAAGGTCTATCCCAGACTTGCCGACCCGGACGCCGAGGCACACGGTATGATCCGGATCGTGGACGAGGATCGATCACAACCCGATGGTTACCTCTACCCCGCGTCGATGTTCGTCCCGGTAGAGCTTCCGGAAGAGGCGAAACGGGCTATTCTGGCGCCAGAAAAACTCGGATGACTACCCTCAGTTCAGCTCGCGGCTCGAGTAGCCGAAGATCCTCCGAGCGACGATGAGCAGATTGATCTGCTGCGTGCCCTCGAAGATGTCGTTGATCTTCGCGTCCCGCATCCACTTCTCGAGGAGATACTTCCGCGAGTAGCCGAGCGGGCCCAGAATCTCGACGGCCTTCTGCGTGACCCGGGTCACGGCCAGACCCGCTTTCGCTTTGCACATCGACGCCTCGAGGTTGTTCCGCATGCCGCGATCCATCATCCAGGCGGCCCGCCAGGTGAGAAGGCGCGCCGCCTGGAGGTTGGCCTCCATGTCCATGAAATCGCGCTCGACGGCCGTGAGCTTCGTGGGCGGTGTGCCGTAGCGGATGCGAATTCCGGCCTTCTCGAGAGCTTCGCGCGTGAAATCGAGGGCGGCACGTCCCACGCCGATCGCACTCGCCGCCACGACGGGCCGCGTGGCGTCGAAGGTCGCCATGGCCCCCTTGAAGCCTTCCTTGCGCTCCTTTTCGACCTCGGGGCTTCCGAGAATGTTGTCGAGCGGGATCCGGCAATCTTCGAAGACGAGCGTCGCGGTGTCGGAGACGCGGATGCCGAGCTTTTTCTCGACCTTGGTGACCTTCATGCCCGGGGTGTGGTGGTCGACGACGAAGGCCTTGATGCCCGCGCGTCCCGCCGACCGGTCGACCGTGGCCCAGACGACGACGAAGCCTTCGGACTTCTCGGCGGCCATGAGACCCGAGGTGCAGAAGATCTTCGTCCCGTTGAGAACCCAGTGGTCCCCGTCCCGCACGGCCGTGGTCGTGATCGCCGCCGTGTCGGAACCGCATCCGGGCTCCGTGATCGCCATGGCACCCCACTTGGGCTCGCCCTCGCGGAAGCGGGCGAGAAAGCGCTGCTTCTGCTCCGGCGTGCCCGCCGCCGCGACGGCGGCGCCGCCCAGCCCCGCGTTCGGGATGCTCAGGTAAAGCCCCGCGTCGCCCCAGGAGAGCTCCTCGGTCGAAACGACCGAAGCGAGATGTCGCGTGCCTCGGGCTTCCCGCAGGGCGCCGTCGGCCTCGCCGGTGATCGTCGTCCCCTTCGAGATTTCCCACATCATGCGGAGGAACTCCCACGGCTTTTCGTGCTCGCGCTCGTCGTACTCGCGCGAGATGGGACGCATGTGCTCCGTGGCGAGAGCGTGGATCGCCTCGCGCAGCCGCACGATGTTTTCCGGAAGTTCGAAATCGATCATCTTCGCACCTCCTGCCTCACACGATGGCCAGTCCCTCGAAAGTAGCGAATCCGCGCGCGTTGCGGAGCCACATCTCGACGGGATGGTCGCGGATGTAGCCGTGTCCGCCCAGGACCTGCACGGCGTTGTCGGTGATCTCGAGCGCCCTCTCGGCCGCGTACTGTTTGGCGAGCACGGCCTCGCGGGTCGCGTCTTCGCCCCGGTCGAGCTTCCAGGCGGCCTCCCAGACCAGAAGCCGCGTCGCGTCGATCTCGATGGCCATCTCCGCCACCATGAACGCGATCGCCTGCTTTTGCGCGATCGCCACGCCGAAGGCCTTCCGTTCCTTCGCGTAGTCGCGCGCGTACTCGAAAGCCGCGCGGCTCACGCCCACGGCGAGCGCCGCGAGCGCCACCCGCGAGCGGTCGAGAAGCCGGCGCACACCGGCCTCTCCGGTCTCGAGCCGCGCCTCGGCCGGAAGCCGCACGTCGGAAAGACGAACCTCGAAGGTCCGAAGGCCCTTGATCCCCATGTTCTTCTCGCGTTCGAGGATTTCCACGCCCGGGGTTCCCCGACGCACGAGAAAAACGCCGACGTTCTCGAGGCCCGGCCCGCCCGTTCGCGCGTAGACCAGCATGTGCTCGGCTTCGTCCGCCAGCGGAACGAAGCACTTGTGCCCCCGCAGGATCCAGCCGCCGTTTTTCTTCTCGGCCACGGTTTCCATCTCGGCCGGGTCGAAACCGAAGCGCGGCTCGACCAGAGCTGCCGTGGCAGCGCGGAAGTTCTCCCCGGTGTACGTGGGAAGCACTTCCCGCTTCTGCGCTTCCGTACCGAACTCGAGAAGCGGCACGGTGACCAGCGAGGGCGCCAGGATGTGGAGCGCGATCGAGAGGTCGCCCCAGCCCAGCTCCTCGGCCACGAGCGCGCCCGTCACCGCGGAAAGCTCGTTTCCGAAGCCGCCGTAGGCTTCCGGCACCGTCCCCTGCACGAGTCCGAGCCCCCAGGCTTGCTCGACGAGGGCTGCGGGGATCTCCCCTGTCTCGTCCGCATCGCGGGCCCGGGGCCGAATCTGTTCGCGGGCGAAGGAACGGACCGTTTCCTGGACGAGTTTCTGGTCTTCACTCGGTTCGAAGCCGACCATGACGATCTCCTCGGACCCCGCGGCCGGGCTTCTCGACGAGTCCTTCGACGTAGTGGTCGACGAACCTCTCGAGGGCCGTCTCCAGCCCGAAAGCCCCGGGGTCCTGGTAGTACTGGATTTCGAGTCCCATGACGCCCCCGGCGAAAATGCCCGCCGCAAGCTCCGGGTCCACTTCGCGCCGGAACTTCCCGTCGCGCTGTCCCTGCCGCACGAGCCCGGCGAGAAAAGCCCGGAAGCGTTTCATCATCTTTCGGAACTCGCCCGCGATCCTCGCGTTGGTTGCGAGGGTCTCCACCATGAGCGTCACGATGAAGCGCCGGTGGTTGCTCCGCGTCGCCTGCTCGGCGCACGCGGAGGCCACCTGCCGAAGCGCCTCGACCGCGTCGCGAGTCCCGGCGACGTCGCTCGCCACTTTCTTTTCGAACTGCGAGACACGATCGCGAACGGCCTGCGAGAAGCAGGTCCTCCTTGTCCCGGAAGTGGTAGTAGAGGGCGCCCTTGGTCACGCCGGCGGCCTTGGCGATGCGATCGATGGAGGTCGCCCGATAGCCCAGACGAGCGAAGCAATCGATCGCGGCTCGCATGACGGCCTTCCGGCCCTCGTCTCTCCGAGGGGCGAGGGTGGACATACTGAACGTTCAGTACGTTCCCGCCGCGCTCGTGTCAATCGAGGGGCGAGACTCGGGACCACCCGGTATCCCGGGGGAGACTACGGGCCACTCAGGGGGGTGAGCAGTCCTTCTTCGGCGAGCCTCCTCAGTATCTCCGCCCGGAACCGGGGCAGCGACTGCTGCATCCAGTCGCGACCCGCCCGGTGCCCTTCGGCCATCAGGGCAGGCGCGACCGAAATCGTCTTCTGTCCCAGCGGGCTACGGTAAAACGCGAGAAGCCCGCGGATCTCCTCGTGGGTGAAAGGCCCCGAGGCCCGGGTCGAGGGAAACGTTTCGGGCCGTTGCTTCTCCCCCCTTCAGAACCAGGCCGGGCTGCTCAAAAGAGCGAGAAGAAGGAGGGTCGCGGCCCAGATAGGCCAGGCCTTTCGCGCGTGAACCGTCATGGTACCCCGTTGCCCCAGCAACTTCCGTTCCCGCCCGAGGGCTGCCCCGGGGGGCCGCCGAGACGTTCCCGAGACCGCCTCGGAGCGTCACGGACCGGTTCGGGGTCGTTCTCGGAGTGGCACGCTCAGGCGGGCCAGACGGTCACACGCCGGAAAGGCTCGGTTCCGGTACTTTGCGAGCGCAGGCCGTAAGCCTCGACGAGCTCGTGCTGGAGCCTCCGGATGCGAGCCGACTGCGGGGAAAGGGTGACGGGTTCCCGCCGTGCGATGACGGTGGCAATGGCTTCTTCGGCTTCCCGGAGCGCGCGCTCCTTTTCGGGATCGGGACCCGGAGCCGGGAGGTCGAAGATCTGCTCGAGAAAGGCGGTGATCTTGGCCTGGCTGTTCCCCGCGATGGCGTAGACCTCTGTCTTGTCGGAGACGAGCTCGCGGAGCTTTTTCGGCCGCTTTTTGGCGAGCTGCCGGAGGGTGACGACGACGTCCGCACTCCGCGCGTGCGGCCAGACGACCGCCGGCACACCGAGGTCGCGAATGGCACGCTCGAGCCTCTCCCGGCTCACGGCGTAGGGAAAGATTCGGACAGGTCGCTCCCTCCGGCTCTCCCGGCTCTCGATGCTCACGGGCGAAGCCGGCGCTTTCTCCACCCGCACGCTCCCGTCGGGCATCCGCACTCGCAGCTCGGGCTCCACCGGAATTCCCCGGAGATAGGCGTCGACGACCTGCGCCACGTCGCGGTGGACGGCGAGGCGGTCGCGGTCGTGGATCTCGATGAGAACGTCGAAGGTCGGCGGTGCTTTGCGCTCGAGCACGGTCTTCTGCGTGCCGCGACGTCGGGCTTCTTCGTCCCCGAGCGTGACCGCCTGGATACCGCCGACCAGGTCCGAAAGCGTGGGATTGGCGATCAGGTTCTCGAGCGAGGTGCCGTGGGCGGTCGCGATGAGCTGCACGCCGCGCTCGGCGATCGTGCGAGCGGCCAGAGCCTCGGCCTGCGTCCCGATCTCGTCGATGACGACCACCTCCGGCATGTGGTTTTCCACGGCCTCGATCATGACGGCGTGCTGCTTTTCCGGGGAAGGCACCTGCATCCGGCGCGCGCGTCCGATGCCGGGGTGCGGGATGTCGCCGTCGCCCGCGATCTCGTTCGACGTGTCCACGATGACGACCCGTTTGCCGACCTCGTCGGCGAGCACGCGCGCCGCCTCGCGCAAGAGTGTGGTCTTCCCCACACCGGGGGGGCCGAGAAGGAGAATGCTCTTTCCCGATTCGACGACGTCGCGCACGGCTTCCACCGTCCCGTAGACGGCACGGCCCACCCGGCAGGTGAGCCCCACGACCTCGCCGTGGCGGTTCCGAAGCGCGGAAATTCTGTGGAGCGTGCGTTCGATGCCCGCGCGGTTGTCGCTCGTGAACATGCCCACGCGGGCCACGATGTAGTCGAGGTCGTCTCTCGTGACGGCCTCCTCGCTCACGAACACGACGCGACCCGGGAAGCGGGCCTCGGGCTGCCGACCCAGGTCGACCACGACTTCGATGAGCGACGGCAGGTTCTCGAGACGTTCGAGCCGCTCTCGGAGATGGGGCGGAAAGATCGCCAGGAGCTGGTCGAGGTCGTCGACCACCTCCACGCGAGGCTCGCACGGGCGACTTTCAGAAGAGCCGAGGGGAGTCGTCATGGCTCAGCGGAGGAGCAGCGGGCCGCGTGTCGTGTTCCCTGGGAAAAGGCCAGAGCTGGCGGAAAAGGCTCGCTTCGCGCCGGTAGAAACCGTCCGTGTGGAAAGAGTCGGGAAGGCGCAGGAGCTCGTAGTCGAGATGGTGGCAAATTTCGTGAAGAAACGTCCGCAGGTAAGTCCGGAAGGCGACCACCTGCTTTCTTTTTGCCGTTCGCATCCACACCCGGATGCGGGCGCGCGAGCCGCGCTCGGGCCGCAGGTAAAGCCCGTGGAGTTCCCCGTGCATGTTCGAGGGACGCCGGTTCCCGACGGCGACGGAGACCGGGGGGACCCGCAGCGCCGCCGTGAGAAGGTCGGCGAGTTCTTGCGTGAGCGCCTGCACCTCGCGGGCCTTGCCTTCGGGAAGGCACTCGAAGAGCGCCCGGGCCACGACACGGAGTTTGGCCACGGTCGGAAGCCGGACCGAGGAGACCTGATTGCTCCTGTCGTACACACGCCGTTGTCGTGCATTCAACCGGTGTCGGAAATCTGGCATGCGCCTCGCCCTGCCCGCCACCCAGCCGTTCGGCCACTCACTCTAACAGAAAAGCCCCTTCGGTGCGAAGGTTGACCGGCTCCGCGGCGTCTTCTAGTGGTGGCTTCGAGCCCCTCCGATGTCCGATTGGCGGGAAGACCTCCGGAAGCTCCTTGCTCCGGGCCGCCTCTCCACGCGCCCGGCCGACCTCGACGCTGCGGCCGCGGACGAATCGACCCTGCCGGGCCGGAGGCCCGACGCCGTCGTATGGCCCGAGAGCACCGAAGAAGTCGCGACGGTCGTCCGTTTCGCGTGCGCGCGGGGTATCCCCGTGACGCCGCGAGGAGCCGGCACGAGTCTCGAGGGCAATCCCATCCCGCTCGAGGGCGGCATCGTGGTCGACTTCGCCAGGATGCGCTCGATCCTGGAGCTCGAGCCCGGAGACCTGACGGTGCGGGTCGAGCCCGGCGTCGTGTACGCCGAGCTCAACGCTGCTCTCCGGCACCACGGGCTTTTCTTCCCGCCCCACCCGGGGGGGAGCGCCGACACCGCCACCGTGGGGGGGATGCTCGCCAACAACGCGAGCGGCATCTACGCGCTCGGGTACGGGGCGACGCGTGACTACGTCCGCGCCGTCACCGTCGTCGTCGGCACCGGCGAAGTCGTTCGCCTCGGGAGCCCGTGCCGGAAGACGTCCTCGGGCTACCATCTCGTGGGACTCCTCGTGGGCTCCGAGGGCACCCTCGGGCTCGTCACCGAAATCACCCTCGCCCTCGCTCCTCTTCCACGGAGCCGGAAACAAGCAGCCTTCGTCTTCGCCGACGAGCAGAAAGCCACCGCAGCCCTCTCCGAGATGCTTCGCTACGGCCTCGACCTTGCCGCCGCGGAATTTCTCGACCGCCGCTCGGTCCGCGCTCTCGGGAGCTTCCTCGGCAAGCCTTTTCCGCAGGCCGCCCTTCTCCTTCTCGAGCTCCACGGAATCCCCGCCCTCGTCGAAGAGACGGCGAGCTCGGCAGAGTCTCTCGCGGCCGAACACGGGGGCGAGGCCGCCGAAGGACCCGAGTCGCTCTGGGCGGCACGCGAACACGTGACCCGAGCCATCCAGGCGACGAGGCCCGGCGGGCGGATGGTGCGGGCGGACCTCGCGCTTCCCGTCTCGCGGGTCCCCGAGATGGTCGAGCGCGCCTATGCCCTCGCGCAGGAGACGGGCCTCGAGCTTTTCGCCTTCGGGCACCTGGGCCTCGGCATCGTCCATCTCCTCGCACCGCTCGGCCCCGGCGATTCGCGGGAGGGTGCCGAACGCCTGAAAGACCGCCTCGTCGAAGAAGCCCTCTCCCGCCGGGGTTCGGTCTCGGGCGAGCACGGACTCGGCTTCGGCAACCGCAAATACGCGGCGCGCGAGCACGGGCCGAGCCTCGCCCTCATGAGGGCCATCAAGAGCGTCTTCGACCCGAAGGGGATCCTGAACCCCGGGAAGCTATGGGAGTGAACGCTCGGGCGTGGGCGGGACCCAGACGTCGACGCTCTTGGCGTGTTTGAGGAGTTCTTTGCGCACTCGGTCCACGAGGCGCGGGTCGTGCTGGATGCGCTGCTCGAGTCGGCGGAACTCCTCGACCGTCATCCCGTGGCGAGCCACCGCCATGTCGATCGTCAAGTCTCGGTCTTTCTGCATGGCCGCATAGACGTCGACGTAAAGGTCGAATTCCTTTTCGCTCACCCTGGGTGTGGGCGTGGGATAGGCGAGCACACCCGAGGAGGAGGCGCACGCGAGAACGAAAAAAACCGCCAACTGTCGCCGAAGCATGCTCCTCACCGAACGGGAAAAGGACGGGCCGGAAGCCACCGCGGCGCCAATCCTGAACCCGGCGAAGAGCCGAGTCAAGCGCATTGTCCGCCGAGCGGAGATTCGGTAGGTTGCGCGGCCGTCGGCGGACCGGGATGAGAGGACCGAAGGACAGTTGGGGGGCGCTCGTTCTCCGAACGGCCGCCTTCGGGGTGCTGCTCGGAGCGTCCTGTGCCTGGGGGCTTCCGGGGGACACCGATTGCGACGGCTCGAGAACTCCCGCGGACATCGGCGCTTCCATCCGAGCACTCTTCCGCCCGTCCGCCTGCCCCGAGAAAGACGCCAACGGCGACGGCCTCCTCTCGGCCGCCGACGTCTCGAAGGTCGTCGCGCTCCTCGCCGCGGAGGGGGACGGCCTCGGCCCGCGCACGACGTTTTTCGGCCTTGCGTCGGCCGCGGGGAGGCTTCTCGGACCCACGAGTTTCACCGACCGTGGAATTCCCATCTTCGCCCGGCCCTCGGGGCTCGGCTTCCAGCTCGTCGTCGAAGGGGCTGCCGGAGAGAGCGGGGCAGCGGTCGGACAGGTCCTCCTCCAGAGCGTACCGGGAGACCCGAGCGCCCTACCCGACCTCCAGATTCTCTCCAATCGGCCGCTCGGAGACGGGAGCCGCGCGGTCTGCGACCTCGACGGCGGCGTGCCGGGGACGGAGCCGATTCGCTTCGCTCCGGAGATGCCGGTCGCCGACGCACTCAACGACTTCGCATGCCGTTTTCGCGTGGCGACGACACGCTCGGTGCTGTGCACGCTCGACGAATTCGAAACGCCGAATTTCGCGAGCCGCGAGAGCCAGGTGCAGTTCTGCGTCCAGATCGACTCCCGGCTTCGTTTCCCGCCCGGCGATACCCTTCTCGCCGTCCGGCTCCGCGACAGGCTCGGCAACGTCGGAGCCACGAAGTGGATCCTCGTGCGGATCCCGGGCGGAGTTCCCACCCCGACGCCGTCTCACACCGCGACGAGGCCGCCCACCCCCACGCGAACGCCGACGCTCCCGCCGACCGCGACCCACACCCCGCGGCCACCCACGCCGACGCACACGCGAACGTCGCCGCCCACGCCGACCCGAACTTCGCCGCCGACGCCGACGTTCACGAAGACCGGAAGCCCTGCTCCCACCGGTACCCCCACGCGCACAGCCACCCGCACGGCGACGGGACACCCCTCGACGCCGTCGCCCACGAGAACGCCTTCTGCGTCGTCGCCGACGCGATCGCCCACTCCGTCCCGGACTCCGTCCCCCGTGCCCCCCACCCCCTCCCCGACGAGGACCCGAAGCGCCACACCCTCGCCCACCCGCACCGCAACTCCCACGGCGGGTGGAGGCGGCCCCGAGATCGTCTTTTTCGGCCTGACGAACGCCGAGGACTTCTTGATCCAACCCAGCGGCACGACGCCGGACGGCATTCCCATCTACCGCCGCCCCCTGGGCAGCGGCTTCCACATCGTCGTCGAGGCGAAAAGGGGCCCGACGAACCGTCCGATCGGGATGGAAACCTTCCGGTACGACCCCGGCGATCCGACCGTGCTCCCCGACCTCCAGATCCAGGTGAACCGTCCTCTCGGCGACGGAAGCCCGGAGGTCTGCGACGACACGCCCCCGTTTCTCGGCGGAGTCCCGGCCATCGTCCCGCCCAGCTTCGCGCCTTCGCCGTTCGTCGCAGCGGCCATCAACGACCTGGCCTGCCGGTTCATCGACGGTCTCGGGGAAAAGCTCGGGCGAAGGCGGGCGGACGCTTGCGTCCTTTTCGAGACGGGCGACCGGGATTTCGTCCGTCCGGAGACCGACGTCCAGTTCTGCTCCCAGGTGATCCCGCCCCCGCTCGCGTTTCCGCAGGGCGATACGCTCGTGACGGCCCGTGTCCGCGACATCGACGGCCGGACGAGTCGCGAGGCCCGCATCCTGGTCCGCGTAGGTCCCTGAGTTCCCTTGCAGCTCCGCCCCGCTTCGCGCTTTAATCCGAAGTGGCTTCGAGGGGCGGCCATGCGGCAGGGAAAGGAAAAGGGAGAGCTTTTGCGCTACCGGCCCTTTGCCGGAATCTCGCGGCTCGGAATCGCCGTCTCCCGCGGACGCCAGGACGAACAAAAGGCCGTACGCGGCTCCCGCCACCCGGGCGACCCTGTCCTGTCCGAACGCGAGACCCGGGCCCGAAAGGGCACCGAATACGAGCCGCGAGGCGGAGAAGGTACCGACGATTTTCTACGGGAAGTCGCGAACGTGGTACCGCTCGCGGAGAGAGAAAGGCGGCGGGTCGAACCCGTGGCTCCCGGGCGACGGGCACCCCGCCCCCCGAAAGAGGAAGACGAAGCCCGGGCCTTTCTTTCGGACCTCGTCTCGGGCGCGGTACCCTTCGACATCGCCGAGACGGACGAGTACGTCGAGGGCGTGGTGCGGGGACTCAACCCCGAACTCGTCCGGCGCCTGCGTATGGGGGAGTTCGCCCGGCAGGACTACCTCGACCTTCACGGCATGACGGCGGACGAGGCACGCAAGGCCGTCGAGGCGTTTCTTCTCTCTTCGCACCGCAAGGGCTACCGCTGCGTGCTCATCGTCCACGGACGGGGCAAGAACTCGAAAAACCAGGTGCCCGTGCTCAAGAGGCACCTCAAGGACTGGCTCGCGCGCGGAAGCTGTTCGCGACTGGTCCTCGCTTTCACCTCGGCGCGCCCCTGCGACGGCGGCACGGGGGCCCTCTACGCGCTGTTGCGCCGCAAGCGTGGACCCAAGACACGTCTCGACGTATTCGACGCGGGAAGCTAGAGAGCTCCGAACCGGTAAGGGGTCCGGAGCCCGAAAGGAGGGAACGCGAATGAAGTACGGACTCGTGCTGTTTCCGGCGGACTTTGCCATCCGGCCCGACACGTTCGCCCGTGCCGCCGAAGAGCGGGGTTTCGAGTCGATTTTTTTCCCCGAGCACACCCACATTCCGGCGAGCCGGAAAACCCCCTTCCCCGGCGGCGGCGATCTCTCGCCCGAGTACTGGCACTCCCACGATCCCTTCGTGGCCCTGGCCTCCGCCGCGGCCGTCACGAAGACGATCAAGCTCGCGACGGGCATCTGCCTTCTCGTGCAGCGCGATCCCATCGTCACGGCCAAGGAGGTCGCAAGTCTCGATTTTCTCTCGAACGGCCGCTTTCTTTTCGGGATCGGCGGGGGCTGGAACGTCGAGGAGATGGAAAACCACGGCACGAACTTCCGTACCCGGTGGAAGCTTTTGCGCGAGCGCGTGCTCGCCATGAAAGAGATCTGGACGAAAGAAGAAGCCGAGTTCCACGGCGAGTTCGTCCGCTTCGACCCCATCTGGTCCTACCCGAAGCCCGTGCAGAAGCCGCACCCGCCGATCCTCCTCGGGACGCACACCGCCCGCGGGAGGCAGCGCGTCGTCGAGTATTGCGACGGCTGGCTCCCGATCGGCTTTCGCATGCGGGATTTCGAAGCGCAGGTCCGTGACCTCCACGAAAAGGCGCGCGCGGCGGGCCGCGACCCCCGGACGATTTCCATTTCCGTCTTCGGCGCGCCGACGGACGTGGCCACGATCCGGCGCTACGAAGAGCTCGGGGTCGAGAGGGCGATCTTCTGGGTACCGCCCAAGGGCGAGGACGAGGTCCTTCCGATCCTCGACCGCTACGCGAAGTTCGTCGAAGAAGCGTCGCGCTGAGGCGAACGATGGAATACAAGCAGATCCGCTACGAGGTCGAGGACGGGATCCTCACGATCACGCTCGACCGCCCCGAGAAGCTCAACGCGTTCACGCCGACGATGTTCCGGGAGCTTCTCGACGCCTTCGATCGCGCGGACGAGGACGACGAAGTCCGCGTCGTCCTGGTCACCGGCGCGGGCCGCGCCTTTTGCGCGGGCGCGGACCTCTCGGCCGGAGAGGTCGTCTTCGACCGCTCGAGGGGGCGGGCACCGACCACGCTCGAGGAACACCGCGACGAGGGCGGCATCGTCGTGCTCCGCATCTTCGACATGAAGAAACCCGTCCTCGCCGCCATCCACGGACCCGCCGTCGGGGTCGGCGTCACGATGACGCTTCCCATGGACGTGAGGATCGCCTCGACGGAAGCTCGGTTCGGCTTCGTCTTCACGCGGCGCGGCATCGTGCCCGAGGCTTGCAGCAGCTGGTTTCTCCCGCGGCTCGTCGGAATGGATCGCGCCGCCGAGTGGGTCTTCACCGGCCGGGTGTTCGGGGCCGAGGAAGCGCTGGAGGCCGGGCTCGTAAGCCGCATCGTCTCCCCCGAAGAGCTCCTGCCGACCGCGCGCAAGCTCGGGCGCGAGATCGCCGAGAACACCTCGGCCGTGGCCGTCGCCCTCTCGCGCCAGCTCCTCTGGAAGATGCTCGGGGCGAGCCACCCCGTGGAAGCCCACCGGATCGACTCGAAGTGCATGTACTGGCTCGGCCGGAGCCCCGACGCGCAGGAAGGCGTCCGCGCCTTTCTCGAAAAACGCCCGCCTCGCTTCGTCCTGAGACCGAGCCGCGACATGCCCGAGTTCTACCCGTGGTGGGAGGCGGCAAGGGAGGGCCGGGAGAAGACGTAGGGCCGGGGCCGCTGGCCCTGCATTCGCGTGCCTGGCAGCGGGCCGCGCCGTCGGGACCTGGACTCTTTGGTCGCGGAATCCCTCGGCCTTCGTTCCTTCCCGCGCCGACTGGCGCGACGGGGCCTTCCGGCCGGCTGGGAACCCGTGCCGCCGACCCGTTCGGCAGGTCAATGAAAGTCACGGCCACCCAAGAGTGATCGCACGGCCCTGCAAAACTCGGCGAAGGTTTCTGTCTGTGTGGGTTCGTTGTTCGGACTACCGTCGCGGCGCGGGTAGTTGTTGTCTCCGTGCGACCGGATTTTTCTGTCCGCGTAGGCGATGTCGATAGACCACCCTGTCCCGTCGCAAACTCCGGGATTCGGGTACTCCGGCCGCCACTGCCACACTCCCAGTGCGTCGAGCGCCGATCGAAAGGCGGCCCATTGCTCGTCCGTGACGGTAACGACCTCGGTCTTCCAGTCGGCGTACCGGAGCGGAGACGACCTGCAGTGCAACTTGCCCCGCACGAGTTCGACGGACCACGAAGGCCCCAGGAACCCGCCGATGTGGATCCGCAGTCGTCTAGGCCTCTTGTGCATTGCTTCCCTCTCCCGGCTCCTGTTCGACCCTCGGGAACCTCCCCGCGATCCCGGACTCCTGCGGGCCGGCGGCACGGTCTTTTTCCCGAGCCTTCCGGGCGCTCGCGATCCTAACTCCGGCTTCCTATCCTCCGTCTCCCAAGCCGGCCTTGGCAGACGCTTTTAAATCTTGTGCTGCTTTCGCAGACACAAAACTTCTGCCTCCGCACACCGGACAGCGCTTCCTATAAAACGGGATCGCTAGGACCCACAGGCCCGATGTCAGGACAACCACAATAAGAGTCCCGATTCCTATTTTGCGTCTTGCCTCGACGGGGCGTTCACACAGTGAGCAGTAAACGGCTCTGCCCATCTCCGCTCTCCCTTCCGGGGCAGTCTTCTAAATGGGTGGCGGGCGAAGGCCTTTACCTCGTACTTGGCCAAAGTCGGTACCGGAGTGGGGTGGTGGCCAAAGCCACGAGCGGCGGTCCTTGCCCAACAACCACGAGGGGAGCACCGTCGACGACCTTCCCCGGGACCACAGATGCCCCTTCGAACCTAGCTGGTCAAGAAGGTCAAGGCGAAGCCCGACGATTGTAGGCGTCGCCGCAGCGACCGTCTCCCAGGCCGATTTGTCCCTCCAACCTGCGCCCCCGCAAAAGCCAGTAAAGGAAGGTAGCCGTGCCGACCGGCAGGTCGAGTGCCAGCCAGACCGACAGCGCTCCCGTGGCCGGAAGCGAGTAGGGCGACCGCCTGTACCTGAGCCACGCTACGAGAAAACACGAGAGGGCCAGGGCACCGTGGAGAAAACTCACGTACCGCGACACCAGTGATTCGACTCCCGTCCCCGTGCCGATGCGACCTGCCGCCAGACGAAGAACCACCGGGAGAACATGCCAGAGACCGACGAGAACGAGTGTCACCGAGTACGCGCGGGAGAGTTCCGACGGAGCCGGCCCTAGGAAGAGGACCCGGTATCGAAAAGCCCAGGAGAGGACGAGGACTCCCGAGAACGCCGACGCGAGGTAGACGTCGAGGGCCGGAAGGCCGAAGAAGCCGAGCCCGAGTGCAACCAAAGCCGGGGACATGGCGAGACTGGAACCCACCAGGAAGGCAGCGAAGTCACCCAGCGGGGGACTCGAAGTGCGCCGAAGTTCGGCCTCGAGGCGGAAAACCAGACCGAGAAGCGCGGCGCCGAAAAGCGGGACGATCCAACGAAGCCCGGGTTGCGAAGACTCCGGACGCCATGCCGTGGCGAACGTCGCGATCAGGCCGAAAATCAGGACGGCGTTGAGCTGCGCCGCCACGATCACCATCCGGAACGCCGGCCCCGGAGCACCCGGAGAAGGACCCGACATGGGAGAAGATTAAGGAAAAGTGCCCGGGCAGGACAAATGCCCTCTTCCGAGCAATCCCGCGGACAGCGCTCGGAGGCTGGGAAAGCCGGAAAAGCGGGAGTGTCCAACCCCGTCGAAGCAACGCCCCGCATGCCGTGATAACCTGAACGGCGTAGATACGGAGCGGCGCTTCCATGCTCCTCCGAGACCTCGTTCAAGTCTCCCGTGCCGTCGGCGAAACGACTCGCCGAACGGAGAAGATCGCGCGACTCGCGGAGTGTCTCGGGCGCCTCGAGCCGAGCGAGATTCGCATCGGTGTCTCGTACCTCTGCGGGCGGCTCTCGCAGGGCCGGATCGGCCTCGGAGGCGCGACGATCGAGGCGGCGTGGCCGGGCGCGGCGGCGGAGGAGTCTCGACTTTCGCTGCTCGAGGTGAACCGCGTCTTCGACCGGATCGCCGCGGTACGCGGCGCGGGAGCGTCACGGGAGCGGGTCGAGCTCTTTCGCGAGCTTCTCCGCGAAGCCACGCGCGAGGAGCAGGACTTCCTCGTCCGCCTCGCGCTCGGCGAGCTCCGGCAGGGTGCGCTCGAGGGGCTCCTGCTCGAAGCGATCGCCCGAGCGTCGCGAGCCTCCGTCGGGGACCTCCGGCGGGCCCTCACGCTCGCCGGCAACCTCGAGGCCGTGGCCGAGGCGGTCCTGACCCACGGCCCCGCCGGACTCGACCGTTTCCGCCTCGGCCTTTTCCAACCACTGAGACCGATGCTCGCGCAAGCGGCAGCGGATCTCGAGGAAGCACTCGCGCGGCAGCCCGAGACGGCACTCGAGTACAAACTCGACGGAGCGCGCATCCAGGTCCACAAGCTCGGCCGGGATGTCCGCGTCTTCTCGCGCCGTTCGAACGACGTCACGGCCGCGGTGCCCGAGATCGTCGAGGCGGTGCGCGAGCTTGCGGCGCGAAGCCTCGTCCTCGACGGCGAAGCCCTGGTCCTGCGGCCCGGCGGCATGCCCGAGCCTTTCCAGGTGACGATGCGTCGCTTCGGGCGAAAGCTCGACGTCGAAACGATGCGGCAAAGCCTTCCGCTCACCCCCTTTTTCTTCGACGCCCTCCACGTCGACGGCGAGGACCTCCTGGGACGGCCGGCCGCCGAGCGCTGGCGCGCACTTGCCGCGGTCGCCCGAGGGCTCGAAATACCTCGGCGCCTCGTGACGGACGCGCAGCAAGCACGCGAGTTTTTCCGCGAAGCCCTCGAGCGCGGCCACGAGGGCGTGATGGCCAAAGACCCGCGCGCCCCCTACGAAGCGGGAAGCCGCGGCTTTGCCTGGCTCAAGGTCAAGCCGGCCAGGACGGCCGACCTGGTCGTCCTCGCCGCCGAATGGGGACACGGACGTCGAACAGGGTGGCTCAGCAACCTCCACCTCGGCGCCCGCGACCCGCAAACGGGCGGTTTCGCCATGGTGGGGAAGACCTTCAAGGGACTCACGGACGAGTTGCTGCGCTGGCAAACCGCGCGCCTTCGCGAAATTGCAGTAGCGACGGACGGCCACGTCGTCCACGTGCGTCCCGAACTCGTGGTGGAGGTGGCCTTCAGCGATGTCCAGCGAAGCCCCCACTACCCGTCGGGGCTCGCGCTGCGGTTCGCCCGGGTGAGGCGCTACCGCGAGGACAAAAGGCCCGAGGAAGCCGACACGGTCGAGAGCCTCCGCAGGTGGCTCCCCACGGAGACGGCGGAGCAGGGCCGAAGCTGACAAAATCGCTCGCCCGAAGGGCCCTTCGACCTCCTCTTCGCAGACTCACACCGCTTCTCGAGCGCCGGATCCCCACGGCCACGACGGGATGTCTTCGCGTCTTCAGGACGGAGGCGCGACAGATGTCGGAGGGCCGTGCCCCCAGAATTCCCGCTACAGGTCTTCTGGCCGAAGTCCGGTGCGCTTGGCGATGCGGGCGAGCATTCGAGGACCGATCTCTTCCTCATCGTGGAAGGCGAAGACGAAGTCGGGCCACCCGGGACGGGAGAGCACGCGGTGGGATTCCCTGTTGCCGCTTGATACGCCAGCCTATGCGCAGTAACGCTCCGAGAACCCGCCTGGCTCTCGTGCTGGGCCAGTGGCTCATGCGAGCGCAAAGGAAATCTTCAGCAAGTCCGAACTGGCTTCAGCATGCTCTAGACGGTCCGCAATGATACGAAGAGCCAGGGCTTGCACCCTTGCTCGGGCTTCTTCCGGGGTTCCGCCATACGCCAGCGCCCCAGGCAGCTCGAGGACCTCGGCAATCCACCGACCGTCGTCCTCTTGCTCGATTTCCACCGTCAGAGTCATCGCGACTCCCTTTCTCGTGTCCGACACCACCTTACTGTCCTCTCTCGACGAACGCGAACCCCTGCAACAGAGTGCCGCCTGGGGACCGATCTGGCCGATCGCGGCGCACTGCCCCACCACGCGAGCCCGCGGCCACCATGCGAAACGGGCGCGCCGAAAAGGCCCGATTGCCGGAATCGGCCCGGTCCCGCTCACGTCCGGATCTCGGCGTAAAGGCCGAAGTGGTCGCTCGGAAAGACGCCGTCTTCGGCCTCGTTCGCCACGAGCCGCACCGATTCGACCCATCCCCTTCCGGTGCGATCCGGCATGCCGACGAAAATGTAGTCGATCCGGCGGTTCGGTTCGAAATTCCAGGCGGCGTAGGGGTTGCGGTTGTCCCAGGTGTAGCCGGGCTCGGCCGGTCCGGCCACGCGCCACGCGTCCTGGAGGTAGAAGCTCCGCCCCCCGACGCTACGGAGCCCGCAAAGAAAGCGGATCTCGTCCGAGTCGGGCTCCGCGTTCATGTCGCCCACGAGGACCGGAGGGAACGTGCCTTCGCGGCTCCAGGACTCCACGAGATCGGCCACGGCCAGCACCTGCCGTTCGCGCACGTAACCGTGGTCGAACTTCCAGTTGAGGTGGGTGACGAAAAACGGCACGAGACCGAAGGGAGCCTCTACGAGTGCGGCGACGACACACCTCCGCTCACCCGTCTCCTCCCCGGGAAGAAAACGCACCTCCGAGCGGCGGACGCGCCAGCGCGAAGCGAGGCAGTTCCCGAAAGCCCCGTCCGGCGGCTCGCCGGCGCAGCAGTCCGCTCCGCGCTCGTTCCACTCGACGGCCGCACCGAAGACGCGCTCGTAGCTCTCGCCGAGGGCCATCTTCGCCTGGTCGAGACCGTCGCGCCGGACGACGATTTCCTGGAGCCCCACGAGGTCGGGCTCGAGCCGTTCGACCCAGCGGCGGACGAGCCGCATCCGGGCCTCGAAAGGTTCGCTCACGTTCCAGCAGTTGAGCGTCAGGACCCGAAGCAAACGGGAACCTCAGCGGGGACGCCGTTCCTCGAGCGGGACGTAGTCTCGGCGGCCGTGCCCGCAGTAGATCTGGCGGGGACGCGCGATCCTCTGTTCGGGATCGGCAAGCATCTCCTGCCACTGGGCGATCCAGCCGACCGTGCGGGCAATCGCGAAAAGGACGGGGTACATGTCCGTGGGAAATCCCATCGCCTGGTAGATGATCCCGGAGTAGAAGTCCACGTTCGGGTAGAGACGGCGGCTCACGAAGTACTCGTCCTCGAGTGCGATCCGCTCGAGTTCCACGGCGATGTCGATGAGCGGACTCCTACCCGTGACCTCGAAGACCTCGTAGGCGAGCTTTTTGATGATCTTGGCACGCGGGTCGTAGTTCTTGTAGACGCGGTGCCCGAAGCCCATGAGCCGCACTTCGCCCGCCTTCACGCGCCGGATGTAGGCGGGGATGTTTTTCACGTCGCCGATCTCCTCGAGCATGCGGACCACGGCCTCGTTGGCTCCGCCGTGGAGCGGCCCGTAGAGGGCGGCCGTGGCCGCCGCCACGGCGCAGAAGGGGTCGGCGTGCGAGCTTCCGACGGTCCGCATCGCCGTCGTGCTGCAGTTCTGTTCGTGGTCGGCGTGGAGGATGAAGAGGACGTCGAGGGCACGCTCGAGGACGGGGTTGGGGGTGTACTTGAGCTCGGTCTTCTTGAAGAGCATGTTGAGGAAATTCCCCGTGTAACTCAGGTCGTTGTCCGGGTACGCGTAGGGCATCCCGATCGAGTGCCGGTAGGCGAAGGCGGCGAGCGTGGGCATCTTGGCGATGAGCCGGTGGGTCTGGAGCTCGCGCGAGGCGGGGTCGAAGATCTTTTTCGCGTCGGGGTAGAAGGTCGAGAGAGCCGCCACGGTGCTCACCAGGATCCCCATCGGGTGCGCGTCGTAGTGGAAGCCGTCGATGAACTGCTTGATGTTCTCGTGGATCATCGTGTGGAGCGTGATGCTCCGCACGAAGGACTCGAGCTCGGACGCGGTCGGAAGCTCGCCGTGGAGGACGAGGTAGGCCACTTCGAGAAACGTGCTGCGCTCGGCGAGCTGCTCGATCGGATAGCCCCGGTAGAGGAGAACGCCGCGCTCGCCGTCGATGAACGTGATCGAGCTCCGGCAGCTCGCCGTGTTGACGAAGGCCGGGTCGTAGGAGAGAAGTCCGGGATCGTCCGGTCCCGTACGGATCTGCCGGAGGTCGGTCGCGCGGATCGCCCCGTCGACGATCGGAATCTCGTACGTCTTGCCCGTCCGGGAGTCGGTGACCAGAAGCTTCTCTGCGCCCATGGCTCCTCCTTTGCTCTCCACCACCCTCGGGTGCGCTCAGGCTACGCCACGGCGAACGTCGAAACAAACCCCCCTAGCGAACCCCTTCGGGTAGCTTCGGCACGTGGGCACTCAGGACCTCGTGTCCCTCGGGCGTGACGAGCACGTCGTCCTCGATCCGGATCCCCGTTCCCCGCAGGTCCTCGGGCACGTCGTCCCGCTCACGGGAGAAGTAGAGCCCGGGTTCCACCGTGAGCACCATGCCGGGCTCGAGTTTGCGGGGCTTGCCGTCGACCTCGTAACGCCCGACGTCGTGGACGTCGATCCCGAGCCAGTGACTCGTACGGTGCATGAAATAGGGGCGGTAGAGCTCGCGGTCGAGAATTTCTTCGACGCTCGCCGAAAGGATCTTTTCGTCCCGAAGACCCGTCGAGAGAACGCGCAGCGCCTCCTTGTGGACCTCGTCGAAGGCGATGCCGGGAGCCACCTTGCGGATGGCCGCCTCCTGCGCCGCGAGCACGATGTCGTAGAAGGCACGCTGCCGTCCGACGAAGGCCCTGCCCACCGGGTAGGTCCGCGTCACGTCCGAACAGTAGAACTCGAGTTCCGCGCCTGCGTCGACGAGGAGGAGATCCCCCTCCTCCATCCGCCGGTCGTTCGCCGTGTAGTGGAGCACGGTCGCGTTCGGACCGGAAGCGACGATGGAAGGGTACGCAGGACCCGCGGCACCGCCGCGCCGAAACTCGTACTCGAGAAGGGCCTCGAGTTCGTACTCGTACATGCCGGGACGGCGGGCGCCCATGGCGGCCAGGTGCGCTCTTCCGGTCACCTCGAGCGAGCGGCGAAGCGCGGCGATTTCGTCGGAGCTTTTCCGAAGCCGCATCTCGTGCAGCACCTCTCCCGCATCGCAGAGAATCCGGGGACCCCGCACGCGGCTCGGCGACTGCCACTCCCGGAACCACGAAAAGACGCGCTCGGCCCGCGCAGGGTCGCGGATCCGACCCAGGTAGAGACGCTCTCTCTCCTGGAGGTAGGGACGTGCGGCCTCGGGAAATTCGGCCAGCGGAAAGGCCCGGTCGGCACCGTAGACGGTCATGGCCCCCTCGACTCCGGCACGCGGTCCGACCCAGGTCTCCCGCTCCGCGTCGCGTGGCTCGACGAAGAGCAGGAACTCCTCGCGGGGATGGCCCGGGAGCAAGAGCGCCACCGCGTCCGGCTCGGGAAACCCCGTGAGATAGTAGAAATCGCTGTCCTGCCGGAAACGGTACTCCACGTCGTTCGAACGGATCGAAAGCGGCGCCGCGAACAGCAACGCCGCCGAACCCGGCTCGAGCCGGTCCATGAAAGCACGCCGCCGCCGGGCGAACGTCGCGGCCTCGAACATCGGAAGCCCCGTCAGGCTCGGGACTTCTCGAGCCAGGCGCGCACCAGATCCGTGGGGAAGGGAAAGAGAATCGTCTGGTTCCTTTCCGTACCGATCTGCGACATCGTCTGGAGGAACCGGAGCTGGATCGCCACCCCGCCTTCCATGACCCTGGCGGCCTCCCGGAGACGGCCCGCGGCCTGGTACTCGCCTTCGGCCGCGATGACCTTGGCCCGACGCAGACGCTCGGCCTCCGCCTGCTGGGCAATGGCCCGCCGCATCTCTTCGGGCAGGTCGATGTGCTTCACTTCGACGAGGACGACCTTCACCCCCCACGGTTCGGTGTTCGCGTCGATGATCTCCTGCAGCATGGCGTTGAACTTGTCGCGTTCGGCCAGAAGCTCGTCGAGTTGCGCCTGACCGCAGACGCTGCGCAGCGCCGTCTGCGCGAGTTGCGAGGTCGCGTAGAGGTAGTTCTGCACCTCGACCACGGCCTTTCCCGGATCGACGACCCGGAAGTAGAGCACGGCGCTCACCTTCACGGACACGTTGTCGCGGGTGATCACGTCCTGCGAGGGCACGTCGAGCGTGATGGTCCGGAGATCCATCCGGTACATCTGCTCGACGAAAGGAATCACGTAGATGATCCCGGGGCCACGGGAGCCCACGTACCGTCCGAGCCGGAGCACGACGCCCCGCTCGTACTCGCGGATGATCTTGATGCCGCTCGCGAGCAACACGGCGAGGAAGAGAAGCACGGTCATCGGCGCCACGACCATGCTCCGTAAACTAGCAAACCCGGCTTCCCGAGACCAGACGCGTCAGCGGGAGAAACGACCGAGCCTGAGCTTTTGCATGGCCGCGATCCGGTCGAGGGCCCGCCGGGCTTCGGCTGCGACCTCGGGCGGAGGGTCCCGGTCCAGGGCGTCGAGAAAGTGCTGGTAGGCCGGCGTGGGCATTCCCAGGTCCTCGAGCAGGACGAGCCCCGCACCCAGGTGTGCTTCGGCCAGACCCGGACCCCGGGGATAGTCGCGGAGAAGGCGGCGGTAGAGTGTGAGCGCGGCTCGCGGATGTCCCGCGCGGCGAAGCTCCTCGGCGAAGGCGAGCATCTCTTCGGGCTCGAGGGCCCGGCGGGTCTTTTCGGGATCGAGGGCGAAGTAGATCCGTGCGGCCTCTTCCACCTCCCCGCGCGCGAGGAGGGCACGCACGGCCTCGATCGAGGCTCCCACTTCTCGCGCGACGGGTCGACGGTACTCCGGGGGCGCCGCTCTCCACTCTCGCCGATCGAGAATTCGGGCGGCACCCCAACCGGCCAGAAAACCGCCGATGTGTGCCCCGTACGCCACGCCGCCCATACCGCTTCCGTGCGTCACGAGGAACGGCAGCAGATTGTCCACGAGGAGATACAAGGCCAGGACGAGCCGCGCCGGAACCAGGATCACGTCGAAGAAGATCGGGAAAAGCACCACGAGAAGCCGGACCCGGTTGCGCGGAAACCAGACGAAGTAGAAGCCGAGCACACCCGAGATCGCCCCCGAGGCACCCACGAGCGGAAGCGGCGACGGGTCGAAAAACGCGTGGAAGAGCGTCGCCGCCACGCCCGTGGCCAGGTACGCCACGAGGAAACGCAGGCCCCCGAGCCGGTGCTCCACGTTGTCGCCGTAAATCCAGAGGAAGAGCATGTTCCCGAAGAGGTGCACGAAGCCCCCGTGGAGGAACATCGACGTGAAAAGGCTCACGAGCGAAGGTTCGGCGGGGCGAAAGCCGTAGACGAAAACGAAAAGATCGTAGGCGGTCACCTCCCGAAGCACCATCGGCAGGGACACGGGCCCGCGGAGCCTCGGGAGAAGGACGCGAAGGTATTCCTGGAGGAGCGGGTCCGAAGGGTCGGGAGGCACGGAGCTCAGGGGAAGCGTGACGAACAGATAGACGGCCACGTTGGCCGCGACGAGAAGGTACGTGACCCAGGGAACGCCGCGGGGGTTGGGAGCGTCGCCGAGGGGAAGAACCATCGCTCCGTGGGCTCAACGACCGCGGAACCGGGGCGGCCGCTTCTCGAGGAACGCGAGCACCCCTTCGCGAAAATCTTCGCTCGAGAAGCTCGCGACCATCTCGCGGTCCGCCTCTCGCATGGCCTCCCCCAGGTCCTGGAAGAGAGCTCCGTAAAGCTGCCTCTTCATGATCCGGAGCGAGCGAGGCGAACACTCGGTGGCCAGCTCGCGGGCGTAGTTCCGCACGTAGGGGAGAAGCTCGTCGTGCGGCACGACGGCCTGCACGAGCCCGAGCCTCCGCGCCTCCTCCGCCTCGACCCACCGTCCCGAGAAAAGAATCTCGCAGGCGTTCCCGAGCCCCACGAGTCGCGGAAGAAGCCAGGCGGTTCCGTGCTCGGCCACGAGCCCCCGCCGGGCAAACAGCGCGCCGAAGCGAGCTCGCTCCGACGCGATGCGGATGTCGTAGTAGAGCATGTAGGAAAAGCCCAGGCCCGCCGCGACGCCGTTGACGGCAGCCAGGACGGGCTTCGTCATTCCCAGGGGATAGCTGTACTCCCCGCGGAAGACCGGGGGCGACGACGGGTCCTCGGGAACGCGCAGGTCTTCCGGGAGCGGCTCGGCTCCCTCGCCCGAACCCAGGCTTCTCAGGAGATCCATGTCGGCACCCGCGCAGTACGCGCGACCCGCGCCCGTCACGACCACGGCCCGGACGGCGTCGTCCCGCTCCGCGCTCCAGAGGGCGTGCCGCACCTCGGCACCCATCCGCAGTGTCCACGCGTTGAGCTTCTCGGGGCGGTGGAGCGTGACCGTGGCGACTCCGTCCTCGACTTCGTAAAGAATTTCGCGGTACTCCGCCATGGCACGAAAGCGCCTACCCCGTACGGATTCCCGAGGCAAGCCGGCGGGTTGACACCGGAAGCCCGACAGGGTTCAGTTGCTCGGCGAGACGAGCTCCGAGGGGAGGCGGTCTTTCCGATGAAGAACACGCTCTCGGTCACCGACAACCGTACGGGGAAAACCTACGAGATTCCCATCGAGCACGGTGCCATCCACGCCGAAGCGCTCCGGCAGATCAAAACCGGCCCCGACGACCCGGGCCTCCTGTCCTACGACCCCTCGCTGCGCAACACGGCACGCTGCAAGAGCAAGATCACGTACGTCGACGGCGAGCGCGGTATCCTGCGCTACCGGGGCTACGCGATCGAGGAACTCGCCGAAAAAAGCACCTACCTCGAGACCGCCTACCTGATCGTCAAGGGCGAGCTCCCCGACGTGCGCCACTTCGAGATGTGGAAGTACAACATCACCGTCCACACCATGGTCCACGAGAACATCAAGAAGTTCATGGACGGCTTCCGGTACGACGCCCATCCCACGGGGATCCTGATCGGTACCGTGGGCGCGCTCTCGACCTTCTACCCGGACGCGAAAAACGTCCTCGACCTCGAATCGCGGAGGCTCCAGACCCGCCGGCTCATCGGAAAGCTGCCGACGCTCGCCGCTTTCGCCTACCGCCGGACGCGTGGTCTTCCCTACGTCTACCCGGACAACGAGCTCAGCTATGTCGGGAACTTCCTTTCCATGATGTTCCGGATGACGGAACTCCGGTACAAGCCCGATCCCGTGCTCGAGCGAGCCATCGACAAGCTCTTCATCCTTTGCGCCGACCACGAGCTGAGCTGTTCCACGAACGCGCTCCGCTGCGTCGCGAGCTCCCACGTCGACCCCTTCTCGGCCGTCGCGGCCTCGATCGCCGGGCTCGCGGGGCCGCGGAACCAGAGCACGTACGAGGGCGTGATCCACATGCTCGAAGAGATCGGCTCCGTATCGCGGGTCCCCGAGTTCGTGAGAAAAGTCAAAAGCGGAGAGCTCGCCCCGCTGGGGTTCGGCCACCCGGTCTACAAGACCGAAGACCCGCGCGTGCGCATCATGAGAAGGATCGCCCCGGAGGTTTTCGAGGTGACGGGGAAGAACTCCATCACCGAGGTGGCACTCGAACTCGACCGCATCGCGCGCGAGGACGAGTACTTCGTCGAGCGACACCTCTACCCGAACCTCGGCTTCTGGGCGGGCATTCTTTACCACGCCATGGGAATCCCGGCCTCGATGCTGCCCGTCATGATCGCCATTCCGCGCACGGCGGGCTGGATGGCCCACTGGGCCGAGTCGATCCGGGACCCCGAGCAAGAACTCGCGCGGCCTCGGCAGCTCTACGTGGGAGAGGACCTGCGCCCCTACACGCCCATCGAGGAGCGGCCCGAGCCCACGATGCGGGAGGACGCGGTCGACTGGCGGATCTGAGGTTCGCCCCGGTCCTCGCCGGGCCTTCGAGCGGCAAGGCTCTCGCCTCGCAAGACCTTCTCTGCCTCTGGCGCTGGCGACCGCGCGGCTCCCGGGGATCCCGTCGAGGAGCCGGCCGCCGGCACACCGAGGGGGCTGCGAACCCCGGTTCGCGCCGAAAAACGGGAGAAGGACTCGAAGGCCGGTCTCCCCCCTCAGGCCGCCGGAGAACCGAGGCGTTCGCCGCACCGCTTCTCGTAGTAGGCGGCCACCCCTCCACCCTCCTCGCGTGCGAGCGCGGAGAAAAGCTCGCGCGCCTCCGGGAACTTCCCCTCACGGTAAAAACGTAGAGCCCGTTCGAAGCGGTCCACGCGAGTGCGGAGCGCGGCCGCGTCGCCGGCCGTGCCGAGAAGTTCGAAGATGCGCGTGGCCCGCGTCTTCCCTCGCACCTGTATCCGGTCGATCTCTCGCACGAGGAAATCCCCGCCCGCGAGCTCGACGACGTTCTCGGACAAGAGGATGCGCGTCCCGTACGTTTTGTTGAGAGCTTCGAGCCGCGAGGCCAGGTTCACGGAGTCCCCGACCACGGTGTAGCTCAACCGGCGCCGGGAACCGAGATTACCGACGATCATCTCGCCGGTGGCGATGCCGATCCCGCATTCGAGCTCGGGCTTCCCTTCCTCGGCCCACGCACGGTTCAGCGCTTCGAGCCTCCGGAGCATTTCGAGCGCCGTAGCGCAGGCCCGACGAGCGTGGTCGGACTGCTCGAGGGGGGCACCCCAGAATGCCATCACGGCGTCGCCCATGTACTTGTCGAGGGTGCCCCCGTGCGCGAACACGACGTCGGTCATCTCTTCGAAGTACGCGTTCATCGTCGAGATGAGTTCTTCCGGGTCCCAGCCCTCGGCGAGAGAAGTGAATCCCCGAATGTCGGAAAAAAGCACCGTGAGTTCTTTTCGTTCGCCGCCGAGCCCGAGCTTCTCGGGCCGGTCTTCGATCGAGGCGAACGACGCTCGGGCTCAGGTAAAGGCCGAACGCGCTCCGCAACTCGCGCCGGCGTCGCGACTCTCGCAAAAACCGCTCCGTCGTCACGCACGCGTAGGCCAGCCCCAGCGCGAGCAGCGGATAGGCGAGGCCCAGCGGAATCCCGGCGCGCAAAAAGACCCACTGGGTCGCGAGAACGTACGAAGCGGCCGAGATCCCGGCCCAGAGCGTGCCGCCGAGCGCCCCGGCAGGTGCGAAGCCGAACGAGCCGGCGAGAGCCAGCGTCGCGAGCGTGTCGACGAACAGGGAGACCCAGCGCGGCTTTCGGAGAAAATCCCCCCGGAGCACGTTGTCGATGACGGTCGCGTGCATTTCCACGCCGGGAAAAACCTCGTCGAAGGGGGTCACGCGCAGAGTCCATCACCGCCTTCGCCGTCACGCCCACGAGGACGATTTTTTCGCGAAACGTTCCAGGCGCGGTTTCTCGGCCGAGGACCCGTGCCGCCGAGAAGTGCGGGAACGTGCGTCCCGGACCGCGGTAGTTCACGAGGAAGGTCCCGTCTTCCGCGACCGGGATCGATGTCCCGCCGATCTCGAGAGAATCCACCCCGAAGCTCGCGAAGCGCAGCGCGGCTTTCGCCTCGCCGAGGTGGGTCCGGAGGACCGCGAGGGAAAGCGGCAAAGCAAAACGCCCCCGGTGACGGAGAACGAGAGGCACCCTGCGGCAGACGCCGTCCCCTGGATCGGGGACGATGTCGAAGTAACCCGTGGCCCGTGCTGCCTCGGTGAGCTCGGGCAGGTTTCCCCGGAGCCCGGTCGCCTCGAGCACACGCCGTTCTCCGCTTCCGTCCACGGTTCCGAGCACGACGTCGTACTCCGAGAACGGAACGTCGTCGGACCCGTTTCCGTACCCGAAATCGAAGAAGTAACCGAGAACGGCCCGGCCCGAACGCCGCACGGCCTCTACCAGTTCCCGGTCTTCGTCGGGAACGAGCCGGAGGGCCGTCTCCACCTCGCCCCGGACCTCCGGACGAACGCTCTCGAGAAGCGGTCGCCAGTCGGGTCTTCGCGTCGGCTCGGATTGCACGATGTCGAAACCGACGACCGAAGCACCGTCCTCGACCAGCACGATCGAGAAGGCGCGCGACCGTCGATCGGGACCAGGGCCAGCGGCCGTATCGCTCGAGACTCTCGTCGTCCACGGCCACGACGACGACTTCCGGCCCGGGCCGGGTCGGCCCGCGGGCGAGAAGGCGGAAATCGAAGGCCTTACGGTCGAGCGAGTCGAGAAAAAAGCACCCCCGGACTTCGAGCGCCGTGACGGCCACGCCCACGAGGAGGGCGAGCCGCAGCCCGGAAACGCCGAGAGCGGGCCGGGTTTTCTTTGCCTTGTTTTTTCGCCTCAAAACCGCACGGACGCCTCAGAAACGCACGCGTACGCCGCCCTGCTCGGGAGGAGGAGCCGGAGCCGGAGGTTCCTCGGTCACGGGCTGGTCGAGAATCGTGCCGACGTCGCGCAGGTCCTGTTCGGTGCTCGGCTCCACCGGAGCCCCCTCGACGGCCGCCGCGCTCGCCCTCTCCGGTTCGGGAACTTCCGCCGCCCGGACGAGACCGTGCTCGAACGGTAGCCGCTCGAAGCGTCCGGATTCGAACACCTGGAATTCTTCCAGGTAACGCCGGAGCGCGTCTTCTTCGAGTGTGCGCGGTCCCGCGGGGATCTCGCCCATGGGAACGACGGTCGCCTCCCGAGCCCCGAGAAAAACGCCCTGCGCGAAGCGGTCGAACACGCTGTGAACGGAGACCCGACCGCTCAGGGCGACGACTTCCGTCACGTCCGAGACCGGGTCGTAGAGCACGACGAAGTCCGTCCCCCGCACGCCGACGACCGCCGTGCGCGTCTCCACGGTGAAGTCGGCCTCCGCCCCCCGGTACGCCTCCGAAGCGAGGCTCCGCAACTTCCCGGAAAGCAGCCGCAGAAGCGTCCGCAGCGTGCCCTCGGCCGGACGGAAAACCTGCTCGTCGACCACGATTTCGGTCCCGTCGCCCAGGCTCAGGACGCTTTCGTCCCGCAAGACGACGCGCAGCCGTCCCGGTACACCCGTGCGCAGCGTATCACCGAGTTCGACCTCCGTCCCCTCGGAGGCTTCGAACCACGACCCCGCGCGTCCGATCTCGGCCTTCCCCTCGACGGCAGCCACCCGACCCACGGGCTCGGCGTAGGCGAGAGCGACGGCGAACCAGGATACGACGAGAGCCACGCCGAAGAACCGACGCCGGGGGCTCGACCATGCACCGCTTTTCATCAGTACCTACCTTCCACCCCGAACGAGGCGATGTGGCGTTCGTACTCGAACGCTCGGTCGTTCGAGAGGTTCCAGGTCCCGAAGTAGGATGCCGAAAGCCGGAACCAGGGACCGAGGCGTTTCCAGACCGAGACGATGGCCCTGTGCTCGTCGTCCTGCCGCCGCTCGAAGTTGCTTTCCGGCCTCCTGCTTTCGCGGGCGTAGTCCTCTCTCCGGTAGAAGTAACGTCCCTCGAGGCCGAGCCCCCACGGCAGGGCCGCCAAAAAGCCGGCTCCGGCCTGGTGTCCCAGATAACCGAACGCTTCGGCGGCCACCGTGTCCCTCGAAGGCTGCTCGTCGTCGAACTGGTAACCGAGCCAGGCATAGCGGTCGGGCCGACCGAGGAAGAAGACCTGTCGGACTCCCGCCGCGTGATTGAAGGCGTCGCGCAGCGAGTCGAAAGGCTCGAGGACGAAGTCGCGCCGTCGGAGCCGGTAGGAGACTTCCGTGCGTCCGAGCTTTCCCTGCCGAAAGACGACCGCCGGCACGACGTTCACCTCGTGCAGAAACTCGTCCGTCCGGAGGAGAAAGAAATCGTAGCGGGTCGCGAAAACGAACTCGAGCCACTCCCAACGAGCGCGTGCGAGGAGGCTCGGGCGGTGGTTCTGGAGGTCGAAATCGGTGAGGTCGAAGTGCAGGGTCTGGTAGAATTCGTACGAGGCTTCGAGCTCCGCTCCGCGGGAGCGCCAGAGCGCGTACCATCCGCCCAGCGTGAGGGCCACCCGGCCGTCGGCTTCTTCGGCGAGCCCCAGATCCTGCTTCACGACCTCGTCGTCCGGAGCCAGAGCGACGTTCGAATCGTACTGGAAGTCCACCCCGCCGTAGATTCCGTACCGGGTTCGTTTGCGAGCCCGGAGCTCGCGGAGGAAGACGCGGGCCTCGGCGGCCATCGGTGTGGTCGGAGCCGATTCTTCCACCTTGCGGAAGAACCCTTCTGCTTCCGCCCAGAGCTTTTGTCGGAAAGCCGAGACGCCGCGATAGTAGGCCGCGGGAACCTCGAGCTCGGGGTCGGCTTCTTCCGCCAGGCGAAAATCCTCCTCGGCTTCCTCGACCTCCCCCAGTCGGAGATGCGCGATGCCCGAGAACATCGACGCCTCGCCTCGGAGCTCGGGGTCGCGACGTGCCTTCTCGAGCCAGCGGAGCGCGTCCCGGTACCGGCCGAGTTCGAGGGCAGCCACTCCCGCTTCGAGAGCCGCCTCCGAAATCGTGGGATCGAGAGCGAGAGCGCGCTCGAGGTCGCCGAGCGCTTCCTCGTAGCGTCGGAGGCGCGAGAGCGCCACGCCGCGGGAATAGAGCGCGTACGGGTCGTTCGGGTCGGCTCGGACCGCCCGGTCGAACCACTCGAGCGCCCGCGCGAACTCCTTCGCACGGAAGTGCACGAGGCCACGAGCCCGCAACTCGGCCGAGGTTTCGGTCCGTGCGGTGGTGGGGCGCAGGAACTCCAGGGCGAGGACGAAACCCAGAAGAACGCGAAAAAGCCGCAACTCCCGCGGCGAAGAGGCGCGGGGCGGCACCACTAGCGCACCTCGACCTGCCAGGCGAAATCCAGAAGGCGGGGCGGCCTATCGAGATTGCCGGCCCGGACCTGAAGCCGGGTCACTCCGGGGGCGGCCGAGACGGGCTGCCGCGGCCGATACGTGGAAGCCGTCCACGCCGAGCTCTCCCCCGGGACTACAAACGTTCGGCGAGTCGTCCGAGCAGGGGTCGAGGACGATCTCCACGGTACGGACGAGCCGCGTGCTCTCGACGATCTCGACGAGGATCGAGTCCGCGTCCACGCCAGCGAGCGCCTCGGCAACCGTGAGCCGCAAGTCGAAGGGCGCGGAGGGAGCGCTGCGGGGCGGCGGTTCCAAACTTTCGACGATGACGAAGGGAAACGAGTGCAGCAAAATGTCGCCGGCGTCGGATTCCACGCCTGCCACCACGGTGACTCCCCGCGGGTCGCTCGAGAAGCTCGGAGCCGTCACCTGGGTGAGGCTACACGAGCGCCCCAGCGCACCAGGCTCGAGCGGGCAGGTTTCTCGGATCTCCCGCTCCGTCGGAGCGAAGCCCGAGGGAAACCCCGAGACGTGAAGCGTTGCAGGGCCCACCGGGAGCGGCGAAAGCACCACGAAGCGCTCCCCCGTGGCGGGATCCGTCGGCGCACCTCGGGGGTCGAACGCCACGCAGCAGCGGAAACCCGTCTCGGACTCGAAAAGAAGGCGGACCGTTTTCACGGCACGCGGCAGCTCCGTGCCGAAGCCGGCACCCGGCTCCGGAAAGTCGCCTGCTGCCCCTCCGGCCGCCCGCTGCCACAGGGCGCGGAAGCCGAGCATTCCGCTGCCCTCGCCGGACCCGCCGCAGCCGGGCGCGGACAGGCCAACGAGAAGTACGAAGAGAAAAAGCGTCCCGAGAAATGTTCTCACGGTCCCTCCCTCGCGGACCAGACTCCCGGAAACCGCGTCCGTACTCTGCTCGGAACCTGTTCCCTACGACCACGGCGCGGGCCAAGCCGGCGAGGCTTTACGTATCCCCCGGCCGCGGCCGGAAGTCAAACGACCGCGCTACCCCGTCATCGCACAACTAGCCGCCCGCTGTGAGCACGCGAACGGTACAGACGACATCGGCTGCGCCGACCTGTCCGTCCCCGTTGCAGTCCACGGCCGTGCAGCGACTCGCGAGCTCCGCGTCGAACGTGGCGCGAACCAGAGCCCGGAGGTCCGCTTCGGTCGCTTCGCCGTCGCAGTCGGCGTCCCCGGGAAAACTCGTGGCCGTCGTCGGCGTAGCCGTGGGCGGGCGGGTTACGGTCGGTGTAGGGGTCTCGGTCGGGGTGAGAGTGGCCGTGCGGGTACGCGTCACGGTAGGAGTCGATTCGGGGGTATGGGTGGGGGTCGGAACGGCCGTGGGAGGCCGCGTGGGAGTCGCCGTGGGCGTGGGTGTGGGCGAGACTCCCGCCGACCGGACGATCGGAAGATCGAAGGCCTTCGAGTGCATGTTCCCTTCGGCATCGCGCAACGAGACGCGCACGAATGACGTGAACTCGTCGGGGAAGTCGGGGGGCAGGAGCGGGACGTCGCCTTCGAGCACCCCGTCCGAGGACAGGGTCAAACCGGGAACGCCGGTCTCTTCGAGCGCGAACTCCACGGGCCCCACGCCACCCGTGGCGCCGAAAACGTGCCGGTAGAATTCTCCTGCTACGGCCGTGGGAAGGGGATCGGGGGAAAGAATCGTGACGGGAAGGTCGGTCGGATAGAGAATCTCGAGCCCTGCGATGTCGTCCTCTCGTACCGCGGCGCACCGCCCGTCGAAGTGGGCCCGGAAATACATCAGAGCGTCCTCGAGGAGCGGGTCCGGTTCGTCGGGATCTTCCGAGGAGTGGCCGAAGCCGATGGAGTGCCCGACCTCGTGAGCGAGAACTTCGGCCACGCCGCACGGGTCCCAGCTAGAGCACCCCTCGAGACCGTCGTTGAGGACGACGTACGCACACCGGGCCGGCACGAACGTCCGCCCGTCGAAGACCTTGTGCTCGCGCGCGTTCTCGACGGAAGAGGGAGCCGTGAAGCCGCCCCGCCCGAGCACTCCGTTGCAACCGTCCGGGTCGGGAATTTCCTCGAAGGGGTCGTTGAAAACGATCTTGTTGGGGCCCGGACACGAGCGCGAGAGCTCGGAGGTGAGCCCTTCCACGTCGAGCTCGATCGAAGCCGTCGGCACGTCCGACCAGGCGGAAAATGCACTCTCGACCGCGGAGAGGGAATCCTCGAAGCCGAGAAGGGCATCGCCTGCCTGGTCGACGAGATACAGAAGCGGCGCGCCTTCGTCGGCGACGAAGTGTCGTGCCGGAGGGTCCTGAAGGAACGCGAACTCCGCCGTGACTTCTTTTCGGAGCGAGGGATCGTCGTATTCGGGAGGCACGGGTCGAAAGGAAGCGGCGGTGCCCGGCCGGAGCCTCGGCCGCAGCCTTCTCGAGGCGCTCGAAGAGAATCACGGGATCGAACGTCTCGCCGGGAAAAAGACGGCCGCCGCCGAGCGTCCGCACCGCGGCCATGCCGCCCGGCAGATCGACGAGCCGGAACTTCCCGAGCGCCATGTGGTTCGTCCTGAGACTTCCGTCCGGGCGTACGTCGAGGAAGACGAGCACGCGCTCGCCGACCCGGTACTCGGGCGACCCGAAGACCACGCTCCGCCACCCGTCGGCTTCGCCGCCGTCTTCCTTGAGCACGATCTCGGTCGTACCCACGCTGCCGTGAAGCGTTCGCTCCACCTCGATCCGGACGAGCGTGAAAATTCTTCCGTCGGGCGCGCGGACTCCGGAGATTTCCGAGACCGTACCGATCACCGAAGCCACGGAGCTTCGGACGAGCCCTTCCGGAGAAACCGGGACGAAGACCGTCCCGAGAGCCGCCTGCGCCGGGAGGAGAGAGACCGCCAGAACTGCCACCCACTTTCCGCATGGCGCCCAAACGCACACGTTTTGGCGCCGGTTGTCAACGGGAAGACTCGTGGCAGTGGTCGCTTGGACCCCACTGATGGGGCTCGTTGAGCGCCCGCACGCGCACCCGCTCGGCCAATCTAGCGGAAGCGAACACGAAGTCGAGCTGACGTGTCGCCCCTCTGCCCCGGCCCGGAAACCCGTGGCGCGGCCCCGGCCCGACAGCGTCGGCCGTTGACCGCGCCGGGAAGATTTACTATCGGAAACTTTTGTGACCGAAAGGAAACAATCGCTGCCTCTCGGGAAGGATGGTCCGGTCCGAGAGCGGCGCCCCGCACGCGGGAGGGTACGGAAATGAACGGCGCGGAACCTGGTCGTCGACGCGGACGGGCACGTGACGGAGCCACCGACGGTCTGGTCGGACTATCTCGAAGCGGCCTATCGAGAGCGGGCGCCCAGAGGGACGCTCGACGAGAACGGGCACCCGTGCATGCTGCTGGACGGGCGGCTCGTGATGCGGCACGCGATGCTGCTCACGCTGGGGCCCGAGTACGACTTCGCCGACTACAGGCCCCGAGAAGGGGGATGGAACCCGGCTGCGCGGCTCGAGGACATGGACGCCGAGGGCATCGACGTCGCGGTGCTGTTTCCGTCCATCGGGCTCTACGTGAGCGAAACGAACGACCCGAAGCTCCTCGCGGCACTCTGCCGGGCCTACAACGACTGGCTCGCCGATTACTGCCGGCACGCGCCGGACCGGCTCGTGGGGGTCGCCCTCCTTCCCCTTCTGGACGTCGAGGAATCGATCCGGGAGCTCGAGCGCGCCACGGAAAAGCTCGGCTTTCGCGGCGCGTTTTTCCGGCCGAACCCGTACGCGAACCGCGCCATCCACGACGCGGCCTACGAGCCCCTCTGGGATTGCGCCGCCACGCTCGGCGTGCCGGTGACCGTCCACGAGGGCCTTTCGGATTCCATGCCCACGCTCGGCCGGGAACGTTTCTCCAACGCTGCCATGCTGCACGTGCTCTCCCATCCGTTCGAACAGATGGCAGCGTGCGCGGGCCTGATCCTCACGGGCGTCCTCGAGCGGCATCCTTCCCTGCGCGTGGCCTTCCTCGAGTCGGGTTCCGGCTGGCTCCCCTACTGGCTCGAACGGATGGACTCGCACTGGGAGACGTGGCGCAAGGTGCTCCCGCCGCTCCGGCATCGGCCGTCGGAGTACTTCCGGCGGCAGTGCGTGATTTCCACGGAGCCCGACGACGACGTCGTGCGAGCGGTCGTGGAATACGTCGGCGACGACTCGATCGTCTGGGCGTCGGACTATCCGCACCCCGACGCCCACTTCCCGGGTGCGGTGACGAAAACGCTCGAGTCGATGGCCGGCCTCTCCGCGGACACCCGGCGGAAAATCCTCGCCACGAACGCCGCGCGTCTCTACGGCCTCGAGCTGCCTTCGAAAAAGGCGAGGGCGGTGTCCTGAATGGACCAGGCAAGTCCGCGAGAGCTCGGCCTGGAACGTGGGTCCGGGAACATCCGCACGAGCCTCCCCCCTCGGCACCGGCGGTTGCGTGAAGAAATCCCGCATCGCGCGAACTTCCCACGGAAAACCCCGGAAAAAATCGCGGTCCGCAGTGAGGCAGGCGGAAACGTTTCGACATCCCCGGCGCTCTCCGGAGGGTGGTCCTACCCCCTCGAGTGGAAGAAACCTCCGCAGGTCGGCCAGGCAACGGGCGGCGGCCCGCTCCCGAAGGAGTCGGCCATGGGCGGCATGGCCGCTCTCGCCGAGAGCGCCCGAACGTAGCGGCCCGAGGAAAAAGCCATGACGCAGAGAAAAGACGGGAGGACACGGGTGGAACTTCTGCCGGTAGCAGCGGCGCGCGAGGCTGCCGAAAAAGCCGGGGTGCCCGTGGCGTTCGCCGAACTCAACATTTTTCGCGCTCTCCTCCATCGCCCTGCGACCGCGAAAGCTCTCTGCGACCTCCTGCTTTCGCTCCTTTTCCAGGGCACGCTCGACCCTCGGTTGCGCGAGCTCGTCATCATGCGGATCGGCTGGGTCACGGGCTCCGATTACGAATGGACGCAGCACTGGAGAATCGCCCAGGAACGTTTCGGGGTGACGGCCGAGGATCTCCTCGCGGTGCGCAGAGTGGCGGGAGGCGGAGCACTTCGGGCCGCGCGAGCGTGCCGCGCTGGCAGCCACCGACGAAACCCTCGAAAACGGCGCGGTCTCCGACGAGACCTGGGATGCGTGCGTGGCGGCACTCGGAGGTCCCGAGGCGTGTCTCGAGCTCGCGGCGGTGATCGGCACGTGGCACCTCGTCTCGGAGCTCACCCGCAGCCTCGACATTCCTCTCGAAGAGGGGGTGGCCTCGTGGCCACCGGACGGCCGGGAACCGGAGAAACAACGTCCGGTAGGCGGATAGAAGAGGTCGGCTTCGGGGACGATGATCGGCCGACTCGTTCTCGTCACCGAGCGTTCTTCTTCCGGTGCGTCAGGAGGAGGCGCACCGCTCGTGTGAGCTGAAGCCGCGCCCCACGGAGAATTGGGAACCTCCGGACACGGGGACACGGCCCCGCGTGACGCTCCCGCTGCGAGACAATCGACCAGGGCTCGCAAGCTCGCCGCGAGCTGGGAAGAAATCGGGTCCTGGGCTATCATGAGGATCCCATGAAACGGCGCCGACTCCTGTCCGAGCGGCTTCGCGTGGCGATGGAGTTGTTCGAGCTGGGCGAGAAGATGCTGCGGCAGAAGCTTCGCCGCGATCATCCTTCGGCGACCGAATCGGAAATCGATGCCAAAGTGGCGGAGTGGCTCGAGCGGCGGCCGGGGGCCGAACACGGCGACGCTCCGGGGCGGCCCCTACCGTGGCCCGAACGGTGAACCCGCTAGAAGCCACGCTCCGACGCGTTCTTGACGACCTCCCCCGCTCCGGGCGGCGCTGGGCCCTGGTGGGTGGGCTGGCAGTCAGCGCGCGTGCCGAGCCGCGATTGACTCGCGATGTCGACCTTGCCGTGGAGGTTTCGAACGACGCCGACGCCGAGCAGCTCGTCCTCGGGCTCCAGCGAGAGGGCTATCGTGTGGTGGCAGCGGTCGAGCACGAAACGGCTGGCCGCTTGGCCACGGTGCGCATGCGTCCCCCTGGTGCACGGCATACGGGAGTCGTCGTGGACCTCCTGTTCGCGTCTTCCGGGATCGAGCCCGAAATCGTGCGGACTGCAGAGGAGGTGGAGGTTCTTCCCGGATTGCGGGCCCGGGTGGCTAGACTCGGCTACTTGATCGCCCTCAAGCTTCTTGCGCGCGACGACCGCAGCCGCCCCCAGGACTGGGACGATCTTTGCGCCCTACTGCGTCAAGCAGGCAGGCGAGATATCGCCGAGGCCCGTCGGGCACTATGGCTCATCACGGAGCGGGGCTACCACCGAGGTCGGCCCCTAGCGCAGCAGCTCGAAGAAATTCTTGGCGCTGTCAAGGGCCGTTGAGGTGACGGCGCAAGCCCCGGAAAAATCAGGTGGAGCCGAGGGGAGTCGAACCCCCGACCTCTAGAGTGCGATTCTAGCGCTCTCCCAGCTGAGCTACGGCCCCACCCGGGCTCGACGGACGGCAACGTAGCAGGAGCCCTCGGGCAAGGCAACGCGATGTCCCTTACGAGACGGCCAAGCTCGCATGCATTCGGAGGGACCCGCTCTGTCGGGTCCGCGTCCGCATTGGCCACGACCCCCCGGGACGCGACGGAGCGCGTCCCTCCCGGTGGACGTGGTCGTTCGTGACGCCGGCCACGATCGCACATGCGACGGCCGATTGCGCCACCGCGGGGACACGCTGCGCAAATCGGACGAAACATCGCTAAACAGCCGCCGTGGCGGCGCTCGACGGATAGATCGCCCGGTGACCCGTCTTGAGTGTCCCCGGCAGGACGAAATAAAAAAAGACCGCCGAACGGATCAGGATTCCAGAACCCGGTTCGATCCGGGGGGCGGCCGGGGGTGACCCTGCGAGAAGGGGGCGCCCGTAGGGACCCCCGGCCGTCGTGAGGTTTGGGGGAAGTAAGCTTTAGATCCGACCGATCAGCTCGAACGCGATCGTGTTGGAGGTGTCCTCCGTTCCCACCTTCCCTTCGGGGAAGATGTCCTGACTGGCCTCGTCGCGCCGGTACTCGAAGCGTGCCGTCAGGTAGTCCGGAACGAGGTCGACCGTAAGGGTGGGGGTGACTTCCCACACCGTCACGCCACGACCGCTCGGGCTGGGAACGTTGGCCAGCGCACTCGCGAGCCGGACGCCGTCGGAATCCACGAAGAATTCGCTCCGGACGGCGACGGAAACCCGATCGGTCAGCTGGACGATGCCGTAAGCGGCCGCGCCGTACCACTCGGCGTTCTTCCTGCCGGGCAGGACGTCGTTCTCCTGGGCGTACGTGCCGTCCAGGACGAAGGCGACGTCTTCGATCGGCCGCAAGACGGTGTTGGCCGTGATCGCCCAGCGCCGAGACCCGGCACCGGCTCCACCATTCGCGATCGAGTTCTGCTCCTGACCGAAAATGCCGGAAACGTACATCGACATCATGTCGCTGGGTTCGATCCCGAGCCCGCCGTGAAAGCTCTTGCCGTCGTTGTTGTCGTCGACGTTGTCCCAGCCGTTCACGATCCCGAGGTCGAGCGAAACCATCTCCCCAAGGGGAATCGTCGCCATGAAGCCCGTGTGCGTGAAGGGAATGCTGAACCCGAAGAGGATCGAGTGCGAGATGTTGTGGTTCAGCGTATCCCAGGTCTTGATGACCTCGTAGCCGTGATGCGTCACGAACTTTCCGCCCTTGAGCGTGACGCCGCCGAACCCTTCGAGTGTGTAGGTGACGTAGGCTTCACGGAGCTCGAAGGAATTCGTCTCCTCGGAGCTCGAGAGAAGACCGTCGCCGTCCCAGTCCGCGGCGGTCGTTTCGGCCACCCGGCCGAAATCGAGCGTGAAGGCGGCACCCCAGGGCGACCCTTCTTTCTCGCGCAGGACGAAAAGGCTCGCCTGGTTCAGCGAGATGTCGTTCGGATCGTTGACGTTGACCCGGACCGGCACCTTGTCGCTGTTGTTGGGGCTGTTGAAGCTGTACTGGTAAACCGTGGACACGAGCGCGTGGAGTTGGATCCCGTAGCGCTCGCTCAGCGTGACACCGAAGGCGTCGCTGCTGGCCAGTGCCAGGACTCCCACGAGCGCCATCGTGCGGAAAACGAGTCTCTTCATAACACCCCTCCCGTCGTTTCTTCGGGCCCGCGGCCCGAGGTTTTCTGGTTTCGGTGCGCAGCAAAGGAAGTGCCGCGTCCACCGTGCCAGCCCATCCCGTCTCCAGCCACTACCACTCCCCCCGAAAGGTGCGCGAAGAATAAGCAAAGCCCAAAAAAAAGGCAAGCCCACCCGGCGGCCTTTTTTCTCTAGACATTCCGGGGGCCCGGGGCGGCGGAAAACTCCGTCTAGCCAAAACTGGCCGCCGCACGGGACGGGTCGGAACCAGCCCGGAGTTTGCGGGGGGAACCCGGGGTCACCCAGAAAAGCCCCGGGTGGGCCGACGCCCGCACGGAAACCCGTGCTCCGTACCGCAGGGGGACGAGTTCGGGACGGGAGAGACCCAGGAAAAACGGGGGGCTTCCCGCTGTTGGGCCCGGACGTTCGGTCCCGCCAGAGTCGTCAGCCCGGACGCTTGGGAATCAGAACACGCCGGCGGAGCGTGAGGACGACCTCCCCGCGCTGGTTGCGCGCCCTGGTCTCGACGTAGACCACACCCCGGTCGGGCTTCGAGCGGGACTCGGTTTTGTCGAGAATCTCGCTCTCCGCGTAGATCGTGTCCCCGTGGAACGTGGGCGCCAAATGTTTGACCGATTCGTACTCCAGGTTCGCAATGGCGTTCTGGCTGATGTCCCGGACGCTCATCCCAACGGTCAAGGCGAAAACGAGAGTGCCGTTCACCAGGCACCGCCCGTGCTGCGACCGGGAAGCGTAGTGCTCGTCGAAGTGGAGGGGGTTCGTGTTCATCGTGAGCAGCGTGAACCAGGTGTCGTCGAAGTCCCGGATGGTCCGCCCGGGCCAGTGCTGGATGACTTCCCCGACCTTGAAGTCTTCGAAATAGCGCCCCCTGTCCATGCGACGAGGCTTATACGCGGGCGCCGACTCCGCGCAAGGGGCGCCCCGGCTCGCATGGCGCCCGAAGAAGCCCGCGGGGCGGAAGGTGGCGCGTTCGGGTCCGCAGCGCGAGGCGGGGACCGCTTCGCTCCTCCGGCGGCTTCGGAAGCGGGGCAGGACGAAGGAGATGCCCGCTTGGGAGGCCCGGCACGAGCAACTCCGGGCACGCTGCACGCTCTCGGGCCTGATCTCCCGGAATGCGAACGGCGGGGCTTTCGAGCCGGGAGAGCGCTTGCAGTGCGTGGAGCCGCGGGGATCCCCGGGGAGAGACCCCGGGGTGCCTTGATGCAGGTCGCCACAGGCAAAATCGCCGCGCCACGCGGCCGAGCTGTCCTAGATCACCACCCGGGCCTGACCGGGGTCCTCCCCACCTCCCGACCGTTCGGTCGAAGATCGGGGCGTGCTCGAGGTTCGCCAACCCGACACTCGGGAAAGAATTCTCCAGGTTGCGGAACGGCACTTCGCCGACCTGGGCTACCACGGGGCACGGCTTGCCCGGATCGCCGAGGAAGCCGGCCTCCAGAAGGCGTCTCTCTTCCACTATTTCCGCGGAAAGGCCGAACTTTACGACGCGGTCCTTGCCAAGGGCTTCCGGGAGATCGAGGGGCCCCTCGAGGCCGTGCTCGAGAACACGCCCGCGGGCCCCTCGCGCGTCTTCCGCCTGCTCGATACCTACGTCGACACCGTCGTGCGCCACCCCGAGAGGACCAAACTCTGGCTCCGGCAGGCGCTCGGTGACCTTCCGCCGCTCTCCCGGCCGTTCGAGGTCGAATCGTTGATCCGCCGGGTCGCGGACTCCGTCCGTTCGGACTCGCACCTGCCACCCAAGGTCGATTCTTTTGCGCTGGTGCTGGCTGTCCTGGGGATGGTGGCGTTTTTCTTCACGAGCGTCCCCGTCCTGGTCCCGGGCTGGGCGAACCAGAGCGGGTCCTTACCGTTTTCGGAGCGCGTGAAACGGCACGTTTTCGAGATCGTCTCCTCCTGTCTCGAACCTCCTCGGGCCACCGAGGCAATGCGGGAAATACCATGAACCCGTCCCAAGCACGCACCACTCTTCACCTCTTGCACCTCCTGCCATTTCTCGTCCTTCTGGCCACGGGCCTTCTCCTCCGGAATCCCGACCTGCGGTCCGCGCTCGTCGGCGGCTACTCCCTCGTACTTCGCCGCGTGCACCTCTGGGCGGCGATCGCCTTCTGTGCCCTACCCCTCCCTGTGTTCTTCCGTCACGGTGTGCGAACCCTGGTTGCCGTCCGGGCGGGGCCCCCGGTACGAACGCGCTGGCGACGGATTCACACGGCCGCGACACTCGGCTTCTCGTCCGCTCTGGCCGCGACGGGCTTTCTTCTCTCGGCCGACCTTCACCTGCCCGAGCGCCTTCTGACCGAAGCTCGATCGCTGCACGCGGCTTGTGCCGTGTCCGCCGCGCTTCTCCTGGTGGTCCACCTGCTCGAGGTCTCCGGTTCGCGGATCCGGGATCTGCTCGTACGAACTCGGGGGGCAGAGGCATGAGGTGCGTGAGAATTTCCGCGAGAAAAGAGTCGCTGCTCGAGCCCGATTCGCCCCTCTGGCGGTCGGTTCCGTCGGAGTCGATCGGCCTCGTGCCGACGCCCCTGGCCAACCAGCCCTCGCCCTATGTCGTCGCGGCGTGCGACCCGCGAAAGCACGGTCGAGTCCGGCGCCTTGCCGTGCAGGCAGCTCACGACGGGGAGACGATCGCGTTCCGGCTCGAGTGGAAGGACCCCCACCGCGACGAGGACACGCAGGACGCCGACCGCTTTCCCGACGCCTGCGGAATTCTCTTTCCGCTGCGGGAAGGGAATCCGCCGCTCCTGGAGATGGGAAGTCCGAGCGCGCCCGTCAACGCCTGGTACTGGCGTGCGGATGCGAACGGAGAGGTGCGCAACACGATCGCTCACGGCCTCGGCACGACGGAATCCACGCCCCGCTCCGCGATCCGGGCGCGGGCAGCGTGGAGGCGCGGGGTCTGGAGCGTCGTTCTGGCCCGCCCGCTTCTCGTTCCCGACCAGGCAGACGAGACCGTACAGCTCTCCCCCGGCACGGGAGTACGCGTCGCTTTCGCCGTCTGGGAAGGAAGCAACGGGGAGCGGGCGGGCCTCAAGTCTTTTTCGGGCGAGTGGCGGGAGCTCGTGATCGAAACGTGAGGAAAAAGCCATGACGAACGACCGGAGTCGAACAGGGCCTGCGGGATCGCGCTCGCGGGTCGTGCGGCGGCAGGTCGCAATGGTCTTCGACCTCAACAAGTGCCTCGGCTGCCACACCTGCGCGATCGCCTGCAAGACGCTCTGGACCCGGGACGAAGGCATGGAACACATGTGGTGGGCAACCGTGAACACCCAGCCCGGAAAGGGCACGCCCAGGGACTGGGAAAAAATGGGCGGCGGGTTCCGGGACGGCGAACCCCTCCCCGGCCGGTTGCCCACCCTCTCGGAGTTCGGCGAGGCGTGGGAGTTCAACTACGAGGAGGTCTTCTACGGCGGAAAGGGAAACCGCGTCCACCTCCGCCCGCAAGGCAACCCGAGCTGGGGACCGAACTGGGACGAAGACCAGGGAGGCGGACGCTACCCCAACTGCTTCTACTTCTACCTCCCGCGGATCTGCAACCACTGCACGCACCCCGCGTGCCTCGAAGCCTGCCCCCGCAAGGCGATCTACAAGCGGGAAGAAGACGGCATCGTGCTGATCGACGAAAGCCGCTGCCGCGGGTATCGCTTCTGCATGGAGGCCTGCCCGTACAAGAAAATCTACTTCAACCACGTCCGCAAAATTTCTCAGAAGTGCATCTTCTGCTTTCCGCGCGTCGAGAAGGGAGTCGCACCGGCTTGCGCGCGCCAGTGTCCCGGAAGGATGCGCTTCGTGGGCTATCTCGACGACCCCGAAGGTCCCATCTACAAGCTCGTCCGGCAGTGGAAGGTCGCCCTCCCTCTCCACCCCGAATTCGGGACGGAACCCAACGTGTTCTACGTGCCCCCCATCTCGCCCCCTCGTTTCGACGCGGAGGGAAACATCGACGAGTCGAAACCGCGAATCCCGACCGAGTACCTCCGCTACCTCTTCGGGCCCGGCGTGGACGCCGCCCTCGAAACACTTCGCGCCGAGATGGCGAAGACCAAAGCGGGCGGAAAATCCGAGCTCATGGACCTGCTCATCGTCTACGACTGGAAGGAGCTCTTCGGACCCTTCCGCCGAGACCCGGCGGAGATCGAACCGAGGAAGGCATGAGCGAGGAGCCGGTGCTCGAGAAAACGCCCGCCAACGGCCCGACGCTGGAGCGATCCCGGCTCTATCTTCTCCTGGCCGGCGCGTTCGGCTTTCCCGACGAAGGATTCCACGAGGCCGTCAGGAAGGGCGAGCTCCGGTCGGCACTTGCGGCCACCGCGGAGGGCTTACCGTACCCCCTGGAAGGCCCCGGGCCCGAGCTGGCGGACGGGGGCGGCTCCTATGCGGCCTTCCAGTCCGAGTACATCCGTCTTTTCGACGTGGGCGCCGCGGGGCCACCCTGCCCCCTCTACGGCGGCCTTTACGTCGGCGACCGCCTGAGGGTGATGGAAGAGACGGTCCGCTTCTACCACTACTTCGGCCTCCGGCTTTCGAGCGCGCTCCGGGAGCTTCCCGACCACCTGACGACGGAGCTCGAGTTCCTGCACTTCCTCACGTTCCGCGAAGCCCGAGCGAGGAGCCTCGGCGAAGACCCGTCGCCGTACGTCCGGGCCGAGCGGGACTTTCTCCTGCGCCACCCCTGCCGGTGGATTCCCCTGCTCGAGAAGCGGCTCGAGAAAACCGAGCCTCTCCCGTTCTTTTCCGCGCTCGTCTCCTTCACGCGCAGCTTTCTCGAGTCCGACCGAAGCTACTGCGAATCCCTGGCCGGTGCTTCCTAGTCGGACCGGACGGGCCTTCCGGGCGGGAGCCGTACGCTCCGCGAAGACTCACGTGGGCGACGCCCCGCTCACGCTCGCGACGATCGATCCCGCCCCGACGACCGAGCCCCCTCCGCTACGCCTTTCGCACGTCGACGTGGATCGCGCGGTCGATGGGTACCGGTTGCCAGTGGAGTCCCCTGTACTGCAGGTGTCCGTAGCCCCCGGCGAAGTGGAGCCATTTGACCATGCCGGGCTCGAGGTTTTCGGGACCGCTCCAGCCCGGGAACTGGAAAGGCTCGTAGCCGTTGTAGATGACGATCTGGCCCGGCCGCGTGCCCGGCGAGCGACGGACGCGGATTCGGGTCTCGCCGAGGTCGTTGAAGACGACGGCGAGATCGTCGTTCTCGAGCCCCCTCGCCGCCATGTCGTCCGGATTCATGTACACGACGGGGTAACCGCGATGGGTCGCGAGGATCAGGCGGCTCGTGTGGTTCATGGAATGGATGCTCCATCGGGAGTGGCCGCTCGTGAGCCTGAGCGGGTAGTTTCCGCCCTGCCGGGGATTCGGCTTGTGGACGGGAAGCTCTTCGCCCGCCTCGAGATACCAGGGGTGGTCGATATAGAAGGAAGCTCGACGAGTGAGCGTCGGGTACGGCTTGAGCTTTTCGACGTGGTTCCGGAAGGGCGTGTGGGTCCGGTTCGGTTCGAGCGGGGACTGCTGGCAAACCATCATGGTCGACATCCCCCAGTCCACGGCACGGATCGCGCCCCGCTCGCGGAAGGTCTCGAGCGTGGTGCCTTCGGGCAGCGTCCCCAGAAGCGCGCTGTCCCGCACGATCTCGTCGAGAAGACGGGCATCGTCGGCAAGCTCCCCGCCTTTCGTGATGGAACTCCAGAGGTTCTCGAGCGGTACGGGCTCGCCGTTGCGCCGGCGCCAGGGTTTCGTGCCGCGAGCCCTGGCCCGCTCCTCGATGGCACGCGCAAGTCCCTGGATGATCTGCCACTCGCTTTTCGCTTCCCCCGGAGGTTCCGCCGCTTTCTCGATCAGCACCACGTGGAGGTGCATGGCGCTCGCGTAGGGCTGGTTCCACTTCTCGTAGTGCTGTGCCGCGGGAAGGATGTAGTCGGCGTAGAGCCCGGTCGTGTTGATCCGCCAGTCGACGGACACGATCATCTTGAGCTTGGGCCAGAGGTGGCGGAGGAGCATCCTTGCTCCCCCTCTCTGGCGCCGCAGGAGGTTTCCGCCTACCTCGATGAGCACCCGCGGCTCGGTCGCGGGTGCCTCGGGAGCCACGAAGTCCCACCACCCTTTTTCCCACGCCTCGCGAAGGTACGCGTCGAACGGACGCTTCATCGCGGGGTCGTGGAACTCCCTGCGGTTCCAGACCTCCCGATACCCGCAGTGGTGGTACCAGAAAAAGGCGGGCGGCGTGAAAACGCCGAGCATTTTCGTCACTTCGCGCTCGAGCGCGTAGCGGGCCATCTCGTCCGTGATCGTCGGGTCGGCCTGCCGCATGGCCTCGAGGGTCGCATCGCGCATCGCGCGCGTCTCGAGCACGGCTTCGGGCCCGACCCTGGGCTTCATCATGACGCTGAACATGCCGTCGTTGAGACCCACGGCCCAGCTCCGGGCACCCGTCCCGTGCTTCCCCCAGTTCCCGCTGAGCCCGAGCACCAGCATCATGGCCCGTTCCATGAGATCGCCGTGGTAGTACTTGCCCGAGTTCCATCCCATCAGGATCCGGGTGCGCCGCGAGGCGATCTTCCTCGCGAGAAGCCGGATGGTCTCGGGATGGACGCCGCAGACCTTGCTCGCGAGCTCCGGGCGGTAGTCCCGGTCGAGGAGCTCTCGCAGAAAAACGAACGCGGGGGCCACCTCGACCTCCCTTCCGTCACGAAGCCTCACCGTGACCTCTCCCTCGAGCGCGGGGTCTACCTCGCCGGGGTCCAGCGTCGCCTTGGGTGCCGGAACGACCCGTCCCGTCCGCGCATCGAGCCAGTAGAACTGGTCGTCGCCTCCCTGGCCCAGGTCCGACGCACGGAGAAAACGCCGGTCGTCCCGCCGGACGAGCAGCGGCAGGTCCGTCTGGCGCTTGACGAACGCCGCGTCGAAAAGCGCTTCCTCCACGAGGACCTGGGAGATCGCGTTCGCCAGGGCCGCGTCCGTACCGATCTCGATCGGGACGAAGTAGTCGGCGTGGACGGCCGACGGACTGAAGTCGGGGGCGATCGTCACGACCTCGCAGCCGTTGTACCGCGCCTCCTGCACGAAGTGGTACCAGGTGATGTTCGTGTAGACGGGATTGGCGTGCCAGATGAGCACGAGCTCGCACTTGAAAAAGTCGTCGGCGCTGGGCGCAGGGTCGAACTTGCCGAAGGTCGTGTAAATTCCCGGGCTGAAGTCGTTGATTTCCGCCTGGAGGTCCGTCACCTGGAAGCCGAGCAGCGCCGAGAACGTGTTCCAGAGGATCTGCTGGACGCCGCCCTCGCCCGGCGTTCCGATGTGGTAGAGCGAAGCCGGGCCGCACTCCTCGACGGCGTCGAGAATGGCGTCCGCGATCTCGCGCAGCGCCGTCTCCCAGCTCACGCGCTCCCACTTCCCGCTTCCTCGCTCCCCCGCGCGGCGCAGCGGGTAGAGAACGCGCTCGGGGCTTTCGTGCTGCTGGCTCCAGGCGGCTCCCTTCTGGCAGCCCATCGGGTTCATGTCGGGAACGCCGGGCTCGATCACGGGGAAGATGCCCGCCTGCTCCTCGCGCACGATCTTCCCGCCGCGGGAGTACACTCTCCACGGGCAGCCTCCGGGATAGCAATCCACGGCGTGGCATCCCCAGCTCACCCTGTCCCACTTCCAGACGGCCCGGTAGCGGTCCTCGCTCTCGCGCCGCGTGTCGGGATGTCTCGTCGCCATGACTCCGCCTCCCTCACCAGACGATGGTCGCCGGGTCGCGTGCGAACGGTCCGAGAAGCTCTTTCCACTCGTAGGCAATGAGCGTGTCCATCAGCTCGGAAGGCTCGCCTCGTTTCTTTTTCGCAATTTCCTCCTCGAGGGTCCGCAGCGCCGCCCCCACTTCCGGACCGAAGAGCGACTCGAGGTAGGAAAGGGGTATTCTCCGCGTCGATTCGTCGATCGTGCCGTCGGGCCGGACGACGAAAGCGGAAAGCGGCGGGACGTAGAAGACGTTCGGCTGCGTGCCCCACTCCGGGTGGAGAGGCAGGGCCACCCGGTACTTCTCGACCAGGAGATGAACCGCACCCTGGGGATCCTCCCGGAATCCCACGAAGACGGCGCGTCCGGGGCACTGCCGCACGCAGGCCGGAGCCACGCCCTGCTCGAGCCTCGGGAAACACGCGATGCAGTGACGGCTCACGTTGTGGACGGCGTCGAAGTAGATCTTCTTGTACGGGCATGCCCGCGCGCAGTTCTGCGTCCCCTTGCACCGCGTCTCGTCACGCAGGACGATCCCGAAATCCTCCCGGCGGTACATGGCACCTTCGGGACACGCCTCGACGCAACTCGGCCGCGAGCAGAAGTTGCAAATCCGGGGAAGGTAGAAGTAGTAGGCGTTCGGGTACGCGCCCGCTCCTTCGTCTTCGTCCCAGTTCATCGCCCAGGCGGGCTTGCCTCCTTCGGGCTCGAGATGGGTCTCGGTTCCCCGCCGGTAGACTTCTTCCCAGTTGTAGTCGGGAGCCTCGCCGAACTCTTCGACCGTGGGCAGGTGCCCGAGAACCACGTTTCCCCGGGCGTCGTAGCCGCCTCCCATCTTCTCGTAGTCCCGGGGCGTTCCGCGCCCCGGCTGCGTGTTCACGGTGCACCACCACATGTGGCGCCGGCCCTCCTCGTTCGTCCAGAGAACCTTGCACGCAACCGAGCAGGTCTGACAGCCGAGGCACTTGTTGAGGTCGAACACCATGGCGAGTTGCTTGCCCATCGCGCGCCTCCCGGGCTTCCCTTCCTACCGTTCGGTAGGCGCGGCGGAGAGGACCATCGTCAGGGAGACAGCGATGATCGCCGTCAGCTCGGCCCTTCTGCGAACGGGTGACGGAGGTCAGAGAGTGGGCCTTGCGCGGGTCATGGCGCCTACCGTCCGGTCGGTCTAGGGAGACGCCGTGCATCTCTCGCGGAGAGATTTCCTCCGGGCCGGTGCCCAGGGGGCCCTCGTCCTCGGGCTCGCGCGGCTCGAGCTTGCCTGCGGCCCCTCGGAACGGTCCTCGGACCGGCAGACTTCCCGCCGCGTGGCGCCGCGCCCGGCGCGCGAGCCCGAGACGTACCGGAGCTGGGAGGACGTCTACCGCCAGGCCTGGACGTGGGACCGCGTCGTCAAGGTGACGCACACACGCGCCAACTGTATCGCGGCCTGTTCGTGGAACGCGTTCGTGAAGGACGGGATCGTCTGGCGCGAGGAGCAGAACGCGATCTACGAGCCCAGCCACCCGAGCGTTCCGGACATGAACCCCCGCGGCTGCCAGAAAGGTGCGTGTTTCAGCCAGCTCATGGTCGAGCCTTCGCGCGTCAAGTATCCACTGCGCCGAGTGGGCGAGCGGGGAAGCGGAAGGTGGGAGCGGGTGAGTTGGGAGGCGGCTCTGCGCGAGATCGCCGACCGGCTCCTCGACGTCGCGCTGCGCGACGGACCCGACTGCGTCGTCTACGACCACGGCACGACCAACATCGACTTCGGCACCGGGACCGGAGCGGAGCTCCGCTTCTTCCAGCTCTTCGGGGCGACGATCATGGACTCCTGGGCCGGTGTGGGAGATCTGCCCATGGGTGCCATCCAGACCTGGGGGCACTTCAACGCGGACGGCTCGTCGGACGACTGGTTTCGCTCGGACTACTACGTCATCTGGCTCGCGAACCCCGTCTACACGCGCATCCCCGACGTCCACTTCGTGTGGGAAGCGCGCTACCGCGGGGCCACGGTCGTCTCGGTGGCCCCGGACTACAACGCGAGTAGCATCCACGCCGACCTCTGGCTCGCCCCGCGCGTGGGAACCGACGCGGCGCTCGCCCTTTCCCTCGCGCAGGTGATCGTCTCGGAGAAACTTTACGACGCGGATTACGTCCGCGAGCAGACGGATCTTCCTTTCCTCGTGCGCGAGGACACCGGGCGCTACCTGCGAGAGTCGGACCTCGAGCGCGGAGGACGGGAAGAGGTGTTCTACTTCTGGGACGAGCGCACGCAGAAGCTCGCCGAGGCACCCGGAAGCCAGGGACACCCGAAGCAGACTCTCGCCCTCGGCGGCGTGCGACCCGCCCTGCACGGCTCCTTCGTCGTGCGGCTCGCCGACGGTGGCACGGCTCGCGTGACTCCTCTTTTCGAAAGGCTCGCCCGCCATCTCGAGACGTTCACACCGGAGAAGACCCGGGAGGTCACCGGCGTGTCTTCCTCGCTCGTCCGCAAGGTCGCTCGCGATTTCGCCCGGGCTCGGCGTGCGATGATCTTCGCGTCGTGGGGCTCGTGCAAGCATTACCACTCCGATCTCGTGCAGAGAGCGCTCTGCCTCCTCGTGGCGCTCACGGGAAACCAGGGAAAGAGCGGCGGGGGCGTCCGACCCGGTGCGTGGTACAGCATCGACGGGCTTTCGCGCCTGGCCGGGGAGATTTCCGTTCCCTTCTACGTACGGCTCTGGGCCCGTTTTTTCCGGCCGAAGGTTCGCGACCTGGAAGCGCTTCTCGACCGCGTGACCCGCGAGCGGGCCTTCACGGCCACTCTTCCCTTCCTTTACGTCCACGGCGGCATGAAAGAACTGGTCGACCGTCCCGACTTCCACGACTCCTCCTTGCCCCGCCCGTTCGTGGAGTACGTGCGAGAGGCGACGGAAAAGGGCTGGATGCCCGTCTCCCCTCCGCCCGACCGGCCGCCGCGCGTCTACTTTTTCACCGGCGCCAACCCGCTCCGTCGCTGGCCCGTGCCTCAGGTCGTCCGGCGACACCTCTGGCCGAAGCTCGAGCTCGTCGTGAGCCTCAACTTCCGGATGTCGAGCACCGGGCTCGAAGCCGATTTCGTCCTGCCCGCTGCCGGCTACTACGAGAAGATCGGAATCAAGTACCCCCAGAGTCTCGTTCCCTACATCGTCTTCGGCGACAAGGCCGTGGAGCCGCTCGGGGAGTCGAAGTCCGAGTGGGAGGTCATGACGCTCCTTGCGCGTGCCGTGCAGGAAAGAGCGCGCGAGCGCGGGATCGTCTCGTTCGTGGACCGCGGGGGATCCCGCGGGACTACGCCAACTTCTACGAAGACTTCACGATGGAGCGGCGCTTCGACGAAACGAAGGAAGAAAAAGCCATGGACTGGCTCTTGCGTCGCTCGCCCGCCGTGGGGAAGACGCGGTGGTCCGAAGCACGCCGGACCGGCGCCGTGCGGGTGCGTGCCTTCGGGCACTACGGCCCGCACAACGCGATCTGCAGCGACTACGAGGAGGGGAACACGGTCTACCCCCACCGATGGTTCGTCGAAAAGAAAGAACCCTGGCCCACGCTCACGGGGCGGCAACAGTTCTTGCTGGAACACCCCTGGTACGTGGAAGCCGGCGAAGAGCTTCCCACATACAAGGAACCGCCGAAGGCGGGCGGTGACTACCCCCTCCGGCTGACGGGCGGACACACCCGCTGGTCCATCCACGCCATCTGGCGGGACCAGCGCCACATGCTGCGGCTCCAGCGCGGCGAGCCCGTTCTGTTCGTGAACCCCGAAGACGCTCGAGCCCGCGGGATCGGAGACCACGCGCTCGTCCGCGTTCGGAACGACGTCGATTCTTTCCTCGTCCGCGCGAAGCTCTCGCCCGCCGTGCAACCCGGGCAGGTCGTCCTCTACCATGCCTGGGAGAACTTCCAGTTCGCGGACTGGCAGCAGGGACAGGCCGTCGTTCCTTCCCCGTGGAAGGCGCTCCACCTGGCCTCGGGCTACGGCCACCTGCGCTACCGGATGTACGGCGCCGCTCCGAGTCACACGCCGCGGGGAACCACCGTGGAAGTGGAAGCCGTGACCTAGGAACGAGAGCGGCGCGAGGCTGCGGGCGGGGGTTCCGGAGCCCTGGAGCGAAGCCCGGCCGCGCGATCTCGCCCGCCGATTTTGTCGGACTGTCCGCGGGAGCTCCGGCAACCCGGCCCCTCGGTCCTGGCCCCATGGCTTCCCGCGAGAATGGCCGAGATTGCGGGGGCGGCCGACCTGCCATGGGTCAGTCGAGTTGCTGCCCGGGATCATTTCCGGCCTCCCGACCGGTCGGTAGACGGAAGGCATGGCGGTCTCCTCCGTTCGCCGGCTTCCCGCGGTAGCCCTGTCCGTCGGTGTATTCCTGCTGCGGCTCGCCGCTGCCGGAGAGCTCCCGGCCGAGGGTCCGAGTCTTCGGGCGCTTCACGAGAAGATCGCCGAGCCCCGCTGGCTCGTCGCGTACCTGCTCGAACCGGCGCGTTTCCAGCCGGGCACGGCCATGCCCGACTTCGACCTCGAAGCCCGCGAAGCGCAGGCCCTGGCGCGGTTTCTCTACGGTAGCGAGGAGCCGCACGCATCGTCTCCCCTCGCGGGGGACGCCGAACGAGGCCGTGCGATTTTCGATCGCCGGGGTTGCGGCGCGTGTCACGCCACGACGACCCGCGAGCGGAGCTTCTCCGGCCGGGTTCCCAACCTCGCCTCCGCGGGGCTCAAGCTCCACGCCGAATGGACCCTGAGCTGGCTCCGGGACCCGCGAGCGGTCGACCCCGGCGCGACCATGCCGCGATTTCCCTTGATGCAGGCGGAGGTCGAGGACGTCGTGGCGTTTCTCGCCACGCTGCGAGAAGGTACCGACGCACTCGCCGGCGCACCGCCTTTCGACCCCCGAGCGGATGCGACGCTCGGAAAAACGCTCTTCGAGCAGTACGGGTGCGGGAGTTGCCATGTCCTCGGGGTGCGCACGAGAAGTTCGAGTTTTTCTCCGCGGACGCGGGAGGAGCTGGTTCGGCTCGGCGAAACCCTCGTCTCGCGCTACCACTGCCGCGCCTGCCACCGGATCGGCCCGGAGGATCCGGCTACCGAGTTCCGCCGCGCCGACGTCGGCGCTCCGGCCCTCGACGAGGAGGCGCGGCGGGTCCGCCGCTCGTGGCTCGTCGCCTACCTCGAGAGTCCCGTGCCTCTTCGCCCTCGCCTCGAGGTGCCCATGCCGGACTACGGACTCGACGAGCAGGAAGCGAGCGCGATCACCGCCTATCTTGCCTCCCTCGCCGGCCTCGAAGAGGAGGCCGAGGAAGCGTGGAGCCCGCCGCCCGAGCTCGTCCAGGCCGGGATCGAGCGACTTGCCCACTACCGCTGCATGCAGTGCCACACGACCTCGAGCACCGTCCCGCCCGAGAACCGCGCCATCGACCTCGACCTCGCACGGTCGAGGCTCCGGGTTTCGTGGATTCGCTCGCTTTTGCGGAACCCGGAAAAAGCGCTCGGCGCAGGCACGCTCATGCCGAGCGTCTTCTACGACGCCGAAGGCAGGCCGAAGGTCGCCGGGGCCGAAAAGGAAATCGAGGCCATCACGGCCGCGCTCGTGGCGAGCGAGGCGGGGCTCGAGACGGCCGTGGCCCGGCTCGAAGCGGAGCGACACAAAGCCGCGCCCGGCGCGGACATCGACTGGACGAAGTACGAGTACTGAACACGGGGAGTACGGGGGCCATGGCACTGGTCGACCTCGAGACGACGCTCACCGAACAGGAAAAGGCGATTCGGGACACGGCCAGAAGATTCGCGCGGGAAACCCTGCGTCCCGTCGGAACCCTTCTCGACAAGATGCCAGACCCTGCGACGGTGATCGCCCCCGATTCTCCCCTCTGGAAGGTCTTCGACCGTTACCGGGAGCTCGAGCTCGGCCTTCTCGACACGGCCTCGACGGGACTCTCGCCCCTCGAGCAAGCGCGGGTGCGCTTTCTCGTCAGCGAAGAGCTCGGCTGGGGAGACGCGGGGCTCGCCATCAGCCTCGGAGTGTCGGGGTTCCACAAGATGTTCGCCTACCTTTCGGGCCGTCCTGCTCTCGTCGAACGCTTCGCCTCTCCCGGGAACCGGGACATCGGCTGCTGGGCCATCACGGAGCCCGAACACGGAAGCGACGCGCTGGCGCTCACGGAGCCCCATTTTTCCGACCCGAAGGTGAGACCCGGCTGCATCGCGCGCCGGGACGGGGATTCCTACGTCATCCGGGGCCAGAAGGCAGCCTGGGTCTCGAACGGCACCATCGCCACGGTCGCGGCGCTCTTTTGCACCGTCGAGCCCGAACACGGCTTTCAGGGAGGAGGCGTCTGCCTCGTTCCGCTCGACCTCCCGGGAGTTTCCCGCGGGAAGCCTCTCGACAAACTCGGGCAGCGGGCGCTCAACCAGGGGGAGATCTTTTTCGACGACGTCCGTATCCCCGCCGAGTACATGGTCGTCGGGCCCGACGCCTACTCCGCGGCCCTCGAAGGCGTCCTCACGCTCGCCAACGCGGCCATGGGAGCCATTTTCGTGGGCGTCGCCCGCGCGGCACTCGAGCACGCGATCGAGTACGCGAAGCAGCGTATTCAGGGCGGCGTTCCCATCTTCCGGCACCAGAACGTTCGCTCGAAGCTCTTCCGGATGTTCATGCGCGTGGAGGCAGCCCGCTCGCTCGCCTGGCGCACGATGCTCTACAACGCGACGAACCCCCCGCAGGTCCACTACTCCATCGCTTCGAAGGTCTTCTGCACGACCACGGCCTTCGAGGTCGCGAGCGACGCCGTGCAGATTTTCGGAGGCAACGGTCTCAGCCGGGAGTACCCGGTCGAAAAGCTCCTGAGGGACGCGAGAGCTTCGATGATCGAGGACGGGTGCAACGACCTTCTGAGTCTCGTGGGAGGCTCGAAGCTCTGAGGGGTGGAGCCATGGAACTTCGCGAAGCCATCGGTCGCCGTCGCTCCATGCGGTTCCTCCGGCCCTACAGGCCCGTGGAGCCGGACAAGATCCAGCGGATGCTCGAGGCCGCGCGACTGGCCTCGCACTGGGGCAACGTGAACAGCCTCCGCGCCGTCGTCGTCTTCCGCGACAGCGCTCCGAAAGAAGTCCTCGACGTGCTCACGGCCCCCATCGCCGGCTACCAGATCCGGCTCGCTCCGGTCGTCATCGTCTGGTACCTCGACACGGCCGCGGTCGACGAACAGGCGGACCGCCTCCGGGAGCTCGTCGAGGTGGGGGCCCTCGGCGTGGGGGAAGGAAAACGCGAAGCGCTCGAGCGGCAGCTCCTTCCCATCTTCGAGACGATCAAAGAGCACCTCAAGCAGCCGGGTCTCGGAGAGGTCGACTGCGGCCAGGGAATCGCCCAGGCGACGCTCATGGCGTTCGAGCAGGGTCTGGGGACCTGCTGCCTTTCGTCTCCGAATCTCGAGCAGATCCGGCAGGGTCTCGGACTTCCGGAGAGCTGCCGCGTCCTTCTTCTCCAGACGGTCGGCTACCCGGCGGAAAGCCCCGAGGCCGGCGGCCAGCGCCCGCGACAACCCTTCGAGAAGCTCTTCCACCTGAACCGCTACGGGAACCCCTTCCCGCGCGATCCCGCCGTCGTCGAAGAACTCAAGCGGGACAAGATGATCCAGGATCCGGCCCCCGCACCCTGGCGGGAGGCGGAACTCGAATTCCTCAAACGTGCCCTCGACATCAAGGGCCACGGCCTTCTCTGAGGAGCGTCCGATGCAACCCAGGGCGTACATCGCCGGAGTCGGCATGACTCGGTTCGGAAAGCACCTCGAAACGGGCTTGAAAGCGCTCGGCGCCGAGGCCGTGAAGCTCGCGCTCGAGGACGCGGGTCTCGAGCCGCCCCAGCTCGAGGCTGCCGTGGTGGGAAACGCCGCGGCCGGGGTCGTGACGGGCCAGGAGAGCATCCGGGGACAGGTGATCCTCCGGAGTCTCGGGGTCGGCCGCATCCCCGTCGTGAACGTCGAGAACGCCTGCGCGAGCGCTTCCACGGCGCTCCACCAGGCGTGCCTCTGGGTCACGGCCGGTTTCTGCGACGTCGCCCTCGCCCTCGGCGTCGAGAAGCTCTACTGCGAGGACAAACGGAGAAGTTTCGCGGCCTTCCGGGGCGCGGTCGACGTGGAGCTCCTCGAAGAGGTGATGGCCGCGCTCGCTCGCGACGCCCGGGCGCAGGGAGCCGAGGCCGCGAGCTCCGGAGCCGGAGAGAAAAGGTCGATGTTCATGGACATCTACGCGGCCGCCGCCCGGGCCCACATGAAGCGGTACGGCACGACCGTGCGCCAATTCGCCGCCGTGGCCGCGAAAAACTCCTTTCACGGAAGCCTGAACCCGCGGGCCCAGTTCCGCGAGAGACTCACCGTGGAAGAGGTCCTGGCCGCCCCCGTGGTCGCGGAGCCCCTTACACGCCCCATGTGCTCGCCGATCGGCGACGGTGCCGCGGCTGCCGTCCTGGTGAGCGAGCGGAAAAAGCGGGAACTCGGACTGCGGGTGCCGGTCCGCGTTCTCTCCTGCGTCCTCCACTCGGGATGGGACCACGGGGCCGACGAGCCCGGAACGGTCGAGGTGTGCGCCCGCGAAGCTTACGAAGAAGCCGGAGTGAGCCCCGAGGACCTCGACGTCGTCGAGTGCCACGACGCGACCGCTCCGGCGGAAATCATGGCCTACGAGTCTCTCGGTCTCTGCGGGAAGGGCGAGGGAGGACTACTGGTGGAGAGCGGAGCCACGCAACTCGGCGGCAGGATTCCCGTCAACCCCTCCGGCGGGCTTCTCCGCAAGGGCCATCCGGTGGGAGCCACGGGGCTCGCGCAGATCGTCGAGCTCACCGAGCAACTCCAGGGCCGGGCCGGCGCCCGTCAGGTTCCCGAGGCTCGCCTGGCGCTCGCGCAGAACGGAGGGGGCGTCATCGGCGCGGACGCGGCGGCCATGTGCGTGACGATTCTCTCGCTCTGAGCCTGCTTCCGATGACGACGAGAAACGAAGCGATTCTGGCCGATCTCCTCGCCGCGCGGGCCGAAGAGAAGCCCGACCTCGACGTGCTCACGTTCGAGAGGTGGAGTCTCGGTCTCGAGCCCGACGAGGTGCGGACTTACGCCGCTCTCTTCGAGAACGCGCACAGGATCGCCCGCGAGCTGCTGCGGCGCGGGCTCGAGCGGGGAGACAGGTTCGCCCTCATGATGCGGAACCACCCGGAGTTCGTCGAGGCGCTCGCGGCCGCGTCGCTCACGGCCTGCGTCGCCGTGCCGGTCGACCCGCGCACCCGGGGGGAGAAGCTCGCCTACACGCTACGGCACTCGGGCTCGAGGGGGCTCCTCTGCGCGGACTACTGCCTCGGGCAGGTGCTCGAGGTCCGCGAACAGGTCCCGTCGCTCGAGTGGATTCTCGTCCTGGAGACGGGAGAAGGGGCGGAGCCGGTTTCGGTCGAAGGATTCGACCGGCTCCGGGACGTCCTCGCCGAACCTTTCCGAGCGGTCGACTCCCGTCTCCGTTCGCCCGACGACCCGCTCCAGATCCTCTACACCTCGGGCACCACGGGCGACCCGAAAGGTGTCGTGTTCCCGAACTCGCGCTTCGGCCTTTTCGCGCTCGCGGGTCATCTTTTCGGCTACCGTCCCGACGACCGGCCTTACACGGGTCTCTCCCTCACGCACGGAAACGCGCAGGCCGTCACGCTCGCACCGTCGCTTTCGATGGGTCTCCGGGCCGTCTTCAGCCGCAAGTTTACCAAGTCGAAGCTCTGGGACGTCTGCCGCCGCTACGGATGCACGACGTTTTCCCTCCTCGGCGGAATGGCGACCGCCATCTACGCCGAGCCTCCGAGAGAAGACGACGCCCGGAATCCGGTCCGGATGGTGGTCTCCGCCGGGATGCCGGCCGCCCTCTGGGAAGCGTTCGAGCGCCGGTTCGGGGTCCGGGTCCTCGAATGGTACGGCACCGTGGAGGGCGGCCTTGCCATCAAGCCCATCGGCGAAGGGCCCATCGGGAGCTTCGGCAAGCCGGTTCCGGGGCTCGAGATGAAGATCGTGGACGAGGACGGCAACGAATGCCCGCCCGGCGTCGTGGGCGAGATCGTCTCCCGACCGGCGAGCGGAGAGCCCGCCCGCGTGGAGTACTTCGGGGACGCGGAGGCGTCGAGGCGGAAGACCGAAGGAGGGTGGCTCCGGAGCGGCGACATGGGGCACCGGGACGCCGAGGGTTGGTTTTTCTTCGACTACCGCAAGGGGGGCGGCATCCGCCACAACGGAGAGTTCATCCACCCGAGCTTCGTCGAGAAGGTGATCGCCGAGCACCCCTCGGTCGCCGACGTCTTCGTGTACGGGGTTCCGGCGGCCTCGGGGGCGCCCGGTGAAAAAGACATCGTTGCCGCGGTCGTCCCCGCGCCCGGCGTGCCGTTCGACCCGAAGGCCATCTTCGAAGCGTGCCGCAAGGGGCTCGAGCCCAACGCCGTGCCCACCTACCTCCAGGTGGTCGACGAAATCCCGAAGACCGTCTCCGAAAAACCGCAGGAGAGAATCCTGCGGGAACGCTTCGACCCGGAAGCGGAAAACGTCTTCACGGAAACGAAATGCCGCTAGAGGAATCCTCCGGCCAGACGACCGCTCTCAGCCGGCGCGAATTTCTCCGCGCCAGCGGCGCCGCGGGCCTCTTTCTCGCCCTCTCGCGACTGCAACTCGCCTGCGGCGGCAGCGACGGGCAAGAGGGAAAAGAACGCTTTCTCTCGCACTTCCGCTCTTCGGCTGGACCTTCCTACCGGAGCTGGGAAGACGTCTACCGGGACCGCTGGACGTGGGACCGGGTCGTCCGCGGCACGCACACGATGACGAACTGCGTCTCGGGCTGTGCGTGGGACCTTTTCGTGAAAGACGGGCTCGTCTGGCGCGAGGAGCAAACGGCACCGTACGCGGCTTCCCGCCCGGGGCTGCCCGATTTCAACCCCCGCGGCTGCCAGAAGGGTGCGTGCGCCGCCGCCCTCGGGGTCTCGCCGACCCGCATTCTCTACCCGCTTCGCCGGCGGGGCGAGCGCGGCGAGGGAAGCTGGGAGCGCATCTCGTGGGATCGGGCGCTCGAGACGATCGCGCGCAAGGTCGTCGACACGCTCGCCGAATCGGGTCCGGAGGCCGTGGTCTGCGAGCTCGGACCCAACATCGGCGCGGGACCCAACAGCGCGGCACCGCTCCGTTTCTTCCGTCTCCTCGGATCTCCCGTGACGGACTCCATGGCCCAGATCGGCGACCTCTCGCTCGGCGCGACGATCGCGTTCGGGAACGGCCATCCTTGCGGGTCCTCGGACGACTGGTTCCGGTCTTCGTGCCTCGTGCTGTGGACTTTCAATCCCTCGGCCACGCGGATCCCCGACGCGCACTTCGTGAACGAAGCGCGGTACGGCGGAAGCTTCGTCGTGTGCGTCGCACCCGACTACAACGCATCGGCCATCCACGCGGACCTCTGGGTCCCGGTGCGCCCCGGGACCGACGCCGCGCTGGCCCTGGGCCTGGCGCATATCCTCGTCGAGGAAGGACTCTACGACCGTCGGTACGTCGCCGAGCAAACGGACCTCCCGTTTCTCGTCCGTACCGATACCGGGCACTTTCTGCGTCCCGAGGACTTCGGGGAGTCGGGCCGCGAAGGCTTCTACTTGCGCGACGAAAAAAGCGGCGAAGTCCGCGCAGCGCCGCTCGAGACACTCGAGCTCGGGCCTCTCGTGCCCGAGCTCGAGTTCGAGGGGTCGGTGGAAACCCCGCAAGGCCCCGTCCCCGTGGCCACGGTGTTCCGGCTGCTGCGGAAAACACTCGAGCGGGAGTACGCCCCGGAGCGCGTCTCGGCGCTGACGGGCGTCTCGCCCCGCACGCTGCGGCTTTTCGCCCGCGAGTACGCGCGACGCAAGCCGGCGCTGATCCTCTCGCAGTGGGGACAGTGCAAGTTCCTGCACGGGGACCTCGCGCAGCGAGCGCAAATCCTGCTCGCGGCGCTTTCGGGAAACGTCGGGCGACCCGGGGGAGGGTGGCGCGCGGGCGGGTTCTTCGCTCCGGAGGGGTTCGCCCTTCTCGCCATGGAGGAGAGGCTCGACCTCCTCCACCTGGCCTCCTTTGCCGTCCGGAACTTCTTCCGCCCCGAAGAAGGGGAGAAGCGGTTCCGGCAGGGCTTCGTTCCCGGAACCATCTGGCACGCGATCCACGGGGGGCTCGCCCGGGTCTCCGGCGAGCGCGAGCACGGCGACCGGACCTCACCCCGCAGCGCCAGCGACTCCTTGCAAGAAGCCCTCGACCGAAAGTGGTTTCCCGTCCATCCTCCACCCGGGAAGCCGCCGAAAGTCCTCGTCTCGATCTTCGGAAACGTGCTTCGCCACGGACGGAACCCGGAACTTCTCCTGCGCAACCTCTGGCCCCGGCTCGATCTCGTCGTCCACGTGGATTTCCGCATGTGCGAGACGGCCCGCTGGGCCGACATCGTGCTGCCGGCGGCCTTCTGGTACGAAAAGACGGACCTCAAGTACCTGGTCTCGTTCGTTCCCTACGTTCATCTGGGCGACCGGGCCGTCGAACCGCGAGGCGAGGCGAAGCCGGAGTGGGAAATCTTCTCTCTGCTCGCCCGCGCGGTGGCTCGGGAAGCGAGAAGGCGGAACCTTCCGCCCTACCGGGACATCGCCGGCATCGAACGGGATGCCCGCCGCCTGGACGACGCGTTTTCCTCGGGCGGGAAGTTCCAGCCCGGCGACGAGGAGCGAGCACTCGAGTTCGTGCTCCGCGTCTCCTCGCCCACCCGCGGCATCGGCCTTGCCGAGCTCCGCGAGCGGGGAGCCGTGCGGCTACGAGGGACAGGGCCGCCGGGCGGCATGGCAGGCTACTACAGCGACTACGCGGCGAACGACACCCTCGCTCCGCACCGCTGGTTCGTCGAAAAGAAAAAGCCGTGGCCGACGCTCACGCGGCGCCAGCAGTTCTACGTCGACCACCCGTGGTTTCTCGAGTGCGGCGAAGCCCTGCCCGCCCACAAGGATCCACCGTCGGCCGGCGGGGACTATCCCCTGGTTCTGAGCGGCGGCCACACGCGCTGGAGCATCCACGCGCAGTGGCGCGACCAGGCGCTTCTGCTGCGGCTTCAAAGGGGAGAACCCGCCGCGTACGTGAACCCGGAGGAAGCACGCCGGCGCGGAATTCGGGACCACGACCGCATCCGCGTGTTCAACGACCTCGGAAGCTTCGTCGCGCGGGCGAAACTCGCCTCTTACGTCCGGCCCGGCGAGGTGATCGTCTACCACGCCTGGGAGCCCTACCAGTTCCCCCGTGGCCGCAGCCACCATTTCGTGACTCCGAGCCCCTTCAAAGCGACGAATCTGGTCGGAGACTACGGGCACCTGCGCTGGTCCTACGCGCACTGGGAGCCCAATCAGGTCGACCGCGACACGCGCGTCGAGCTCGAGCGGCTCGAGGAGGCAGGTTCGTGGAGTTGACCCGCAGGGATTTTCTCCGCTCGGTGGGCGCCGGTGGGCTCGTCCTGGGGCTCGGCCGGCTCGAGTTGGGCTGCACGGGAGAGCGCGGGCCGGAGCCCGCCGCCGTGCCGCGGGGCACGGGCGCCTCGTACCGGAGCTGGGAGGATGTCTACCGCCAGAAGTGGAGCTGGGACAGGGTCGTCCGGAGTTCCCACTTCGTCAACTGCTGGTACCAGGCCCACTGCGCCTGGGACGTTTACGTGAAGGACGGACTCGTCTGGCGCGAGGAGCAGGCGGCGGATTATCCCCGCGTCCGCGCCGACACGCCGGACCTGAACCCGCGGGGCTGCCAGAAAGGCGCCTGTTACAGCGCCCGGATGTACGACCCCACGCGGCTCAAGTACCCGCTCAAGCGCGTGGGGGAACGCGGGTCCGGCCGGTGGGAGCGGCTTTCCTGGGATCGAGCGCTTACGGAGATCGCCGACCACATCCTCGACACGATCGTCGAGGAGGGAACCGACCGGGTGATCTGGTCCCTCGGGCCGCTCTACACCTTCGGCACGCTCGCCGCCGGTCAGATGCGACTCGCCCATCTCCTCGACAGCTGCTCCCTCGACATGAACACGGAAATCGGCGACGGGCATCCGGGTGCGGCCGTGACCTTCGGAAAAATCGTGGCGGAGCGCTCTCTCGACGATTACTTCTTTTCCGACCTGATCCTCGTCTGGGGTTGCAACCCCCTCTACACCCAGATCCCCAACGCCCACTTCTGGACCGAAGCCCGCTACCACGGCGCGGAGATCGTCGTGATCACGCCCGACTACAACGCGTCGGCCATCCACGCGGACCTCTGGGTGCCCGTGAACCCCGGCAGCGACGCGGCGCTCGGCCTCTCCATCGCCCAGGTGCTGCTCGCCGAGAACCTCTACGACCGCGCGTTCGTCCTCGAGCAGACCGACCTCCCCTTCCTCGTGCGCACCGACAACGGTCGCTTTCTGCGCGAAAGCGACCTCCGCGAGGGCGGCTCGACGGAGGTTCTCTACGTGTACGACCTCGCCACGGGCGCTCCGGCACCCGCGCCGCGGGAGACGCTGTCCCTCGGAAAACTCCGGCCGGCTCTCGACGGCACGTACGAAGTCCGGACGAAAACCGGGCCCGTGCGCGTGCGTCCCGTCTTTTCGCTCCTCCGGGAACTTCTCGACCGAGACTACACGCCCGAAAAGACGGCTTCCGTCACCGGCGTGCATCCGTCTCTCGTTCGCTCCCTCGCGAGGAAAATCGGCCGGGCGCGCGCCGTCTCGAACGTCACCTCGAGCAACATCGGGAAGTTCTACCACGGGAACCTGATGGAGCGGGCGCAGATCCTCGTCTTCGCGCTCTCGGGGAACATGGGAAAAAGGGGCAGCGGCTTCAGCGCGTTTCCGTTTCTCACGCACGACGGCCTCGAGTCCTTCGCCCTCATGCGCCGAACGGGCTGGCTCGGGCGGATCGAGCTCGCCGCGAGGGTCTGGCCGCTGCTCCGGCGGCTCCGGAAACCGGGCATGACGGACGAGATGCTCGCTTACGAAATCGGGCACGAGCAGCTGCGGCAAGGCCGCACGGTCTCGGGCGTGCTTTTCTGGAACGTGCACGGGGGGCTCCTCGAACTGAGCGGGCGCTCCCACGAGTGGGACCCCTATCTCCGGAGACCCGTCGCCGAGTACCTCCGAGAAGCCCTCGAGAAGGGCTACCAGTTCGTGTGGCCGCCGCCGGGCAAGCCGCCGCGGGTCGTGATCGAGTACGGCGGCAACATCCTCCGCCGGCTGCGCGGCTACCCGTACGTCGTGCGCCACCTCTACCCGAAGCTCCGCGCCTTCGTCACGGTCGACTGGAGGATGACGTCGACGGCGCTCTTTTCGGACTACGTCCTGCCGGCGGCGGGCTGGTACGAAAAATACGAGCACAAGTGGGCGACGCCGCTCGTGCCCTACCTCCACGCGGGCTCGCCCGGCGACGAAACTCCACGAGGCGAAAACGGACTGGGAGATCTGCGCCCTCCTCGCGAAAAAGATCGAGGAGAGGGCGCGCGCACGGGGGCTGCGGAAATTCCGGACCCGCAGCGGCGAGGAGCGGTCTTTCGAAGGGCTCCACGACGAATTCACGATGGGTGGGCGCTTCACGGAGCGCGACGAGCGGAAGGTGGCGGCCGAGCTCGTCGCTCTCTCGACGAACCTCGAAGGCACGACTTGGCGAGAGCTCGAAAAAAAGGGCTACGCGCGCTTCACGGGCACGGGGCGCAGCGCTCTGTCGATCGGAAACGCGTGCCCCATCGAACCGGACGACACCATCCGGCCTTTCCGCGACCACGTGGAGAAGAAAGTCCCGTACCCGACGCTCACCCGCCGCATCCAGTTCTACATCGACCATCCTTTCTACCTCGAGCTCGGGGAAGCCCTGCCGGTGCACAAGGACCCGCCGAAGGCCGGCGGTGACTACCCGCTCGTCCTCACGGGCGGGCACACCCGGTGGTCGATCCACGCGGCCTGGCGGGACGACCGTCTCATGCTGCGGCTTCAGCGCGGGATGCCCGTGGCTTACATGAACCCCGAAGACGCCCGGCGGCGCCGCATCCGGGACGGCGACCTCGTACGGGTATGGAACGACATCGACGGTTTCGTCATCCAGGCCAAGCTCTCGCCTTCCGTGCGCCCGGGCCAGCTCATCGTCTACCACGCCTGGGAGAACTACCAGTTCCCGGAGGGCAAGGGGTTCCAGAACCTGATCCCGAGTCCCCTGAACCCCGTCGAGCTCGCCGGCGGCGAAGGACACATCCGGCCCATCCAGATCTGTCTTCAGCCGAGCCAGAACGACCGGGACACGCGCGTCGAGGTCGCGCCGCTCGAGGCGTCGGGGGAAACACGGGCTTCCTAGGGCGGCGATCCCCGTGGCTCGGCCGGGAGCAGCGGCGCGTCACCCCACCGGTGACGACTCGGACGCACAGCGGCCCGACGTCGGACGCAGTGGCCCTGGAGGGACTTGAACCCCCACCCGGTTGCCCGGAGCAGATTTTGAGTCTGCCGTGTCTGCCAGTTCCACCACAGGGCCCGAAACCCGAAATCTACCGACGTTCTCCCCTGCGGGCAACGCGGCTCAACGAGGCACGCGGGGCTGCAGGAACGTCTCGGCCGGCTCTTTCGCCTCGGAAGCGACCGCAGCCTGCCGTCGCTCCACCTTGGCGAGGGCTTCGCGGGCCAGGCGGCGGAGTGTCGGGTCGTCCGAGGTCTGCGCGAACTCGCGGAGCACCGGCTCCGCTTCCGGAGCGCCGATCTCCCCGAGCGCGAAAAGCGCCGTGCCGCAGCTTTCCGGGTCGAGGTCGCGCCGGAGAAAGTCGACGATGGGCTTCGCTGCGCGCACGTCCCCGATTTCCCCGAGCGCGGCGAGAATCCTCTTTTTCATGGCACGGTCGGTGGTCCGGAGAAAAAGATACTGCACGAGGACCGGTGTGGCCTCGGTCGCGCGCATCTGCGCGAGCATGTCGAGCGCCTTGGCACGGACCCGGACGTCGGGGTCCCCGAGGGCCCCGACCAGGTACTGCACGGCGCCGGGCTCCCCGGACTCCCCGAGGCGCCGGACGGCTTCGAGCCGCTTCTCGCCCTCTTCGCTCCGAAGGTCCTTCACGATATCGTCGATGTCGACTCCTCTCGTGCGACGCTCGTAGCGTTCCCGCGGACCCGTACCGAGCTGCGCCCACGCCGCGGAAAAGACGGCACACACCCCCAGAACCGCTACGGCCCAAGCGCGAATCCCCCCGACGCGCATGCCTACCGGTTACCCCCGACGGCCCGCAGTTGCAAGGGAGAACGCAGGCCGCGGCAATCGAAGCCGCAGGGCACGTGCGAAGGTCGTGCGCCGAGAGGCGGACTTCCGAGAGCGAACCGCCCGCGGGACACGGCGCGACGGAGACCTCTAGCGCTTCGGCACCATGCGGACCATGAGCCAGTCCGCCATTTCGTGGATCGTGTACTCGGGGAGCTCGTTCCCCCCGAGCTCGAGCAAGACGCGGAGGATGCCGTCCTTCCTGGAAACCCGCACCGAGCGTACGACGGCGCTCGAGGGCACCAGAGTCTTTTCGGGGGCATCTCCGTCCGATGCGGGTCCCACCAGACGCAGCTCGATCCGGGGAGGGTCGCCTTTGGCCTCGTGCTCGATGCGGTCCGGAAACCGGCTGAGGCGCAAAAAGATAGCGTGGACGTTGTTCGAAGCCGTGGCCTCGATTTCCGTCACGTCCAGCGGAGGCCGCTGCACCCTGGAAAGCCACTCCGCCGGCCCCGACTTGCGGGCACGGGTGGCGCAAGCAGCAAGCAGCAGCGAGAGCAGGGCCAGGGCGAACCGGCGAGTCGTCACGAGACGGGGCTTACCGAAAGCCCCCGGAGGAGACAAGACGCAGAAAATCACCCGCCTCGCGTTGACACCCGGCGAAGCGGCCGATAATAGCCGCGGGACCGGAGAGGAGAGGCGATGGAAGCAGGGTGGATCCGCATTCGGGCACTCGTTTGTCTCGGGGTCGCGACAGCGCTCCTCGGCTCCGCGTGCGGCCCGCTCTTCCGAAAAAAACCGGAGCGAGTCCGCGTGAGCGCCGAAAAACCGCAGCGGGGGCTCGCCGCTTCGCCGGCGCCGACCGTGCCTCCTCCGACGTCCACCGCCTGGCCCACGCCTTCCCCGAAACCCACCCTGGCCAGACCGGTCAAGCCCGGCGAGCCGATCGGACCCGTCGTCACGTTCTTCGGTATCACCAGGGCCGACGGCACGCACGTCGACCCGGTCGGAAAAGACAAGAACGGGATTCCCATCTACGAGAACTACGTCGGCTCCGGTTTCCAGCTCGTCGTGGAAGCGAAAAAGGGACTCAGCGGCTACGACGTGGGCAGGCGAGTCTTCGCCCACGACCCGAAGGATCCCCGGGTCCGGCCGGACCTCGAGATCCAAGTGAACCGACCGCTCGGCGACGGAAGCCGCGAGATCTGCGATCGGTTTCGCCCGAACATCGGGGGGGTGCCCGCGATCGACCCGCCGAGCTGGGCGGAAACGCAGCGAATCTCCGACACCATCAACGACCTCGCCTGTCGGTTCGAAATCCAGATCGAATCACAGAGTGCCTGCACACTGAACCGCAACGGAGAGTGGGAGTACAAGTCGAAGGACTCGGAAATTCAGTTCTGCATGATGGTGGCGAAGGCATGGAACTTCCCCCCGGGGGATACTCTCGTGAGCGTGCGGCTTCGGGACCGTGCCGGCAACCCCGGTCCCGTCGCCCGTTTCTGGCTCCGCCGCCCCGAAAGGCCGCCGACGCCACGCCCCGTACCGACCCGTCCCCCGACACCGAAAGCCCTCCCCACGCGTTGAGGGACGAGAAAGGGAGGCCCGATGCGTCGCGGTGAGATCCTCGCCCCGCTCGCCCTCTTGTCGCTTTTCCTTCTCGGAGGCTGCGAGAGTTGTCGGCGAGCGACCGAGCAGCCCGAGAGGGTGCCGGCCACGGCAACCCCGCCCGCGTCACCGGTGCCCACGCGGGGCCCCGAAAGCGGCGAGGAGGCCGCTTACGAAGAGGAAGCCGACTGTATCGTGCTCGCGGATGCGAACCCCGACTTCGGTCCTCCGCCGCTCCGGGTGCAGTTCGAGGCGGAGTACGAGTGCTACGAGGACACGACCGTGCGTCTTCGCTGGGACTTCGGCGACGGTAGCAGCTCCGAAGAGCAAAATCCCGTGCACACCTACGAGCGAACCGGCGAGTATCTGGCGAAGGTCGTTCTCACCACTCCCGACGGCCGAAGCACCGAGGACGAGATCGACATCCTCGTCGAGGAGGAAGATCCGCTCTAGCCGACTCGATGCCCCGGTCGACGCGTTCCTTTTGCATTCCTCGCGCGGGGCTTCTACGGTTTTCGGGCAGACGATCCGGCGTCCGTCACGGGGCGTGGCCGGACGAAAACTTCATGGCCCGGGCTGTCTACACCCGCGACGTCGCATCTCCCCCCGTGCTTCGGGAGGATCCGGCGGATTCGCGAGAAACGGCTGGTAAAAGACGACCGAAGACCCTCGGGAGGCGCATCCTCGGGATCGGCTTCGTCTTCGCGCTGGGGTCGCTTCCGGCCGCCTGCACGACGGAGCCGGACAAAGCGTCGAGCCCCCGGAGGCCCCATGTGCTGCTCGTCACGGTCGACACCCTGAGGGCGGATTACCTGAGTGCCAACGGCTATCCGCAACCGACGAGCCCCTTCGTCGACGAGCTCCTCCGCTCCGGCTACCACTTCTCCGCGGCCTTGACTCCCATCCCGAGAACGACACAGGCGCTCGCGAGCCTGCTCACGGGACTCTACCCGCACAGCCATGGCTTGAGGACGCTTTTCGGGAGGCTTCGGCGGGAGGTCCCCGTGCTCGCCGAAGAGCTCCGAGCGGCCGGTTACCGTACCGTCGCCGTCGTGTCGAACCACCTCCTCACACGGCGGCGAGGGCTCGACCGTGGCTTCGAGGTCTACGATTTCGCCGACGACTCGAGAGATGCTCGAGCGACGACCGACGCGGCGATCGCGCACCTGCGGCAGCGATCTCCCGACGAGCGCGTCTTCCTCTGGGTCCACTACATCGACCCGCACGTTCCGTACTACCCGCCGCGCGAGCTGGCCGAGCGGTTCGATCCCGACTACCGCGGGCGCTACCGCTTGCACTTCGGGGACGTGAAAGGCGGGATCGGAGACCGGGCCTATCCCCGAGACCTGCCCAAGGCCAAGGCGGTCTTCCAGAACGATCTGCCCGAAGCCGTCAACGCGCACATCCGCAGACTCTACGCGGCGGAGATCCGGTACACGGACGAGCAGATCGAGCGTCTCGTCCGGTGGCTCGAAAAACGCTTCGGCAACGACTGGCTCGTCGTCTTCACCGCCGACCACGGCGAGAGCCTGGGCGAGCACGACTACTACTACGACCACGGCGACTACGTGTACCAGGCTACCTTGCGGGTCCCCCTCGCGTTCGTCTTTCCCCCGCGGGATCCCCTGCGGGGCTCGAGGACGATCGAGTCCTGGGTCTCGCTCGTGGACGTGAAGCCCACGCTCGAAGAACTTCTGGGGCTCCGGTCTCGTGGACGAACCGAGGGGCGATCTCTCGTCGCCTGGTTCCTCGGCAGATCTCTTCCCGAGAGAGCCGTGTTCGCCGAGTGCGGAAAGTCGTTTTTTCCCCCACCTGGTCCGGCGGCGCGTCCGATTCGACACGAGCGGCAGGTTCCGCGCCGTCGTCCTCGGGCGCTGGAAGCTCATCTGGACACCCGGGCTCGAAGAGCACCTGGCTTACGAACTCTACGACCTCCGGAACGACCCGCACGAAGAGAAAAACGTCTACCGGGCCGACCATCCTGCGGTCCCGGAGCTGGCCTCGCACCTTTTCCGCTGGCTCTCGAACGACGGCGACGCACCCGAGCCCCCGCTCACGGAAGCCGACCGGGAGAGGCTCCGAGCGCTCGGCTATCTCGAGTGACGGCCGTGAGGAACACGGGGAGAGCCGCACCGGATTCAGGCTCGTCGCCCGAGAGGAGGCTTTCTCGGCTCCCGGTATTCGCCTCCCGTTCGATCCCGGTCTGTGCTCTACTCGCCTCCGCCTATTTCCTCCACGAGCTCCTTTCTTTCGAGTACGGGCGCGACCAGGGCATTTACGCTGTCGTCGCGGAGGCGATTCTCCGCGGCGGAGCACCGTACAAGGATGCGTGGGACTTCAAACCTCCGGGCATCTACTTCGTCTACGCCTTCGCTCGGGCGGTTTTCGGAAAGGGGATGGAGGCCATCCGACTCGTCGAAGCGTCGGCCCTCGCGTCGCTCCTCTGGGCTTTCGCCCTTTTCTCCCGCCGGCACGTGGGGAACGCCGCGGCCGGAATCCTGGGGGGCGCACTGGCGGTCAAAACCCTCGTCGAACTGGGCTACTGGCACACGGGACAGCCGGAAACGTTCGGGGCCGTCGCCGTGGCTTGGGCGCTGGTTTTCGCCACGTACGAAGACCCGGTTGCAAGTCGGCCGGCGAGCCGGAGGGAGTTGCTCGCGTGGTGGCTGGCCGGGCTTCTCTACGGCCTTGCCGCCTCGATGAAACCTCCTTTTCTCGGTGCCGCGGCCGTGAGCGCCGCCTTCGCGGTCGCGACCCGCTGGCAGGCCACGCCTCGCGAGGATCGGGGCCGGCTCGCGCTGCGGGTCTCCGCCGCTTTCGCCTCCGGAGCTTTCCTTCCTTTTCTGGCCTTGGCCGCGTTTTTTCACCTCCACGACGCGTGGGCCCAACTGCACGGGGCGCTTTTCGTCTTCGCCCCGAACTACACCGCGATCGGCTTTCGGGCGGGGAACTTCCCTCTCTACCTCGGCCGGGCTTCTCTCCAGCTCGTTCTCACCTACTCGTGGCTCGTCGTCGCGGGAGTCCTGGCGTGGCTCGCGCTGCCGCCCCGAGGCAGGCGAGAGCGCATCGGGGCCGCTCACGTGGGCGGAATCCTCCTCGTCCAGCTCGCCGGCATCGCGCTCCAAGCGAAATTTTTCCACTACCATTACGGCGGAGCCCTCCCTCTGCTCGCGCTTCTCGCAGGGTGGGGATACTGGAAACTCGTCCACGTGGACGAGACACGAGGCTTCGGTCTCGCTCTCGCGCTCCTTCTCTTCGCTTCCCTATGGGGCCTTCCCCGTCCCGGAACACCGACGGCATCCGTGGGAGACAAGTCCAAGCCCAGGTTCACTTCGGGAAAGAGATACAACACCCCGCGCAAGCAGGTGGCAGCCTGGCTTTCCCGGAATCTTCCCGAGGGATCGACGTTCTTCGTGTGGGGCTTCGAGCCCTTTCTCTACGACCTCCTCGGCCGACTCCCTCCCACCCGATACATCTACAACGTACCCCAGAGGGCGGCCTGGTCGGCCGAGCCGAGCCGCAAGCAGCTCGTACGCGATCTGCGGCGTTCGCCCCCTGCGGCCATCGTCGTCGACACCCGAGACTCGATCCCGTGGGTGACGGGCAACGACCGCAGCAGTGCGGAGGAACTCGAGACCTTTCCCGAACTCCGGGAATTTCTCCGCCGTCGCTACTCCCGAGCGGCACGGATCGGGCGCTTCGAGATCTACCTCGAGCGCGGCCCCCGTCCCCGGTAAGGCGACCCGGCGGTCGTTTTGCGCCACACCTTTCTCGGGGAAAGCGGTGCAGCTCCCGGGTGACAGGGCTTCGCTCCACCCCTCGTGCAGTGCCCCTGCGCGCCCCTGGGCACGTTCGTTGCTATCTGCCAACTACGCCGTGTCGTTCGACTCCGAGGAACCGATCGCCCAAGAGGGCTACCGCCACCGCCTAGCCAGCTCCATCGGCCGGCTCGCGCATCGTGCGCTCGTGGGGAACTACCCGGCCGCGCGTGTCGGAGTACTCCTCCGCGAAGGCTCCGTCCTCCGGCTCCGAGGGACGAGAGGCTTCGAGGAGCAGCCCACCGGAGACGAGTCCTTGACGGTCGAGGCGTCCTTTTTCGTTCGGAGCGCTCCGCGGAGGCCACCCCGGGAGTTCCAGCGTGCGCTTGCCTTGCGGGATGCATGGCTCTTTCCCGTCGGCGACCCGGAGACTCCCCGAGGAGCCCTTCTCGTCGACCTGCCGTGCTGGGACGAAACGACGCAGCGGGAGGTCGAGGAACTCTGCCGGGATCTCGCCGAGGTTCCGGCCCGTCCCGCGGCCCCGGAAGGCGGGCCGGAGAGCGAGTTGCTCCCCACCCTGCTCGCGCTGAGCCAGCGTGTCACCGGAGGAACGGGGCTCTCGTCGATCCTCTCGGAAATTGCCGAAAGCGTCGTCCGGTTCACCGGTTGCGACCGGAGCAGCGTCCTTCTCTGGAGCCGGCGCCGCCGGGCTTACGTCCCGGCGGCGGACGTGGGAACGCCGCCGGAGGTGGCGCTCGCCTTCGTCGAGAAAGCCTTTCGCTTCGGGAACAACGTGCCCTTCGAGCAGGAGCTCCGGGAGGGACTCACGGTCTTCTTCGACCGGTCGATACCCGACCCCGTGGCGCGCGAGCTTCTCGAAACGCTCGCGGTCCATGCTCAGTGTATCGTGCCGTTGATCCACCGGGAGCGAGGGCTCGGCGCGCTCACGGCGAGCTGGACCGAGCCGCATCGCCTCACGGAATCGGAGCGTCGTCTCCTCACGCAGTTCGCCCACTACGCCGCCGTCGCCATCGACACCTCGCAGCTCGTCGAGCGCGCGACCAAAGCCGCGCAATTCCGCGACGCCCTGACCCAGCTTTCCCTCACCGCGCACACCACCGAAGATCCCGAGGAAGTCCTCCGGTTCGTCGCCCGGCGCCTCGGGGACCTTTTCCGCGCCCGCTGGGTCGCGATCTGGACGAAGGAAGGTACCGACCTGGTCGTGCGGGCCGCTTGGGGCCCCGACACCGACTCTCTTCGGGGCAGGACCGTTTCGGTCCAGGATCCGCGCTCTCTGCTCGCGCGCTCCTACCGCGAGGGTAGCCTCCTTTTCGTTCACGAAGCCGAGCCCGGGACGGGCCTCCCCTCTCCCTTCGAGGCCTCCTCGCTCCTGGTCGCCCCCCTGCTCGGCCGGCAGGACATTCTCGGCGTCCTGGTTCTCGCTCACCCGAAGCCGTTCCGTTTCCATCCGGACGCGGCCGAGGAAATCGGAATCGCGGCGACCATCACGGCGTCGGCTCTGGAGAACGCGACGCTGCTCACGCAACTTCGAGCGAGTTCGAATGCGCTCGCCGAGAAAACCGCCCGCCTCGAAGAGCACGCGCGGGCGCTCGAAGTCAAAACGCAGGAGCTCGAGGACCTCCTCGCCCTGGGCTCCCACGATCTCCGCGCCCCGCTCATCAACATCGAAGGGTTCGTCCACGAGCTCGGCGAGCTCCTCGGCGAGAGTCCCGGGGCCGGAAACGAGGTGCAGGAGGCGCTCTCGTTCATCCGAGCGAACGTGGCCCGGATGAACTCGCTCGTCCGCACGATGGTCCGGCTCTCGGATCTGGCGACGCGGCCGGACCAGCGTGCCTGGTTCGACGCGAACGAGGCGGTTCGGGACCTCCTTGCCAGAAAAGCACCGGAGCTTCGGAGCGGGAAGGTGCACGTTACCTGCTCGCACCTGCCCGGCGTCCATGCGGATCGCCAACTTTTCCTGGAGGTCTTCGAGCACCTCCTGGACAACGCGCTCCGGGCCCTCGAGGGACGAGAAGTCCGACGGATCGAGATCGGCGCGGAGATCCACAGGGAGGAAGTCCGCTTTTTCGTCACGGATACGGGCTGTGGCATGGCGGAACGCGAGAAAGAGTCCGCGTTCCGACTCTTCCGTCGAGGGGCACGCGACCTCTCCCGCGGTTCCGGTACGGGGCTCCTGCTCGTACGGAAGATCCTCGAACGCCACGGGGGCCGTGCGTGGCTCGACTCGGTGCCCGGCGTCGGCACGACGGTCTGGATTTCGTTCCCGCGACGTCCGGACGAAACGCGGGCGGCGGAAGAGCGTCAGGAGACCGGTCGCAAGAGCTTGCTCTCCCAGGAATCCCGGTAGCGGAGCCCCACTTCCATCCAGTCTCCGGACCGAGCGGGCCGCTCGCCGCTCGTGAGCAGACGCGAGAAAGCCTCCCAGTCGAGGATTTTCTGCAGCAGAACCACCTCGCGGCTTTTCCCCGTTCCGGGACACACCGTCCAGCAAGCTTCGACGGAAATCATCCGCGAGCGCCGCGTCTGGGGGTAGAACACCTCGCCCAGCGCATCCACGTATTCCTCGAGCTTTCCCGGAAACGGCCAGCCCGTGTCGTGAAGGTAGAGGTGGCCTCCGTGCGGCAGGGGCTCCGCCGTTCCCAACTCCGGCTCCCCGAGCGGAGACCAGGACACGGGAAGAAGCAGCTTCGCGGTCCGCTCCCGGACGAAGGGGGCGACCGCACGGTCCCACGCCCGGAGGTCGCCACCGCGACTCCAGCGGCCGACGAGCTCCGCCCAGCTCGACCAGTCGGCCACGGCAGTCACGGAAACCGCCCGGTAGCTCGGGCCCGTGCCGTGCGCCTGTTCCCAGAGCCAGAGAACCCGCGCGTTTCCACGCGCGAAAAGCCCCCTACGGTCGCGGTACGCTTCGAGAAACTCCGCCATGCGCCCGCCGGCGATCTCGTAGGTTTCGTGGAGGTAGATCATATCCCGTCCTCCGAGGCGTGCGATTTCCTTTCGGTGACGGATGTGTCTATCCTGGAACGACGACGAGGGAAAGGTCATGAACGAAAAGTCTCTCGCGCCTTCGCTCCTTCTGGCCATGCCGCAGATGACCGACCCCAATTTCGCCCGCTCGGTCGTGCTCCTCTGCGAACACGGCAAAGAGGGCACGATGGGACTCGTCGTGAACCGGCCGACCACGACCCCTCTCTCCTCCGTCGTGCAGTGGGAGTCCTTGGCGGCCCGAGCCTCGGACGTTCGCGTGTGGATCGGCGGGCCCGTGGAGCCGCACAGGGGGTGGATCCTGAGCCGGTTCGACCCGGGCACCAGGGACCGGATCGAAATCGGCGAGAGCCTCTACCTTTCGGGCTCCGTCGAAGCCCTCCGCCGCTTTCTTTCCGCACCGCCGGAACTGCGGAGGCAGGGCCGGTTCCTGCTCGGCTACGCGGGGTGGGCGCCCGGACAGCTCGAGGGAGAACTCGCCGCGTCCGCGTGGCTCAACGCTCCTCTCGAACTCGACCTCGTCTTCGAAACGCCACCGGAACGCATGTGGGACGCGGCCGTGCGGAGCCTCGGGATCGATCCGGCCTCGCTGCAGATGGGCCCGGGCGTCCACTGAGGCGAGCTCGCGCCATGGAGCACTCGCCGCGCTTTTTGAAGCTCGTCGACGAGGCACGGCGGAAAGTCCGCGAGATCGGGGTCGAAGACGTGCGCCGGAAGATCGAGTCGGGCGAGTCCTTCCTTCTGCTCGACGTCCGGGAGCCCGAGGAGTGGTCGCGGGGCCACCTGCCGGAGGCTCTGCATCTCTGCAAAGGCGTGCTCGAGCGCGACATCGAACGCCTCGCGCCCGACCCGGATACCCCGATCGTCCTCTACTGTGGAGGCGGCTACCGGTCCGTTCTCGCGGCCGAAAGCCTCGCCCGGATGGGCTACCGGAACGTCGCCTCCATGGCCGGAGGGTGGAGGGCCTGGACGGCGGAGAACTATCCCGTCGAGCGGAACCGACGCGAGGTCAGGCGCGGCGCGAGGCAGGCCGCAGAAAGAACAGCGAGGCCGCGGCGCCCACGTTGAGGGTCATGAAGTAGGGGTAGAAGGGGGCGTAGCTGCCCGTCGTGTCGAAAAGGTAGGCCGCGTACCACGTGCCCGTGTGTGCCGGGAAAAGCACGAGCAGGAGCGACCCGTAGACGCGCCCCATCGAGCGCAACCCGAAGCACTCGGCCACGGCCATGGGCGTGAGCACTTGCTGGAGACCGCACGCCGCGCCGTGCAGGAAGAGAAACACCCAGACGACGACCCCGTGCGAGCCGAAAAAGGGAAACAGAAGACTTCCCCCGGCGAGCAGAGCGAAGTTCCACCCGAGCGCGTGACGTAACCGGAGGCGGTCGACGAGGACGCCGCCGAGAAGCTTGGCGGGAATCCCCACGACCTCGAACATGCTCTTGGTGAACTCCGGAAAATCGTCCGGTGCCACGCCGAAAAACCGCGTGAGCAGGACCGGCACGCGATGGCCGAAGCTCCCGTGGTCCCGGAAGAGAGCGATGACGTGCCGGTTCACGAAAAGGTAGTAGAAGTAGTAGGAAAAGAGCGCGAAGACGAGGATCCAGAAGCTCGCCGTCCGCACCGCGGCCCGGAGGGGAAGGCTCGGGGAGGCGGTGGATTCGGACTCGCCCGCCTCGAGGCGCTCCTCGGGCGGTACTTCGTCCGAACGCCGGTCCCGGATCACGAAAAGCGAAAAGGGGAGGACGAGAAAGGCGACGAGGAAGGCGAGCCAGCGAAGCGCGAGCCTCCAGTCGTCCCCGAAGGAACGGTAGAGCTCCTTCGCCAGAAGATTGACGACGGCAGCCCCGAGATTGGAGCCGACGAGCACGATGCCCAGCACCGTCCCGCGGTGTCGCTCGAACCAGCGGGAAGCGACCGTGGATACCGGAATGTCCCCCACGGCCACCATGGCGAAACCCAGAAGGAGCGTGACGAGCAGGTACTGGGCGAAATTCTCCATCCGAGCGTACCCGAGGAACACGAGCCCCAACGACACGGCGCCGAGGCTCAGGACGGTACGCGCCCCGAGGCGGTCGAGAAGGTAGCCCACGGCCGGACTCGCGACGCTGTAGGAAGCCAGGAGAACCCAACCCGCGAGCTGGAAGTCCGCGCGGGTCCATCCGAGGTCCGAGACGATGTACGTCATGTACACGTCCATGGCGTCCTTGCCGAAACCGAGATCCATCTGGCAGACGACGCAGCCGAGGACGACCCACCAGCCGTAGTAGAGGCGACCCATGGTCGGCGCGTCCTTATGGCACACGCGGTCCCCGAATTCGACCGCTCCGGGCCGCCGTTCAGAACGTGTGCCCGAAGGACAGGTAGACGAGGGCTCGCTCTTCTTCGCTGAACCCCACGTCGATCCGGGCGAGCAGCGCCTGCGAGAGCGCGAAGCGGAGGCCCGCTCCCGCGCTCCACTGGAAATCCGAGATGATCCTCTCGAGGATGCGTTCGTCGAGCGTGAATTCCTCCTCGAGGTCGTCCCGATCGATGAAGACCCGACCTCCGTCGCCGAAAAGGACGCCGTCGACACGCACTCTCCAGAGGTCGAAGAAATCGAACTCGTGGATCCGGAACCGGTACTCCCCGTTGAAGAGCACCCTCCCCCGCCCGACGAACCGATGGGGGAAAAACCCCCGGAGCGTGTCGGGGCCCCCGAGCTCCGAGAGCTCCCAGAAAGGCACTTCTCCCCTCGGGGCCACGCTCCACTCCCCGGCGACCCGCACTCCGAAAATCTGCCGGCCGGCGCGAAAGGAGCGGAGGTAGCTCGCGTCGACCAGAAAGCGCGTGAACTGGAAGTCCCCGAGGAGAATCGAGTCGTTGTGGATGATCTTGGCGATCAACCGCCAGCCCCGGGTGGGCCGCACGACGTCGTCCCGCGTGTTCCAGACGACGCTCAGCGCGAAGGGGGTCACCTTGCCCCCGTGGATGCCGGGAAGTCCGGGGAATTCGTCGGGCGTGAAGGGAAAGTCCTCTTTCCTCTTCCCGCGCCGGATGTCGACGTAGCGGAGGCCGATGCCGAAATTCAGAGCGACCCTTTCGAAGGGACGCCAACCGAGGGTCAGCGCACCGGCGACTTCCTGGAACTCGTGGGTCGAGGCCGGATCCGGCCCGACCTCGTTGTTCCCGAGGCCGAAGAACTCCCGCTGGGGATCGAGGTGGAACTTCCCGCGGAAGAGCACGAGAAAGCGATTCCCCCGGAGGTTGGGGGACGCGACGGAAAACACCGCGGACGCCTGCTCTTCGAGCGAGTAGTTGGCTTCGAGGTCGAGCGAAATCCCCGAAGAAAGAAAATCCCTGTGCGCGTACTTTCCGCCGAAAAGGAATCCCGTGTCGGGACCGAAGCCGAATTCCGGCAGAAAAGCCCACATCCTCCCCGCCGTCCCTGCCTCCTCTTCGCCCGGGAACTTCGCCGGAAGGAGCTCGGCGATGTTTTCCTCCGCTTCGAGCTCCTCGATGGCCCGCCCGTCCGGCGCCGCACCGAAGACGAGGACGAGCACGAGGAGCCCGATCTGGCCAAGGCGTCCCCTTCCTGCTAGCTCAAGGGCCATGTTCACGGGGATCATCGAGGAGGTCGGCGAGGTGGTGGGTGCGGGTCGGGGAGAGCTCTCGATCCGGGCCCCGATCGTGCTGCGCGACTCGAAGCCGGGCGACTCGATCGCGGTGAACGGCGTCGACCTCACCGTCGCGGAAATCCGGGGCGACACGTTCCTCGCGCAGGTCATGCCCGAGACCTACCGCCGCAGCAACCTCGGCCGGCTCGTCCCGGGAGACCGGGTCAACCTCGAGCGCTCGGTACGTCCCCTCGACCGGCTCAGCGGGCATCTCGTTCGCGGGGTCGTCGAGGGAACGGCCGCGCTCGAATCGTTCTCGCCCGAGGGCGAGGCGATCCTCGCGTGCTACGCGACCTCGCCCGAACTCCTCCGTTTCATGGTGGTCAAGGGCCCCGTAGCCGTCGACGGCGTGAGCCTCACGGTGGTCGCGAAGACCGACCGCAGCTTCACGGTCTCCCTCGTCCAGTTCACGCAGAAGCACACGAACCTCCTCGACCGCAAACCCGGCGACCCCGTGAACATCGAAACCGACATCATCGCCCGCTACGTCCACGCCGCCGTGGAAGCCCATCTGGCCGGGATTCGTCCCTCGTGAATCTCACCAGCTCGCGACGAGATCGCGGAGCTTCCGGGCGGCACCGCCCAGGACCGGCTCGCCGTCGCCCACGAGCAAGACGTCGAAGTCCAGCTCGAGAAGCGACCGCACGCTTTCCCGCAGGCGCGCCGGATCGTCCATCACGCGCTCGGGCAGGAGGCTCAACGAACCCGGAGGATGCCCGACGACGCAGTCGCCCACCAGAAGAAGCTTCCGTTCGCTCCAGTAGAGGGCGACTTCCCCCGGGGACTTTCCCGGTACGGGAACGACCTCGAAGGGACCTACCCGGCCCGGCGCGAGAAGGCTCCCGTCGACGACGCAGCCCATCGAACGGGCGTGCTCGGCGTCGGCGGGATGCACGAGCGTCCGGGCGCCGGTCGCACCCCGCACCGCGTTCGCGGCACGCGTATGGTTGCGGTTCGTGAGGAGGATCTTCGAGACCCCGCGCTCGACGAGCTCCGCGAGCGTGCGCTCGTCGGGGGGTACGGGATCGACGCAGAGATTCCCTTCGGGAAGCGGGAAGAAGTATCCTCGGAAGTGGTAGCCGTGCGGTTCGGAAAACCAGGCCCAAGTCCAGACGCCGGGTAGGAGCTCCTGCATGGCGAACGTTTCGGAGAACCCGCACTTTGCCACAACCCGTCCCGCCTGTCACCGGAGAAGGTGAGCCGAGCGTGTGGCGTAGCCCCGTCGCCCGCTGGGCTCTCTACCTGGCGTTGGGAACGGCCGCGGCCTGGTCGCCGCCGGGGCGGGGATGGCCCTTCCTTTTCGACGCGTGGCTCTGGACGGGACTGCGCGACGTCGTGACCGGCGATTTCTGGAAGCTTCCGATCTCGGTGAGCGTAGCCATGGCGGCCGCCGACTTCTTGGCCCGTCACGCCCCCCGACTGGAAATTCCAGTCCGGCGGCTCGCCCTTTTCGTCCTCTCGGTCGGGGTGTGCTCGGGACTTTTTTTCTGGGTCTTCCGGGTACGCTTCTGGCTCGGGGATCTGGCCCGGCTCGAGGACTGGCCCCTTCCCTGGTGGAGGATCGAGGCCGCAGAACCCCTGGGCGCTCTCACCTGGGCGGCCGTCGAACACGGCGCGAACGCCCTCGGCATCTCCCGCACCTCGGCCCACCAGCTCGTCTCCGTCGTCGCCGGGGGCACGGCCCTCGGAGGGGCCTTTCTGTTGAGCAGGGATCTTCACCGCGAATGGCCGTATTTCCTCGCGATGTTCGCCTCCTCGGGCTTTCTCGTCCTGTTTTGCGGCTATCCGGAAAAGGGAACACCCAAGGCGCTGGCCGTTCTGGTCTGGTACCTCTGGGCCGCTTCGCGGGCATGGCGGGAGGGAAGCCGGGCCTGGCTTTTTCTCTCGAGCCTCTTTCTTTCGGTCGCGGCCCTTCTCCACGGTTCGGCGCTTTGCGCACTCGGAGGACACCTCTACGGCGTCTGGAAACACCGCTCGCCACGGGCTGTTTTGTCGGCGGCCCTCGGGTTTTTCCTTCCGCTCGCTTGCGTCGGCGCATACGTCCTCTCGGGCGCTCCCGTTTCCGGCGGGGCGTGGGGAAACATCGCCGCGCCGTGGCAATGGTTCGACCGGTACTGTGTGACGAACTGCGGGTACGAGTTCTGGAGCCTCGACCATCTCCTCGACATCGTGAACTGCCTCCTCGTGCTCGCGCCGGTCGCCGTGCTCTTCTGGCCCCAGGCGTGGATTCGCTCGCGCGACACGGCGAGTCGGGCGCTGGGAATCACGGCCCTCGGCGGGCTGTTTCTTTCCGTCGTGTGGTTTCCCGTCTACGGCTACTACGCCGACTGGGACATCTTCGCGGTGACGCCCCTCCTCGTGACCGCACACGTTCTTTCCGTCGCCGCCCGGGACCTGCCGCCTTCGGCTCTCCGCCGCCTGGCGGCCGCGTGGGTCGTGGGCTCCGCCGCGCACGCGCTCTCGTGGTGGCGCTACTTCCGCCTGGGTCTCTAGCGTTCGGTTGATTCAGGGCCGCCGTCTGATAGGAGCCCTTGCGGAGGGAGGTCGGATGAACGCCGTGGTAACGCTCGGGCTGGCGGTCGCGGTCCTGCTTTCGACCTCGTACGTGTCGGCGGAGCCACCCGCCCGGGCGTCGACCGGAACACCCGCGACGACCTCGGCCGTGGCGGACGTCGAGTTGTTCGAGGAAATACCGGGTCTGCTCGGCACCTTCGCGAGCCAGTGGACCCGGAGGGACGCGCCGCGAGGTCTCGAGGACGTCCACCGCGACTGGAGCGGGTTCGGGCTTTTGCGGGAGACACGAACGCGACACGAGTTGCCCCTGGCCCTGGCCATCGAGCTCGCGCTCCGCAACAACACGGACCTGCAGATCCAACGGCTCGGACCCGTCGGTGCCAGGGCCGAAGTGCGGCGCGCGCTCTCGATCTTCGACCCTTCGTTTTTCGCCGACCTGACCGTGCAGCGGGACGTCCGCCCCTCGAGCTTCACGCTGGAGACCTCCACCGTACCGGACCAGCGAAGTTTCACGGCGACCGGCGGTCTCCGGAAGAAGTTCCTGAGCGGCGCGGACGTCACGTTCGCATGGGTCAGCACGCGGAGCAAATCGAACTCCGCGCTCGCCGGGCTCGTGCCGGAGTACCGCACGGAGTTCCAGCTCTCGCTCAACCAGCCGCTGCTCCGGGACTTCGGCCTTTCGTTCACGACGCTCCTCGTCCGGATCGCCCGGACGGCCGAGGAGCGTGCCGTGTACGAGTACGAGGCGCTCGTGGCGGACGTCGTCGAGCGGGTCGAAGAAGCCTACTGGAGGCTCGTCGAGGCGAAAGAAAACGTGCGCGTCGTCGAACAGGGGCTCGCGGCCGCACGCGAGCTTCTGAGGCAGAACGAGGGGAAGTACAAGGTCGGGACGCTTCCCAAGGCCGCCGTGCTCGCTGCACAGGCCGAGGTCGCACGGCGCGAAGCGGACCTGATCGCCGCACGGAACGCCGTCCGGGTAGCGCGCGACAACCTCCGCGCCCTCGTCAACGTCCGCGAGAAAGAAGGCGAGCCGCTCCTCATGATCGAGCCGGCGGACCGACCCACCGTCGAGCCTTACGAGATCGACTTCGAACGCAGCCTGGCGGCCGCCCGCGAGAAAAGGCCCGAGCTCCGTGCCGCCCAGCTCGAGGTGAAAGAACGCGCGATGCAGCTCAAGATCGCGGAAAACCAGCTCCTTCCGAGGCTCAACGCGATCGGTAGCGTGGGAACGAACGGCCTCTCGGGAAAGGCGCAGCCGCGGCAGTTCGGCGACGTGATCGCCGTCAATCCCTTCGACGGCCCGTTCTCGGAAGCCTTGAACCGCGCGGTCGGCGGGGAATTCTACAGCTTCTCGGCCGGCGTCACCCTCGAGCTTCCGATCGGGAACGGCTTCGCCAAGGCCGACTACGCGCGAGCACGGGTGGACCTCGAGGCCGCGCGCCGTCTTTTGCGAAAACGGCAAGAAGCGGTCACGCTCGAGGTCAAAACGGCCATCACGCAACTCCAGAACGCCCTCGAGAGCATCGAGGCTCGGCGGGTTGCCCGCAAGCTCGCCGAGGAAAACCTCCGGGACCAGCAAGCGCGGTACGAGGTGGGCCTCGCGACGACGAAGGACATCCTCGACTTCCAGGACGATCTCACGCAGGCGCGAGCGGCGGAGACGGCCGCGCTCATCGACTACCGGATCCGCCTGGCCGCGCTACGGCGTGCCGAGGGAACTCTGCTCGAAGCACGGAACATCGTCGTGGAGCGCGGCCCCGAGGAAAAACCCCCCTGGTGGGCCCGCTTCTAGGGCCGGGGAGCGACGCGGAGCACGATCTTCCCGAAGTGCTCGCCCGCCTGCATGGCGCGGTGTGCCTCGGCGACCCGCTCGAGCGGAAGCACACGGTCGAGGACCGGCCGGAGCCTGCCGGCCCGCAAGGCCTCGCCGAAGCGCTTTTCGAAGGCTTCGACGATCGCCGCTTTTTCTTCGTTGGAGCGGCCCCGCAGCGTGGAGCCGATCACGGAGAGTCTCCGCACCAGGAGCGCCGCGAGGGAAAGCTCGGCCTTGGCACCCCCGATGAGACCGATCACCACGAGACGGCCCCCCTCGCCGAGGGCGTCGAGGTTCTTCGAGAGGTACGCCGCCCCGACGCAGTCGAGGACGACGTCGACGCCCCGGCCTCCTGTCCGCTCGCGGGCGACCGAGACAAAGTCGCCCGTACGGTAGTTCACGGCCGCTTCGGCTCCGTGCTCGATCGCGCGCCGGCATTTTTCGTCCGTCCCTGCCGTCACGATCACCCTCACGCCCGCCTCCCTGCAGAGGCCGATCGCAGCCGTGCCGACACCGCTGCCCCCACCGTGCACGAGGACGACCCCTCCGCGAGACGCTCCACCGAGGAGAAAGATGTTGAGAAACGCCGTGAGGAAAACCTCGGGAAATGCACCCGCCTCCTCGTCGGTCATGCCCTCGGGAACCGCGAGCACCGACCCTTCGTCCACCACGGCTTCCTCGGCGTAACCCCCTCCCGGGAGGAGCGCCATGACCCGGTCGCCGGGCTTCCACCGGCGGACCTCGCTCCCGACCTCCAAGACCTCGCCGGCGCAGTCGAGCCCCAGGACGGGCGTCACCCCGGGCGGCGGGGGATAGAGGCCCTGTCGCTGCAGAAGGTCGGCACGGTTCACGGACGTCGTCCGAACGCGGATTCTCACGTCACGGGGCCCGACGGAGGGACGGGGGACTTCGTCGATTCGGAGAACGTCCTCTCCCCCCGGGCGGTCGAACACGACGGCACGGATGGTCGTCATGGCTTTTGCCCTCCCCGCCTCTCGGTGCCCCGAGCCCGCGGGGGCGCCGCTTGCGCGCCGCCGGGCCCTCCGATCGGGCACGACCTCGGTGAGCCCGCGCGCCTCATACCGCCCCCACCCGCCGCCTCCGGACGGTCACGGCAGGCGGTTCTGCGGGCGGTGCCGCCGAAGCCCTCGGCCCGAGGAGGTAGTTTTCGAGAAGCCGCACGAGCTCGGAGCGGAACTCGGGCTTCTCGAGAAGCTCGGACTGCCGGAGCGTGAGCGCCTGGGCGATCCCCTGGAGGACCTGCACGACGAGCACGCTCGCGATTTCGGGGTGCTCCACGGCGAGCTCGGAGCTCCGCTCTTCGATGAGTTCCCGTGCCACGTCCACGCCCCGGTCGTGAAGCTCGAGAAGACGGCGGCGGAAAAGGGCGTCGGGGTGCGCGCCCTCGAAGAGGACCCGGTGGAGCGCCGGGTCGACCCGGTGGGCGTCGAGAAGCGCGTCGACGAGGGCACGCAGGAGTTCCGGCACGGGCGCGTGTCTCTTTTCCCGGACCCGCCGGAGCACGGCCCCGAAGGTCTCTTCCATGTGTCGTTCGGCGAGCGCGAGGAGGATCGCGTCCTTCGACGGAAAATACTGGTAGAGCGAACCCACCGAAACGCCGGCCTCCTCGGCGATGAGATTCGTGCTCGTCCCGGCGTAACCGCGCGCGGAAAAAACGCGAGCGGCCGCCTGCAAAATCGCTTCGACCGTCCGGCGGCTCCGTTCCTGGCGAGGCCGTTTTCTCGGCCGAAATCGTCTCGGGGTCCGCTGCACGAACGTGGTCCTCCGGAATGCGAGTTGAAGAATGCGAGCTTTTGCTCGTATAATACGATCGACACGAAGTCAACGAGAGGAGGCTTCTCCATGGCAGTCGCGTACAGGGACATCGAACTCCCCGCAGCGGGCCCGGTAGAAACCGTGCCGGCGAAGGTCGGCACGACCTTCAACTGGGACTACAAGGTCAAGCGCGAAGAGCTCCTGCGCCTTTACGAAAAGGGAAAGCGGGCCCAGTGGAACGCCAGCACCGACATCGACTGGTCGATCGACGTGGACCCCGAGCGGACACGCCCCGAGGCCGCCGACGTCTTCGACGAGGTTCTCCAGCCGCCCGAGAAGCTCGACCTCGCGATGCGGCGGAAGCTCAACCACCACATGGACGCGTGGATGCTCTCCCAGTTCCTGCACGGGGAGCAGGGCGCACTGCTCGCGACGGCGCGGATCGTCGAGACCGTGCCGTGGCTCGAAGCGAAACTCTACGCGTCGAACCAGGTGGCCGACGAGGCGCGCCACGTGGAGGTCTACCGCCGCTACCTCACCGAAAAGCTCGGGCTCAGCTACCCCGTGAACCGGCACCTCGACACGTTGCTCAAGCAGATCGTCGAAGATTCGCGCTGGGACATGACGTATCTCGGCATGCAGATCATGGTCGAGGGGCTCGCGCTCGCGGCTTTCGCGCTCATGCGGTTCACCCGCGCCGACGAGCCGCTGCTGCAACAAATCACGACTGCCGTGATGCGTGACGAGGCGCGGCACGTCGCCTTCGGCGTCCTTTCGCTCGAGGACCTCTACACGAAAGAGCTTTCGTCCACGGAGCTGAGAGAACGCGAGGAGTTCGTGATCGAGGCCACCGTGCTCATGCGGGACCGTCTCCTCATGGAAGAGGTGTGGGAACGGGTCGGTCTCGACCCGAAGCTCTGGCTTCCCTGGTCGCTCCGCACCCCTTTCATGGTCGGGTTCCGGCAGATGCTGTTCTCCAAGATCGTCCCGAACCTCCGCCGGCTCGGCCTTCTCACGCCCCGCGTGCGGGAGAAGTTCGCCGAGATGGATCTCCTGCAGTTCGAGAACATGCCCGACTCGACGCAGGTCGAGGAGACGGCCATGCCGCCTGCGCTGGCTGCTTTCTTCGCGTACCTGCAGAAATCCGGGGTACCGGTTCCGGGCCTTTCGTCGAACTGAACCTGGTCTCGTGCCGTCCGGTGCGCTAGGCTTCCGCCGGGCGGCATGAGGACCATCGGGCTCACCGGCAGGCTCGGGAGCGGCAAGAGCACCGTGGCCCGCATCCTCGCCCGGCACGGCGCACACGTGATCGACGCCGACCGGGTGGGGCACGAGGTCTACCTTCCGGGGACGCAGGGCTGGCGCGAGGTGGTCGGCGCGTTCGGGCGGGAAATCCTGGCTCCCGACGGCACCGTCGACCGCAAGAAGCTCGGGGAGCTCGTCTTCCGGGACCCCGAAGCCCTGGCTCGGCTCAACCGCATCGTCCACCCCCTCATCGGCCGGGAAATCGAAAGGCGGCTCCGGGAGCTCCGGGAGACGGGACGCCGTTTGCCGGCGGTCGTGGAAGCGGCCGTGCTCGTCGAAGCCGGGTGGACACCGCTCGTCGACGAGGTCTGGCTCGTCACCACGACCCCGGACCTCGCGGTTCGGCGCGTCGGGGAACAACGAGGCTGGAGCCCCGCGGAGGTCCGCGCCCGGCTCGAAGCGCAGCTTCCGGAGGAAGACCGGCTCCCCTACGCTCGCGTCGTCATCCCGAACACGGGAAGCCTCGAGGAGCTCGAAGCCCGGGTCCTGCGGGAGTGGCGGAGGGTCGCCGAAGAAGCCTGAGCCCTTCAGGCCGCGGCCCGCACCTCGGCGGAGCGCCGCTCGAGCTTGCGCCTGAGAGCAGCACGGACGGCCGTCGGGGAAAGGCCGAAGTGAGCGCACACGGCGTGGAACCCGAAAGCACCTGCGTCGGGTCCGTGGAGAAAAAAGTACGCCTCGGCGTCCGCTCGCACGGCGGGGCACGGATCGTCGAGATCGGCGAGCGCTTGCTCGAAAACGGCAAGAAGGAGCCTCTCCTCGGGCGGTCGGGCCCACCTGTCTCCGAACACAGCCATCAGCGGTTCGCTCTCTCGTTTCACGTCCTTTTCTTCTCCCCTGCGTGAGCCCAAGCAATCTCGATACCAGCCCCGCCGATGGCCTCGACGAAGCGAGCACGAAAGGAACCCGTCGCAAGTCGGCGAACGAACACGCACAGCGTACATTTTTGGAGGTCCGGTCCGAGAACGTCCGGAGAACCGTTCCAAGTTTCGGCCGTGGCCGGAGTTTCACTTCCGAGAAAATCGCCCGCGGTTTTTCTTTTGCGCCCGATCTGCCTTCTCGACCTCTTCCCAAAGCGCATCCAGATTCACCGTGAGGCCGGGACAGCCGGGAATGCCGACGCGCCCGCCGCCGGCAGCCAGCGCGATCGTGTATCGGCCCTCGACGCCGAGCTCGTACACCTCGAGACTCCGGAGCTGCGGGTCCAGGATGGCGTAGACGTGGACTCCTGCGCGCGCGTAATCGGCGACCTTCTCGAGGCGATCCCGGCGGATATCCCTGGGTCGGGAGGACGTGACCTCTACGACCATGTGCGGGGCGACCCGCACGAGGGTATCCGCGAGCGAGGGTAGCCGCGGCGGGAGAAAGACCGAAAGGTCCGGTTTTCGCCCGCGCCGCGGACCGACGGCGATCTTCGCCTCGGAGCCGAGGAGAAACCCCCCGCGCTTTCCCACCCACCGACGCAACACCACGGCCAGCCAGGTCACGACCAGCTCGTGCAGAACGGAGGGCACTTCCTCTTCCTCGAGGGCACCGTCTACGAGCTCGCCCTCCATGTCTTCGTCGAGGGACGCCCATTCCTCGAGAGTCCAGAGATTCGAACCCTCGGCGCGTGCCGTCGACCTGGCCATGAAAACCACCCTAGCACGCTCCCTCTACGACGAGGAAGCTCCGCTTTCCCGTAACGCCTCGCCCACGATTTCGGCGAGCCGCACCGCGATCTCTTTCTGCAAGCCCGGAATCTCGCACCCCGCCGCCGCCGGATGTCCTCCGCCACCCAACCTGGAAGCGAGCCGAGAAAGGTCCACCTGGCAGTCCGGAGACCGGCGCAGGCTCACCCCCAGGCTTCGCGCGTCGAAAAGAGCGAACACGGCGTTGGTGGCGCTTTTTCCCCAGGCGTCCGCGATCTCGCTCGCGTACCCGTCGCAAACCGCGGCCACGAGCGTGAGCCCGCCCTCGAGGGGGCGGTCGACCCGGGTGCGCTCGGCGATCTCGAACGTTCGCCGGAGTTCCTCCGCCAGTCGTTCGCGTGCCCGTTCCATGCGTGGCGAGTACCGGACTTCGGGCCCCATCGCGAGGAGCTCCTCGTACGCTTCGATCCCCCCGAGCGCACGCACGGTGAGCGCCAGCTCCCGCGATCCCGGGATTCTGTGGATCCAGCGGTCGTTGTCGTCGGCCATCTCGACGACCGGTCGGAAGTTCCGGAACGCCTCCGGTGCCTTCTCCCCGAGCTCGGCCGCCAGGAACTCGTAGACGAGGCGGGAAGCCGCAGCGTCGTCCCGGACCACGGATCCCGCGAACGGCACGCGGATCTCGCCCCTCTCGAACCGTTCGATGGCCGTCCGGTGGTGGTCGATCCAGTAGATTTTCACGCCCCGTTCGGCGAGCCGGCGAAGATACTCGTCGGCCCTGGGATCCGTCCACGAGATGTCCGTGATCCACACCTCGTGCTCGGCGTCCGGAGGCTCGCACCGCAAGCTCAGAATCGCTTCGTCGATCTTCGGGTTGTTGACGAAGACGGGGACGACCGTCGCTCCCGGACGCGCCCGCGCCACGGCCACGGCCGCGGCCACGCCGTCGAGGCAGTGGGGGCCGTGGCTCACGATGTGGACGTACTTTCGCTGGTTTCCTTCCGGCACGCGCCCGGTATATAGACCTTTTCTCGCGTCGCCGAAAGGAGACCAAGATGAAGCTTGCCGGAAGAGTCGCGCTCGTGACAGGAGCAGGTTCGGGCCTCGGGCGCGAGATCGCGCTCGCCTTCGCCCGGGAAGGTGCCACGGTCGGGGTCAACGACGTGCGACGAGAAGCAGCCGAGCAGGTCCGGGACGAGATCTCGGGGCTCGGTGCCCGGTCCCGGGACTTTCCCGCCGACGTCTCCGACAGCGTGGAAGTGCGGGCTCTTTTCGAGGAGCTCGAGGCGGAGTGGGGCCGACTCGACATCCTGGTCAACAACGCCGGCATCGTCGTTCTCTCCGACGAAGTCCGCCGCCGCAGCGCGGAGCTTTTGCGCGAGCAGCTCGCGGGCCGGAGACCCTCCGAGACGCTCGGAGCCACGAGGACGATGACGGACGCGCAGTGGCGAAGGACCCTTTCCGTGCACCTCGACGGGACGTTCTACTGTACGCGCGAGGCGCTCCGGATCATGGAACGGCAGGGCTCGGGCAAGATCATCAACATGGCTTCGATCGCGGGCCTCATGGGGTTCGCCGGGAGTCCGGACTATTCGGCCGCCAAAGCGGGCATCATCGGCCTCACGAAAGCCGTGGCGCGAGAGGCGATCGTGCGCGGTATCCACGTCAACGCCATCGCCCCGGGCTTCGTCGACACGCCGCTCCTCGACTTCCTCGACGAAGCCCAGAAGCGCCTGATCGAGCTCCAGACCCCGATCGGAAGGCTCGGTCGGCCCGAAGAAATCGCGAGCCTGGCCCTCTACCTGGCTTCGGACGAGTCCTCTTTCTTCGTGGGACAGGTGCTCTCCCCGAACGGGGGCTACTGGATCTGAGAGGTGCCGGCGTGCTCACGATCCACGACCTCCAGACCCCTGCCCTCCTCGTCGAAGTCTCCGACCTCGAGCACAACCTCGACACCATGGCGCGCGCGCTTCCGGGCCCACGGCTGCGCCCCCACGTCAAAGCCCACAAGTGCACGGCGCTCGCGAAACTCCAGGCCGCCAAGGGTCACCGGAACTTCACGTGCGCCACGGTGCGGGAAATGGAGGGGATGGCGGCCGCGGGGCTCGGCGAAGACCTGCTTCTCGCCAACGAGGTGCTCGACACGCGTCGCCTCGCGGCGCTCCGGGCCCGCGTCACCGTCGCGGTGGACTCCGAAGAGACCATCGCGGCCGCGGCTCGAGGAGGCGTGCGGGAAGTGCTCGTCGACGTGAACGTGGGGCTTCCACGTTGCGGATGTCCGCCCGAGGAGGCGGGCAGGCTCGCCGACCTCGCCCGGAAAAAGGGCCTCGTCGTGCGCGGCGTGATGGGGTACGAGGGACATGTCGTCGGGCTCGAGGACCGCGCGACGCGCGAGCGCATGACCGAGGAATGCATGGAGCTTTTGCTGCGCGCCCACCGCGAAGTCGGCGGGGAGGTCGTCTCCGCCGGGGGCACGGGCACCTACGACCTCAACCGCTGGGCCACCGAAATCCAGGCCGGATCCTACGCGCTCATGGACACGGCTTACGCGAAGCTCGGCCTCCCCTTTCGGCAGGCTCTCTGCGTGCTCGCCACGGTGATTTCCGTTTCCCGGGACGGGTACGCCGTGGCCGACTGCGGCCTCAAGGCCCTCGGCATGGACCACGGGAACCCGACGATCGAGGGAGCGCAGGTGTGGTTCTGCTCGGACGAGCACGTGACCTTCTCGCCGGAAAAACCCGTCCGGGTGGGCGACCGAATCCGCGTCTGGCCTGCCCACATCGACCCGACCGTCGCCTACCACGAGCGCATGCACCTCGTCTCCGGAGAGGAAGTGCTCGACACCTGGCTCGTCGATCTTCGGGGCTGGTGAAAACCGTGCCTGGCGAGAGACGTCGACGGCCGACTCCGCGGAAAGCAGGAACCGCCGCGAAACGGAAACACCCTGCCGACGGTCTCGGACGGACACCGCAGCCGTGCGAACCCTGGCCGCTGCCGGAAGCCCGACGTCGTAAGATCGCGGCTTTGCAGCCCCTGGCCGCTTTGCTAGGTTTCCGCCGCGGGGAGGAGACCCTATGAGTTCACGCAACGTGCTCTGGATCCTGGGGATCCTGATGCTGGCTTCCGGCGTCTGGGTGCTTTTCTACCCCCAGCAGGCGATGAACTGGGTGGGACTTGCGCCGCTCGTGCCTACGCAACCGGCGGCTGCCCTGGCGGAAGTCCGGGCGATCTACGCGGGCCCGCTCGTCGTTCTCGGCGGCTGGGCTCTTTTCGCCGGCTTCTCACCCGAGCGCCACCGGGACTCGATCCTGCTCATGGGTCTGGTCTGGCTCGGGATCGGGGCGGCACGCTTTTTCGGCTTGTCCCGGGAGGGCACCTACCAGCTTACCTCGGTCGTGTTCGGAGCGGTCGAGCTTCTCGTCGGAGCCCTGCTTCTCTGGTGTAGTTTTTCGGCGGGACGCAAACCGCCCCTGCCGTCCGTCGCGCCCCAGCCGAGCTCCGCGCAGGCGGCCGCCGGGAGCTCGCCTCCGGGCAGCTAGCCTCCGGCGCCCAGCTCGGCGAGGAGCCGATCGGCGAGCGAGAGGACCCGCTCGGCGGCATTCCAGGAAAATTCCCGCAGCACGCGAGCGGCTTCCGCTTCCTTTCCCGAACGGCGAAGTTCCCGTGCTTCCCTTTCGGCCTTCTCCGCTCCGAGGGCGAGCTTCTCTTCTTCCTCGTCCCAGAACGCACGGACCCGCGGCGCCCGACCTTCCCAGTCTTTTTCCACCTGCTCCAGGATTTCGTGGAACGTCCACCAGGCCGAGCCGCGCTCGAAGCTCGGTCCGCCCTTCTGCCAGGCTTCGGGCACGCCGGCTTCGAGGTAGAAGGGGACGAAGATGCCCACGCAAGGCGATCCCAGGCTTACCCACGCGCTCACGACCTCGTCCGGTGCATCGGGAAGACGGGCCACGAGGCTCGCCGTGGTCGTGCCGACCGGTTCGGCGTGCATGCAGACGCTGAAGTAGCGCTCGTCTTCGGGGGTGTGGCGCGGACGGAACAGGACGCCGTCCTCGTAGTGGTCACGCAGAATCCGGCGCAGGTCGCGGGCCGAGAGTTTCCCCCTGCCTTCGCCCAGGAACGCGCACGTGCGGCGGTAACGACCCGAGGAGACCTGCTCGGGAACGAGCGACTTGTCGCGATAGGACGCGGCGAAATCGAACCGTCCGTCCGGTCCGGTGACGAGCCAACCCGACCTCCGGGCGAATTCCTCCGTGTCTTCGCCGATCCGCGTCCAGTCCGATCCCACGGTCAGGTGGTTGGACGCACTCCCCGTCTCGTCGATGCGCCGAAGCGCCCAGTGCCTGCCCGAGGTCTCGAGCAAGTATCCCTCGTGCGGGTCGGCGACGAGAAAGGAGTTGTGGTAGGGCCAGTCCTTGTCGACGTACCCCGATCCCCCTTGGCCGTACCGCTCGAGCAACGAGACCAGAACTTCGACGGCCTCCGCAGCGGTCTTCCCTCGTTCGAGGCCGAGCCGCACGAGATCCATTCCCAGGAGGCCGTAGCCTTCGAGGGTCTCTTTCGTGAACACCGTGTGGTTGCCGATGGCCACCCGGTGCTCGTTCACGCCGTGCTCGAAACCCCAGAGCCAGTAGGGCCGCGATCCGAGGACGGCCGCCGTTTCGGGAACCTGTTCGATTTCGATGTACTGGCAGCGAAGCTTCGCTCCCGCTTCGTGCCGCTCGCGCGGGACGAAAGAGAGGGGCTGGGCCTCGGTGGCCGGACGGTCGCTGTTCTTCGCGAAGAGCGTGCTTCCGTCCGCCGTGGCGCGGCCCAGAGCGACGAGCGAGTCGCAAGCGACGCGGGGTCGCACGCGCACCGCGTCCGGCTCAGTTCGCCGACTGGAGTTCGTCTTCGATGATGCTCTTGAACGTCTCGTAAGGCTGGGCGCCGCTCACGAGCCGGCCGTTGATGATGAAGCCGGGCGTTCCGCGGATACCCACGGACTGACCTTCCGCCATCTCGGCTCGGACCTGCTCGAGAGTCTCCCGGTTGTCGAAACACTTCTCGAACTTGGCCTTGTCGACGCTGTCGCCGAGCGCTTCGAGGCTTTTCTCCTTCAGGTTGGCCGGCGTGATCTCTTTCTGGTGCTCGAAGTAGAAGCTGTAGAGTTTCCAGTAAGCTTCCTCGCTCTGCCGTCCCGCGCATTCGACGGCCACCGCGGCGGGCTCCGCCCACGGGTGGAAGTTCAGCGGGAAGTGCTTGTAGACGAACCGGACCTTGTCGCCGTACTCGGGAAGCACCTGCTTTTCGATCGTATTGTAACCCCGGGCGCAGAAGGGGCACTGGAAGTCCGAGTACTCGACGATCGTCACCTTCGCCTTCTTGTTGCCCTTCATCGGCTCGCCGTCGAGCGAGATCTTTTCCATGACTTTCTTGAACGGGTCGACCGTCAGATCCTCGACCTCGCCGAAGACGACGTAGCGGCCGTCGGCGGAGACGAGAAAGGTCTCCTCGCGCGTCCGGGGCGGGTTGCCGACCTGGATGATGCCCTGTTTGGCACCGGCAATGGGGGCATCCTGGACGTTTTTCACGGACAGCGGAACGGCCGGCGAGAGATTGTTCTTCTTACGGTAGTATTTCAGGATCTGTTCGTGGTCGATCCCGCCGGCAAAGACCGGCGGCACGGCCAGCAGGGCCGCCGCGAAAAACGAGACCAACGAAACCAGGCAACGCTTGTTCATGCCCTCCTCCTGTTCGAGTCCGATGTCGTGATGCGCCCGGCGCGCACCGCGTGCCAGGCTGCGCCCTTTTCGAGGGTTCGTCAAGAGCGCGGGGCCACCTCGCAACCGCTCAATCCGAAAAGCTCGTCGGGCTCTGCCCGAAACACGGGTTCTTCCGCCTCCTCCCGCTCGCGTCGAAGACGTACTCGTTGAAAACGTTCTCCCCGGCGCAGAGCTCCCGGAGGCAGCGTTCGGCCGAACCGAACCAGCGGACCCCGAGCGGGAGATCGCAGTCGAAAGGAGTTCTCGGGCGGTTCACGTCGACGACCAGGGGCTCGGCCCCCACGGCGCTCGTGGCGAGAAGCAGGACGAGCGACACCAGGAAAGCACGGACCTCAGGCCGCCGCTTCCTTGCGAACCCCCTCTTTCTCGGCCGTCGCATACCGCTGGAAGAGACGCCCCCATCCCGTCGTCGTGAGCCAGCGCTCGAAGACCTTCCGGTCGCGAACGGGCCACCGGTAGTAATCGTGGTAGATTTCCGATCCCAGGATGAACACGTTCACGAGGCGCGTCCGGAAGAAAAAGTTCTGGATTTTCTGGAGCGGACCGAACCAGAGAACGTCGCCCACCCGGCTCGCGAGGTTGTCGCCCACTTCGAAGTGCCAGTTCTCGTGGGAGACGTCGTCGCCCACGACCTCGATTTCTTCGGGCCGACCGACGCCGAGACCCGCTTCGTGAGCGAGCCGGATGTACCGGATCGACATCGGGTCGAAGCCCATCATTTTCGCGGCCACGGCGTCGATCGCGACCTGATCCGCAGCGGCCAGGATGACGTTCTTCACCACGGGCCGCATGGTCCTCGGACCGGGCCCGTCCCCGCACGTCGTGCCGTCCATGACGGCGAAAATCCCCGAGTGGATTTCCTTCTGGATCGCGAGCAAATCGACGAGCGTCTCGTGGATCCACGTGTGGGTGTAGTGGCGCAAGGTGTTCAGCAGCCCGCCGAACGCGTTTTTCATCGCCCCGGTCGTCGTCGTGTAGATGTGGCACTTCACCGTCGGCAGGTGGACGATGTTCTTTCCGAAAAAGTAGTCCGGAATCCGGATGCCGCCGTGGTCACGGTAGATCCAGTCGAGGACCAGCATCTTGGCCTTGGGTTCGTACTCGACCCACTTCATGTCCTCGTCCTTGAAGTTGTAGAGCACGGGCACCCCGTACCGCCGGAAGATCGGAACGTAGTGGTTGAGATCCTCGCCCTTGAACGCGTCCGTGACCACGGTCTTGTTCTGGACGCACACCAGGTCCTGGAAGCCGAATTTGCGAAGCCCGAGGATCGTCCCCTCGAGTTGCCAGGGCGTCGTGTTCGCGCCCGGGAAGGGAAAATGCCAGGAAATGTTGTCCTTCAGGATCGTCGTCGCCCCCGGATCGAGCGCCTCCCGGACGCCTGCGAGCTCACAAAGACGCTGGTAGTCCTCGAGAACCGTCTCGGGTTTCGTGTAGAGAGCTGCGACTTTCGACCTGGCCACCGGTTCTCCTCCTGGGCTCTTTCCGAACGCGAACCAGGCTAGCAGAGGCTCCGGGGTTCTTCCAGAACCGAAAAGGTCGGCCTGGCGGCCCGGTTCAGTCCGACTGACGCAGGGTCTGGAGCGTGAAGTGGTTCTCGGGAAAACGGCGTTCGATGAAGTGGGAGGTGTACCGTCCCCCGAAAGCGGCACGGTCCGTCTTGTCGTTCACGCCGATCACGATGTCGTTGGCGACGGCCGTGAACGTGCCGTCGTCTTTGCGCGCGAAGTGGTGCCCGCAAGCCGCGTTGTAGAAGTACTCGCCCGCACGGTTGTACACGAGCTTCCAGTGGATCTGGAAAAGCTCCTTGTCGAAGTAGAACACCGACTTCGAGAAATTGTACTCGGGGTCGTTCGACTCTCCCTCGACGATCCAGACCTTTCTCGGGACGTACACGAGGTGCTCGGCGACGAGCCACGGGGCCCCCTTGGCTCCCGGGGTTTCGTAGACCCCTTTCATGTACGGGATGTCGACGGCAAAGCGCGTCTCCGTGACCGGACGCATGGGGAAGGCATAGGGTCCCAGTACCGGTGCCAAGACTTCGCCCTCGCCGACGAGCTTCCAGTCGTAGTATTCGACCTTGCCCGAGTAGCAGTTTCCGTCCTCGGCGAAGATGTCCATGCCTGCGATCGGATCCGAGCGTGTGGCCGAGTTGAGCCGGCGCACGCGACGGGTCGCGGGGATGTAGCCCCAGATCTTGTCGTTGCTGTACCAGTCGTTTTTCCGGAGCGCGAGAAAACTCACGCCCTCGATGTCCTTGGGCTCGTGGAGAAAGACCATGGCCGCGCTCCGCAAGCCCTGGGGGTTGGGGATCGGGCCACCGTGGCGGCCGAGGTAGGTCATCACGTGGATCCCCACCTTGATGTGCCGGAACTCTCCCCCGCGGTCGATCCCGTTGATCGTGAAGGTGGCACCGCCACCTTCGCCCTGCATGCTCGCCGCGACGAAGTTCCAGGCGATCTTGCACCCCGCCCGGGGATCGTCCTTGGAGATCCTCGGGAACGGAAGCCCGAAGAAGAACTCGGGCATTTTCCCCGTCGCACGATCCACGAGCCCGCAGACGTCCGGCGCCAGGTCGTACTTCCCGTCGTTGGCTTCGCTCGCTTGCCAGAATCGCTCGGAGTAGTTCCGGCGGAAGCGAGCGGGGTCGACCTCGTGCACCCGGAACCAGTAGTCGCCCTTTTTCACCCGCTCGAGGACGGGAGGCGGCAAAAGCCCCTCGGCGATCTCCCAGTTGTTCTGGTCGAGAAGCCAGGTTTTGTCCGAAGCTCCTCTCGCCGTGGTTCCGGCGAGCGCCAAAAGGGACAGGGCGAAAAGGATACGCGAGCAGCGGAGCACCGGAAAACCCGAACCGAATACCCGAGTGGAACGGTAGATCTCGAGTGGGACGCTCGAGAGCCTAACACCGGCCTGGCCTGCCGGCAACGCAGCGCCGCTCGCGTGACGTTCTTGCCGTCCGCAACGGGTCCTCCCGCGGTCCCATCGGGAAAAATCGCGGCTTCAAACGATCGGAGGGACCGGAACGGTTTCGCCGGCCCGGAAGGCGAGATAGCACGCTTCGGCCACGGCGACGGCCCTGAGCCCGTCCTCGAGCGGGATGGGCACGCGCTTTCCCTCGCCGACGACTCCGAGAAAGTCGCGCAACACCTCGCGCACCGTCGGCACCGGCGGCTCGACGGGCAGGGGCCGGAGCTCGGTTCCCCGAACGATGGAAGCCGTGCCGTGCACGTGGTCTCCCTGGAGAAGGCCGGCCGAGCCCACGATCTCGATCGGGCCCGTGCGACTCTTCGTGGCGCGCGAACCCGCCACCGAAGCGAGAACGCCCGACCGGAGCCGCAGCGTCGCCGAGAAGTTGTCTTCGGTGGCGCGCGTGACGACGCGCTCCATCTCGCAACTCACCCGCTCCACCTCCAGGCCCGTGAACCACCAGAGCAGGTCGAAACTGTGGACCCCCGTGTGGAGGATCATGCCCCCGCCGGCTCGCCGCGGGTCGTCGATCCAGTCGAGCGGGGAGGGCTCGAACCTCTGGCTCAGGCGAAGAGCGTGGAGCGTTCCGATCTCGGGAAGTGCCTCCCGGAGCGCCCGGACGACGGAGTTGTAGCGGAGCGTGTGCGCCACCATGACGGGAATCCCGGCACGCCGAACGCGCTCGGCCATCTCCCGCCCCGCGGCCACGGAAGGCGCGGCAGGCTTTTCCAGAAGGAGGGGTTTGCGGGCCTCCGCCGCGGCCGCGCAAATCTCGGGAACCACGGTCGGGGGTACCACGGCCACGACGGCGTGGACACGAGGCGAACGGACGAGATCGCGGTAGTCACGATAGCCCTCGCACCCGAAGTCCGCAGCCTGACGTTCGAGGACTTCGGCGTTCCGACGAGAGATCGCGACGAGCTCGGCCCGATCGCCGAAGTCCTCCCGGATATGCCGGGCGTAGCGAAGCCCGTGCTTCCCCGTTCCCACGAGACCGATGCCGACCTTCGCCATCGTCGCCTCCGTACGCGAAGCCTTTAGCCGGAGAACCTCCCGGGGCGCAACGGCCGGAGGTTCGTTTTTCGAGAGGCCGGCACGGAATCATCCGAAGCGCCGTGCGGCGAAGACCGACCCCGAGGGATCGCTCGGGGACGCTCGGGGGCGAGGCCGCGAGAGTTTTCCGAAGTGCGCGCCCCGGGCCGCGAGGAGCGACGCGTCAGGTCGCGAGGAGAAATTCCCCGAGTCGGCTGCGCTCTCGCCTCTCGAGCCCGGCCTTGCGGAGCCGGGCAAAGAGCTCGGCGAGGACCTTTTCGTAGGTAGCGCGGACGGCCTCGACACCACGGGCCAGGCTCTCGCGGTCGAGTCCTCCGCCGGAGAGAACCACGAGGGGCTCGAAGAGCTCGGGGCTCGCCGCGACGCCGAAGAGAGCGTGCTCGGTACGGTCGAGGTATTCCTGGAGCGCTTCCGCCTCGCGGGGCTGGTGCTCGAGGTGGTAGCGGATGTGGGCCACACCGTAGGCGAGCTGCCGCGCGGTGTCCTGTGCCGCGAGGCGGAATAGCCTCTCTTCGAGCCGCCGCCGGGCTACGGCGCCCGCGTGCCGGTAGACCCCGAAGACGAGGCTCCCGAGGAGCAGGTTACAGCCGAGCGAACCTTCGGGGTACGTGTCCGAGCAAAGGAGCTCCTTGAGTGCCTGCTCCGCCGTGGGGCTCGCCCTCTTGAGGCCCTCGCCGCCGGCGAGCGCGCGCTTCCGGAAGGCGTCCACGTGACGTGCGTGGTCGAGCATCTGCGCGCAGAGGTAGCTCTTGAGCTCCAGGAACTCCTGGTTGATCGAGAAAATCCAGCGGGAGGGAAATTCGAGCAAGACGAGCTCCACCTCCTCGAGGAACGTACAGAGCTGGCCCATCGCCGCTTCCAGCTCCCGGGGCAAGGGGTTCTCCCGAGCCTCGTTCCACGGAAGGTCGACCGCCGGTGCCCAGCGCCGGGACTTGGCTTCTTCGTAGAGAAGGGCCACGTTCGGCGCCCAGACGTCGCTCTTGCGGTTGATCGTGTACCCCAGGTCCGGCAGGTCCGGGACGAGCTCCGAGCCCCGGGCGGCCATGCTGTACCGGTCGCGCACGAACTCGGGAGTGGAGTCGTACCCGTAGGAGCCGACGTTGCAGTCCTCGTAGGTGAAGCCCCTGCGGGGGTCGCGAGGGGTGCACCGGACTTTTTCCGTGCGGGCGTCGTACCACGAGAGCGTGAGGTCGCCCGAGAAGACGCGCTGCTGGAGCGCGAGGAGCTCCGGGTCCTCGAAGAAGTTCTTTTTTCCGAAGTACGCCACGCGCCGTCGGGTCGTGACCTCAGGCCGCGGCCGCCATGCCGGCGCGGGCCATCTCGGTCGCCATGTAGAGCTTCGACCGCTCCCGCCGCTCGGGAAGCCCGCACTTGTCGAGCCGCTCGAAGTACTCGTCGATCTGCTTGAGGTTGAACTGCGCCGTGATCCGCAGCCCCTGTTCGATGTTCTCCTTCTTGAGTCCCTTGCCCGCCAGGATGATGAAAGGTTCGAAAACCTCGGTGGCGTAGCCGCCGCCGAAGACGAAGTTCTCGGCCTCGTCGAGGTGGCGGTGGATGATCTCGCGCTTTTCGGGGAAGTGGTCGAGCACCCACTTGAGGTGCTGCATCCCGTACCCCACGTGCCGCGCCTCGTCCTGCATGACGAGGCGGAAGATTTTCTTGTCGGCTTCGGTGGGACTGATGTACTCGCTGAAGCGGAAGAGCGTGAGCACCATCCCCTCGGCCTGGAGGTGCAGCGTGAGGGAAGTTTCCGCGAAGCTGTCGGCGTCACGGAGGAACTTCAGGTTGTGCTCGTTGGCCCAGCTCGCCTTCATGAGACCCCAACCGGTGAGCAGCGCCCGCTTGCGGAAGACCTCCGTGTGACGAGCCTCGTCCATGGCCTGGGTCGCGATGAAGTTCTTCACCTCGAAGAAGTCCGCGTTGAGCCGCCCGAGCCACTTGGCCGGGACGTCCGTCGCGATCATCTCGACCTCGGTGAGGAACGTGAGCAGCTGGGCGTACGCCTTGCCGATTTCTTCGGGCAGCTCCTGCCGGGCGATTTCCTCCCACGGAATGTCGGTCGTCGCATTCCATTGCCGCGTCATCGCTTCCTCGTAGTAGCCCTCGATGTTGTAGGCCCAGACCTCGCTCTTCCGGTTGACTTCCGCCTGGATGTCCGGACACCCGGGCGGGATCTCCGCCCCGCGCGGCGCGAAGCTCCGGTTCTCGCGGACGAGCTCGGGCATCTGCGTGAAGCCGTAGGAGCCCACGTCGAGGTCCCGGAACGTGAGACCGCGACGCGGGTTCGAAGGCGCACAGGCGACCTTCTCGGTCCTCGCGTTCATCCACGAGAGGTCGAGCTCGCCCGTCCGCATCGTGTAGAGGTAGCGGTCGACGAAGTCCTTGTCCTCGAAAAAGTACCGGGTGCTGAGATAACTCATGAGGGCCCCTCCTGCGCTGCCCTCGCCTCGGCGGGGAGCGAGGGCAGGTCGAAATCCACCGAACTCGCGAGGTCGAAGAATTCCTGCACGCTCTCGGCGAACCGGTAGAGCTTGTCGTGCCCGTCGGGGTCGTCGTAGAGGACGCGGAGTTTCTCGCCGAAGTGCGTGAGTGTGTTGATGCTGTGGGCTACGTCGGCTCTTCCGTTTTCCTTGATGTTGCGGAACATCTCCGCCCACGCGCCGATGTCACCGGCCAGGACGAAGTCGAGGTTCTCGGAAAGAACGTCGGGAGACTCGCGTACTTCGACGCAGTCGAAGACCTCGAAGCCCAGCACGAAATCCCGCCGGCCCCCGGGCACTCTCGGGTCGAAGACGCGGATGCCGAAGCGCGTGTCGAAATACCCCAGTCGCTCGAAGCGGCTTCTCGCCTCCTGCATCTTCTGGCGCAGAGCCTCGAAAAATTCGAGCGAAGGGAAAGAAACTTTCACGAGAAAACCTGTGAATCCGGATTCAGCGTAAGTGTAGGAAAGGGCGTGGGAGCGGTCAAGGACGTTCGGGCCCGAGCGGGCCGGTTTCCCATCCGGAAGGTTCTTTCCATCCTGCGAAAGGAGTCGTCCCGGTGGAACGCGCCCGTCGTCACGGCCTTCGCGCGGCATCTCCGGGACCCGTACCGCGTGCTCGTCGGCTGTCTTCTGAGCCTCCGGACCAAGGACGAAACCACGGGCCCGGCCTGCGAGCGGCTTTTCGCCCTCGCCTCGACTCCGGAAGAAATGGTCCGACTTTCTCCCCGCACGATCGAAAATGCCATCTTCCCGGTGGGTTTCTACCGCACCAAGGCCCGGACCATCCTGGAGATCTCGCGCACTCTGATCGAGCGGTACGGGGGAAAGGTCCCCGACGACCTGGACGAGCTTCTTTCCTTGAAAGGCGTCGGTCGAAAGACCGCGAACCTGGTGCTGACCGAAGGTTTCCGAAAGCCGGGGATCTGCGTGGACACGCACGTGCACCGGATCTCGAACCGCTGGGGATTCGTGCGTACGAAGAACCCCGTGGAAACCGAAGCCGCCCTCCGGCGCGTTCTGCCCAAGCGGTACTGGATCGAGTACAACGCGCTGCTCGTGGCCTTCGGTCAGACGATCTGCAAGCCCACTTCGCCCCTCTGCAGCCGGTGTCCCGTCGAGCAGTACTGCGCGAAGGTGGGAGTGCGCAGGGCCCGGTGAGTCGTTCGGGCAGCGCGGGAGCCCGGAAGGAACAAGGCACGCACCGCGAGGGAACGAAAAGGAACGAAGTGAACGCCCCGTAGATCTCGCAATCTGCCAGGACATCTTTCTGCGGGGCCGCTCCGCGCGATCGACCAGCGGGTCTCCGGCACGGGAACGAACAGGGGCCACACCGCCTGGCCGCCCGCGCAAGAAACGAAGGGCGCCGGTAACGGCCACGCGGCCCGTGTGAGCTCCGCATGCGGGATGTCGATGCACATCGAAGAGAGCGCGCACGTGCGAGGGTCGACGGAAGCTCGCGGTCGGGTCGGGACGAGACCCGGGAAGGCGGGAAATTCCCGAGATCACCCAGCAATTCGCATGTTCCTGGAGAATCAGGCCAATTTTTTGAGATTGAAAGCCTGATAAAGTGGGATAAAATCCCAATAAAGGCTGGCACGCGTTCCGCTTGACGCTTTCGACGCCGGCACCGGCGAACAAGCGAGTCAACGGAAAGACACGGCGGGAAGAAACCATGGAACACGCACCGATGACACCGAAGCGGGTTTCGTTGGGCTGGCCCGCAGCAGGGGATTCGGAGGAAAAGGCTGCGGCTCTTCCCGTTCTCGGCGTTCTTTTCCTTCTTCTCCTCCAGCTTCTCGCGCCCGGTCCCGCCCGGGCCCAGGACTGCCAGCTCGTCGAAGGCCGGCGCCTGAAGGTCGTCGACTCCGAGAACGACCTCCGCGACAGAGTCGTCTGGCGCGCCGTCGAGCGCCGGGGCGGCATCCTGATCGACGACCCCACGCAGGGCACCACGGTCATCGAGCTCTTCGACGCCACGGGACTCGTCCTGCGCGCCCAGACCGACCCGACGAACGCCGAGGGATGGTATTCGAACCGCCGGGGTACGCGCTGGGTCTACCGCGAAAGAAAAGACCCCGCAGGCGGAAACGGCCTGGCCCGCATCGCAAGCCGCACCACGTCTTTCTACGTCCGCGGCAAGGGCCCTGCCCTCGACGAAGTCCGCGCTCCGCTCGTGCTCCCCGCCACGGTGCGCGTGACGACCTCGGCCGGACGCTGCCTCGAGTCCGTCTTCGTGGGCTGCAAGCGCAACGACGACGAGCGAGTCGTCTGCCGAGAATCGCTCCTGCCCCCCACTCCCACCCCCACTCCTTCGGCCACGCCCACCGCCACCGCCACCTCCACACACACCTACACGCCTCACCCACGACTCCGACCGTCCACACCCCGAGCTTCACCCCCACGCCTACCTACACCCACACGCCGACCCCCACCTGTCCCTCCGACCCACACCCCGAGCCCCACACCCGCCTCCACCCCTTCCGCCCTCCCCGCCTTCCCCGGTGCCGAAGGGTTCGGGGCCACGACCGTGGGCGGACGCGGTGGCGTGATTCTCAAGGTGACCAACCTGGCCGATTCCGGCCCCGGTTCCCTGCGCGCAGCCATGGAAGCCGAAGGGCCGCGCATCGTGGTCTTCGAGGTGGGCGGGGTAATCGACCTGAAGAAAGACATTCGGGTCGCGTCTCCGTATCTCACCGTGGCCGGCCAGACCGCCCCCGGCGATGGTGTGATCTTACGCAATGCCGGCATCCGCATCACCAGCACCCACGATGTCATCATCCGTGGACTTACCATCCGCCCCGGCGACAATCCCGAAGGCCAACGGCCCGGCGTGCGGCGCGCCATCACCATCTGGGGTAGCCCGGAAGCTCCGTCCTACAACATCGTCGTCGACCACAACTCCCTGAGTTGGTCCACCGACGAGGTCGTCGGCGTCGGTTTCGCTCGGGATGTGACGTTCCAGTACAACATCGTGAGCGAGCCGCTGCACAACAGTCTGCACCAGGAAGGGGCACACGGCTACGCCTTCGCACTGTACGCGCAGGATCCCATGGACCGGATCAGCGTGCACCACAACCTCATCGCGCATGGATACAACCGCAATCCGCAGTACGCCAACGGCGTGGACGGCGAGGCGGTGAACAATCTGATCTACAACTGGGGGAACAACGGTCTGACGGTGAGAGCGGACGTCCTGCTCAACATCGTCGGAAACCATTTCATCGCCGGCCCGGATACGCCGGCCGAGAGCCGCGGGGTGATCATCGGTTGCCCTGACGGGGATTGCGGCACGACCCGGGTGTACGTTCGGGACAATCTCGGGCCGTTTCGTCCCACCGACAGCGGCGACGAGTGGCTGGTGGTAGATGGCGACGAGCAGTATCGCAGCGACGTTCCGGTCGGGACCCCCTCCGGCGTCACCGTGGACCCGCCGGAGGCGGTCTACGCCAAGCTCACCGGCGCCACGGGGGCAGGCAATTTCACCCTCGCTCGCGGGCGTGACGCGGTGGATCGGCGCATCCTGGCCGAACTCGAGGCGCGTGGGGGTGGGATCCGCGACTGCGTGGATGCCGACCCGATTTACTATCCCCAGGGCCAGGTCCAGGGCGCCACGTCCACCACCGTCACCGTCGAGCACCACCCTGGCGACACCCAACAGGGGCCGAACCCACAGAACGAACACACGTACGATGGCAACAGCATCGAAATCACCAGCGGTGCGGCTAGAGGCCAAGTACGGGACGTCGCGCGCTTCGATCCCGAAACCAACGTGGTGACGGTGGACCGCCCCTGGGACGTGATCCCCGAGGTGGGAGCGGACTACCGCTTCATCATCCACTGCGACAACAACGCCGGCGGCTGGCCGACGTATACCACCACGTATGACGCGCCGGCAGACAGCGACGGCGACGGCATGCCGGACGACTGGGAGACGGCCCACGGGCTGAATCCCGACGTGTACGACGCCAACGGCAAGGACCTCAGCCCGGAGGGCTACGACAACGTCGAGGTCTACATCAACAGCCTGATCCCCCCACCGAGCGGGACATCGACGCCGATCCCCGACCCTACGACCCCGACTGCCACGCCCACTCCCGAGGCGAGCTCCGAGCTGGATTTCCTCACCTTCTCCATCAACGTGCAGGACTTCGCTTACCCCGAAGAGAGCATCGCCGTCCTGCACGAGATCGTCGACCTGCACGAAGCGCACGACGTACCCGTGGACGTTTTCCTGACCGCGACCATGGCGGACCTGTTCGCCGATCGGGCACCGGAGCTGCTCGAGCGGCTCGTGTCGTCTCCCGTCGTCGCCGTCTCCTACCACGTGCGCCCACCCAAACCCTACTACCCCGGCTACGATTGGGCGGGGCTCGGCGAGATGTCCCCCGAAGACCAGTACGAGACCATCAGGAATTACGAAACGCACGGTCTCGATCCGGTCACCGGGCAACCGACCGCCGACCCTGGCGGATACCAGTGGCTCGCGCAGCAGCTCGGATACAGCCCCTACATCATCGGAGTTCTGGCAGGCGGGGAAGTCGGCAGGTCCGCCCGCGCGGTCTTCGGAGACCTCGGCGCTTCTTTGGCGGTCGTTCACGGCCGAGCCGTCAATCTGGGCGAAACGCTCGATGGCCTCCTTCTCAAGCCGGAGCACTACGACCTGCGCCTTTTCCAGCACGTGGGACAGGATGCGGCCGACATCGTAGAAGACGCGCTCGCCCAGGCGCGCAGCGCCGGCGGTGCGCACCCCCCGTACTTCGTCGGCGTCAAAATGCACGACAACGACTTTTTTGCCGAGCGAGCGGCCTGGCTCACGGTGTACATCGACGGCGGCCGGCGACCACCCTGGAACCCCGACCTGAAGTCGGCCCTGCTCTCCGACGAAGCGCGGGAGCAAATGTGGTCGCTCTACGAATCCACCGTCGCCTACGCCGACTCCATCCGCGACCGCGTCGCGCCCGTCAACGCGCCCATGATCCTGGCGCTCCAAGAAGAGGCGCCACCCGAGCACACCGAGACGCTTCTTTACATCTCCGGCACCATGCACATCGAAAACAGACGTCGCACCTGGCCCGATCCCGACGCCTTGATCGCGTTTCTCCAACGCGCGACGGCGACCGGGATGCGCTGGTCGGTCGGGGCGGACATCGACTGGCTCGAGCAGGAACCTCGTGCCGGCGAGATCATCCGCGCCACGGAAGCGCTGGGCGTCGAATGGGACGTGCACACGCACGATCTCGCCGATCGAGCCGCGGCGGCCTCCCGAATCGCGGAGCTCGGCGGGCATCCGACGAACGTCGCGTCCGGGTTGCTCGTCTGGGAGATCGACGTGCTGCGCGAACCGCTCGCGGCAAGCGACGGCTACGTGTGGCAGGCCGGGGTGCTCTGGGGCATTTCCGGGCTGACCGGGGACATCGGACACCAGGGGGGCAACGACGATACCTCCATCGGGCTCTGGCGGCCGGCCAGCGCGGCCGAGTACACCACACACGACCCCGACGGCGCACTGATCGCCGTCGGCAGCGGCACGCGCGACAACCTGGCCCAGATCGAAGCGCTCGCCGAGGCCATCGCCGCGGGCGAGGACTATCCGCCCGTGCTGAGCGTGAGCATCATGGCGCAGCCGGCCACGCTCCGGACGCCGGCCTCGGGCGAAGGGATCGACGCCATCGAAGCCTGGGCCCGTCGTCTCTCGGATCTGCCGTTCGTCCGGTGGGCGACGATCGCAGAGACGGCCGCGGCCTGGGAAGCGGCGGGTGCACCGCCGAGTCGGATGGAGGTGTGGCCGTGATTCCCGTTGCTCCGGGAGAAGGTCGGTGTGGGCACGAGTCGACGAGGGCATCTGGCAACGGGGGAAAGAGTTGGCGTGCGTTCCGCTTCCGGCTCGAGGAGCCGAAAAAGTCGGGACCCAATGGAAAGCCAAGCGGGAGGAGTGACCTAATGAGGGAGCACCCGGGGAACAAACGGAGAGCGAGTTTCGTGGTATCGGCCCGCAGCGGGGATTCGGAGGAAAAGGCTGCGGCTCTTCCCGTTCTCGGCGTTCTTTTCCTTCTTCTCCTCCAGCCTCTCGCGCCCGGTCCCGCCCGGGCCCAGGACTGCCAGCTCGTCGAAGGCCGGCGCCTGAAGGTCGTCGACTCCGAGAACGACCTCCGCGACAGAGTCGTCTGGCGCGCCGTCGAGAGCCGGGGCGGCATCCTGATCGACGACCCCACGCAGGGCACCACGGTCATCGAGCTCTTCGACGCCACGGGACTCGTCCTGCGCGCCCAGACCGATCCGACCAACGCCGAGGGATGGTATCTCAACCGCCGCGGCACCCGCTGGGTCTACCGCGAGAAAAGAGACCCCGCAGGCGGAAACGGCCTGGCCCGCATCGCAAGCCGCACCACGTCTTTCTACGTCCGCGGCAAGGGCCCCGCCCTCGACGAAGTCCGCGCTCCGCTCGTGCTCCCCGCCACGGTGCGCGTGACGACCTCGGCCGGACGCTGCCTCGAGTCCGTCTTCGTGGGCTGCAAGCGCAACGACGACGAGCGAGTCGTCTGCCGAGAATCGCTCCTGCCCGCCACTCCCACCCCCACTCCTTCGGCCACGCCCACCGCCACCCCTACCTCCACCCACACCACACGCCTACCTGGACTCCGACCGCCACACCGACCCACACGCCAACGCACTCCCACACGCCGACCCATACCTTCACACCCACACCGAGCTTCACCCCCACGCCCCACCTACACCCACACCCCGACTCCCACCCATACCCCCACGCTTTCTCCCACGCCCACGCACACCCACACCCCGACTCCCACCGTCCCTCCGACCCACACCCCGAGCCCCACACCCGCCTCCACCCCTTCCGCCCTCCCCGCCTTCCCCGGTGCCGAAGGGTTCGGGGCCACGACCGTGGGCGGACGCGGTGGCGTGATTCTCAAGGTGACCAACCTCGATGCCGACGGCCCGGGTAGCCTCCGCGCCGCACTCGAAGCCGAAGGGCCACGCATCGTCGTCTTCGACGTCGGCGGGACGATCGACCTCGGCGGCGAAAGCATCATCGTGCGCAACCCGTTCCTCACGGTCGCGGGGCAGACGGCGCCGGGCGACGGCATCCTCGTCAAGAACGGCGAGATCGACATCCGCACCCACGACGTCGTGATCCGCGGGCTCCGCATTCGGGTGGGCGACATCCCGAACCAGAGTCCTTCTCAGATCCTCCGCGGCATCAACATCACGGGAAACAACGCGTACAACATCGTCGTCGACCACAACTCGATCTCGTGGGGGCGCGGCGGGAACCTTTACGTCCTCAACGGCGCGCGCGACGTGACGTTCTCCTGGAACATCGTGGCCGAAGCGCTCAGGATCGAAGGCTCGAAAGGCATCACGCACCACAGCACGGCCGGAGGGAACATCTCGAGCCACCACAACGTGCTCGTGAGCAACAACCAGAGAAATCCCCAGATCCGCTCCCCCCAGAACGTCGTCGCGAACAACCTGGTTTACAACTACGGCCAGCGGGCCATCGAGCTTCTCCTCATGCCGGGTGACACGGCCGATGTCCGCGCGAACGTCTTCCTGCCCGGTCCCTCCACGGCCACCTGGCCGGACTCGACCTACGTGAAGGGAATCTACGTTCTTTACGCCGAGGAGCCGGACACGGGAGAGATCGGCACGGTACCGAACTCGATCTTCCTCGAGGCGAACATCGGGCCCGGAAGGGAAGTCGTGCAAACCACGTCGCTCGAAGAGGAGTGGCTCGCCGTCGACCACGATCCCGAAATCACGCAGGACGTCCTCGTCGCCACGCCCTTCCACGACGGCGCCGGCATCACGATGGACCCGCCCGAAACCCTGCAAGACCTGCTCCTCGACGCAAAGGGCGCGGGCGCCATCGTGCCCTACCGTGACCCGGTGGACGAGCGTGTGATCGCCTCGATCCAAAACGGAACCGGGCAGATTCTCCTCTCGCAGGACGAGGTGGGCGGCTGGCCCGAGATGTCCGGGGGCACTCCCCCCGTCGACACCGACGGGGACGCCATGCCCGACGACTGGGAGCTCGCTCGCGGGCTCGACCCCACGGACCCCGAGGACCGCAACGGAGACCTCGACGGCGACGGTTACACCAACGTCGAGGAGTACCTGAACGAGTTTTTCGAGTGAGCGAGAAGAGGCTGTTTGACGGGCCTCGGGCGGGCCACTATCTTTCGGGTCATGGGTCTCACGGTGCTGACCGTGGAGGTCGCCAACCCTGCAGCACCGGAGCGGCGCGAGTCGGTCGAATTTCTGGTCGACTCCGGTGCGGTCTACTCCGTCGTGCCGCGTGCGGTGCTGGAGCGACTCGGCATCGAACCCCACAGCCGGCAGACCTTTCGGCTCGCCGACGGGTCGACGATCGACCGCGATCGGGGTGACGCACTCTTTTTCTACGGTGGGCGGCAGAGGTGCGGCGCCGGTGATTTTCGGAGAAGAGGGCGATGCCACGCTGCTTGGCACCGTGTCGCTCGAAGCGCTGGGCTTCGTCCTGGACGCGATTCGGCGCGATCTCGTGCCGTTGCCGATGGTTCTCGCCGGAATCCCACGACCCTGAAGAGCAGGCTCGCGAGGTTCGGAACGGCACAAAAAGCGCCCGCCGGCCTTACCGAAAACTCCGGCCATCGTGAAAGTCGTCGAAAGTCGGCCCCGAAGAGAGCCTGGCCCGAAAGGTGAAGCGCGCCCGGAGCCGCCTCAGCCCAACGTGGGCACGACCCTGGCGCGGCGGATTCTCTCGTCCTGGGTGAGCACCGTCGCGCCTTCGACCCTGGCAGTTGCGACGATGATCCGGTCGGCGGGGTCCCCGGGGAACGAGGCCGGAAGCGCAGCTGCGGCGGCCGCGACGGCGGGAGAAACGCCGAGCCTCCTCACCAGGGGAGGAGCCGTGGCGCGCTCGAGCCACTCTCGGAGGGGGAGATCCAGGCTCACGCGCCCCGACTGCACGAGAGTTGCGATTTCCCAGAGGGAAATCTCCGAAACCATCAGCGGCGAGTCCCTTCCCGCGGACTCGACGACAGCCCGCTGCCTGCGAGAGAGTCTTTTCGGGTCGCCGAACCACCAGAGCAGGATGTGCGTATCGAGAAGGACCTTCACCGGGGTTTTCTGCCGGCTTCGGCTTCCCATGCGTCGGGCGGAAGCACGGGGCTCACCACGTCCCCGTGGATGTGGACCGTGCCGTGCAAGGCGTCCTGGGGCCGTACCTGCCTCGGGGGTACGAGTTCGGCGACGGGGCGTCCCCTTTTCCGAATGAGAACGGGTCCCTCCCCCGCGGCTACCCGATCCAGGATTTCGAGACAGCGCGCCTTGAATTCCGAAGCGTTGATGGTCTTCACATGACCAGTCTACGAGACCGGTCCGTTGGCCGACAGACGCCCGGGCGGGCGGCTTGCTCGAGTCTTCCTGGCGAACCTCCGCCGCTCGTCGAGTCCCGTTGGCCCGGCCGGCGGGCTTCGTCGAGTCGAACCGGAGCCCCTCACGCTCCCCGCCTCGCGTACGGCACGCCGAGCGCCCGCGGAGCGTCGGCCCCGCGCGCTCCCGCGACGGCGAGGACGGCCAGTGTCACGGCGTAGGGAAAGGCCAGAAGGAGGTGGTAGGGAACGTCCAGGGCGAGAGCCTGGAAGTGGAACTGGAGTGCCGTGGCCATCCCGAAAAGGAGCGCGCCGAAAAGAGCGCCCAGGGGAGACCAGCGGCCGAAGACGACGATGGCAAGAGCGAGAAATCCGCGTCCCGCCGACATGCCCTCGACGAACGTGCGCGCGTAGACGACCGAGAGGTACGACCCGGCCAGGCCTGCGAACGCGCCGCAAGCGAGGACGGCAAAAAAGCGCGTCCGCACGACGGGAACGCCTTCGGCGTCCGCGGCCTCGGGATTCTCGCCCACCGCGCGAAGCCGCAAGCCCGCTCGAGTTCGGAAAAGAAAAAACCAGACGAGAACGAGAGCGAGCGCCGTGAGATACCCGAGCACGGTCCGGGAAAAGAGAGCCGGACCGACCCAGGGAAGCTCGGAAACCCAGGGGAGAGGCCAGGCCGGAAGCGGCGGCACCGTGAGCGCGGCACCCGTCACACCGAAGGCCGCACGGTAGCCCACCCCCGTGAGCCCGAGCGCCAGGAGGTTGAGCGCGGTCCCCACGATGACCTGATCGGCCGCGAGCACGACCATGAGAAAGCCCGAGAGAACCGCGAGCAGGAGGCTCGCGGCGACCCCAGCCAGGACTCCGGCCCAGGGCGAACCCGAAAAGTACGCGACCGCCATCGCGGCGAAGGCAGCGACGAGGATCTTCCCCTCGAGCCCCACGTTGATGACCCCCGCTCTCTGCGAGACGAGCTCTCCCACCGACGCGAGAAGAAGCGGGACGGCCATCTTCACGGTCGACTGCAGGAGAGCCGAAACGAAGGCTTCCACGTCCGTCCTCCTTACCTCTCCTCTTCTCCCTAGCCCTCCCTGCGCCTCTCGAGAGCGACGAGGAAGAGAATGACCGTGGCCTGCACGACGAAAACGAGGACCGACGACACGTCCGCGTTCCGCTGCATGGCGTTGGAACCCGCCTCGAGGACGCCGAAGAAAAGGCCTGCCAGGAGAACGCCGAAAGGGTCGAGCCTTCCGAGGAGTGCCACGGCAATGCCCGTGAAACCGTAACCGGGAGAGAAGTTCTCGTAGAGCCGGTACGTGACGGCCGAGACTTCGATTCCGCCGGCGAGGCCCGCGAGCGCACCGCTGAGAGCCATGGTCCCGAGCCAGAGTCTCTCGACGGAAATTCCCGCCACCCGGGCGGCGGTGGGATTCTCGCCCGCGGCACGCACGCCGAAGCCGAAAACCGTCCGGCGCAAGACGAGCCCGAGAAGTGCCGCGCCAAGAAGGGCGAGAAAGACACCCGCGTGAAGCCGGAGTCCCGGGAAGAGGCGTGGAAGCCGCGCCGCGGGAGGGAGGGCTTCCGTTTGGGGATACGCTCCGCCCGGTTCCATGAGAGGTCCCTGGACGACCCAACCCACGAGCGCCGCGGCGACGAAGTTGAGCATGATGGTGCCGATGACCTCGTTCACCCCTCGCTTCACGCGGAGAAGGCCCGCGAGCCACGCCCAGAACGCACCGGCCGCCGAAGCCGCGCAAAGCGTGACAGCCACGGCCCGGAGCCCCGGCGCCCCTTTCCAGAGCGGGCCGACCCACGCAGCCGCGAGGGCACCGGCGAGGAGCTGCCCCTCGGCGCCGATGTTCCAGAGCCCCGCACGGAAGGCGAGCGCCACGGCAAGACCGCAGAGAACCAGCGGGCAGGACTTCACCGCCACCTCCGAAAGTCCGTCGAGCGACCCCAGGGCCCCGGAGAAAAGAGCCGAGAAGGCGCGAACGGGGCTTCGGCCCGTGAGAGCGACGAAAAGGGCGCTCGTCACGAGCCCCGCGAGGAGCGCAGCCGCTGTCGAAACGGCTCGCGATTTCGCGACTCGGGCGGCCACGCTCTTGCTTCCGGTCACGAGAGTCCCGCCATGAGGCGCCCCACTTCGCGAGCCTCGAAGGGACGCTCGAGGTTTCCGCGCAGCGCGTGGCGGTAGAGCACCGAGACACGATCGCTGAGCGCGAGGACCTCGTCGAGGTCGGTCGAGACCAGAAGCACGCCGTGACCGGCCTCGGCGTGCTCGACGAGAAGGCGGTGCACGGATTGCGTCGCGGCGACGTCGAGACCACGCGTGGGGTTCACGGCCACGAGCACTTCGGGATCGGTCGCGAGCGCTCTCGCCACGACGAGCCGCTGCTGGTTGCCCCCGGAAAGCACGGAGACACGCTCTCGCACCGACGAAACCTGGATTCGGAAGCGCCGCACCTCTTCGCGGGCGAACTCGTCCACGGCTCGAAGTCGGAGCCAACCCCATCGGGCGAACCGTTCGAGAAGGACCCGATGGAGGACCAGGTTCTCGGCGACCGACATGCCGAGCACGAGCCCTTCGGTCCGCCGCTCGGGCGGAACCACCGCTATCCCGAGCCTCTGGAGCGAAGCGGGAGAGAAGGACCGAACGGGCACCCCGCGCACGAAAAGCTCACCCGCCAAAGGTGGCGCAAGACCGGCCAGGACGGAGAAAAGCTCGCGCTGGCCGTTGCCGTCGACGCCGGCAATCCCGAGCACCTCGCCGCGACGCACGCGAAGGTCGAACGCCTCGCCACTCGGGGAAAGCCTGAGTCCCCGGGCGCGCAGAACGTCCGTCTCTTCCGGGGGGCGGGATTTCCGGGCACGTGGAACGTCCTCTCCGACCATGAGGGCCGCGAGCTCGTCTTCGGAAGTCTCGCCCGTCTCGCGTTCGGCGACGATTCGACCCCTGCGCAGGACGGTCACCCTGTCCGCGATGGCGGAAACTTCCCGCAGCTTGTGCGTGATGAACACGATCGCCACCCCCTCCGAACGCAGCCGCCCGAGGACGCGAAAAAGCTGTTCCACCTCGTCGGGGGTGAGCACGGCCGTGGGCTCGTCGAGGACGAGAAGCCCGGGCGAGCCCAGGAGTGCCTTCACGATCTCGATACGCTGCTTCGTGCCCACGGAAAGGTTTTCCACGCGTTCGCCGGGCTCGCCGATCTCGAGACCGAACCGAGCTGCCACTCCCGAGGCGAGCCGGGCGGCGGAGCGCGCGTCGTAGCGGAGACCCTTGCCCGGAAGGGCAAGCACGAGGTTCTCGGCCACCGTGAGGCGTTCGACGAGCGTGAAGTGCTGGTGGACCATGGAAATGCCGAGAGCGCGGGCTTCCCGCGGGTTGCGGGGCCAGCCCTCTCGCCCCTCGAAGACCATCTTTCCCGCGTCGGGCCGCTCGAGGCCGTAGACGCACCGCATGAGCGTCGTCTTCCCGGCTCCGTTCTCCCCGAGGAGTGCGTGCACTTCGCCCGCGCGGACCTCGAATCGCACGTCGTCGAGTGCGAGGACCTCGCCGAACGCTTTCCGTACGCCCGCAAGCTCGAGCCGTACCGGTCGCGCCATCTCCCGCGTGCCGGAGGTCAGAACTCGACCGTGGGGACTCGCAGTTCGCCGGCCACGATCCTCTGGCGTGCTTCCTCGACGCGGGCGCGGACTTCGGGCGGGATCTTGTGCTCGAGCCGGGGATTGTAGACGAGCGAGACGACGCCGTCCTTCATGCCCTTTTTCTCGACGCGGCCCACGAACCGGCCCTCCAGGACTTCGCGAGCCACCTGCACGAAGGCCGTCGGGATGTCGGCGACGGCGCTCGCGAGAACCACGTCCGGGGCCACGTCGCTCTGGTCCTTGTTCGCCCCGAACGCGTAGACCTGCTTTTCCTGCGCCGCCTGAAAGACTCCGAGCCCGGCTGCGTCCGCGTTGTGGAAAAGAAAGTCCGCACCCTGCTCGACCAGCGCCAGCGCTGCCTCCTTCGCGGCTCCCACGTCTTCCCAGTTCCCGATGTAGGACTTCGGGACCTCGAAATCGGGGTCCACGGCTTTCGCTCCGGCCTCGAAGGCAAGGACGGTACTTTTCACGGACGGAATCTCGATGCCGCCCACGACGCCGGCTTTGCCCGTCCTGGACATGAGAGCGGCGAGCATGCCCTCGAGGTAGGTGGCCTCCTCGAGAAGGAAGCGGATAGGGGCCACGTTCTTGCGCACCGTGTTGCCCGAGGTGGTGATAAAGACCGTGTCCGGGAACTCGGCTGCCACGGTGGCGGCAGCTTCCTGGAACTCGAAACCGTGACCGAAAACGAGCTGGTAGCCCTGCTTCGCGTACGCGCGGAAGCCCTCCTCGAACTCGGCCGGTGTCTTCGTTTCCATCTGGCTCACCTCCGCCCCGAGCTCGTCGCGGATGCGGAGAAGACCCTCGTACGCGAGCGCATTCCAGCCCGCGTCGCTCACGGGGCCCGGCGTGAGAAGCGCGACCCGGAACGGCCGCTCGCGGTCCCGGGGCTCTTCCTGCGTGCGCGTGCAGGCGGCAAGGAGGGCAAGGCCGAGGAGAGCAAGACGCCGCACCATCGCGCCGTGCTCATAGCCGAGCCTTCGCGGGGCGGCAAGGCAGGCTCGAAGCCTCTCCGCCGCGCCCTCCGACGCGAACCGGGAGCGGACACTTCATTTGTCGAAATGTCAAAAGGCGCCGTCATTTTCCTGCAGCACCGACAACGGACGGGAGGCGAACTCCGTCCCTTCTCGGGCCTGGTTTTGCCTGCGTGAAGAGCAAAATCGGACACTTCAGTTGCCAAACCGACGTCGACCGGGCGGTCGTAGCACCGGAAGAGAACCGTGCCCCTTCGTCCGGAAATCGGAGCGGCTCCCGGCGCTCGCTGGCGGCGAGCCTTGGCTCGCGAAGCCGCTCTGGAGCACGCGGAGATTGACAAAGTAGCTCCTAGAAGCTACCAGGAACCGTGCGCGTCGTCGGGCTCAAGGTTCTCAAGAATCGACTGAGCGAATACGTTCGCCTCGCGGCACGTGGAGAGACCGTCTTGATCACCGACCGCGACCGGGTGGTCGCGGAGTTGCGTCCCCCCGAGGATCGCAGGAGTCTTTCCGTTGCCGACGCCTTCCTTGCCGATCTCGTCCGGCGTGGCGTCCTCCAGCCCCCTCTTTTTCCGCCCGGGCCACCGCCTCCACGCGCACCGCTGGCGCCCACGGACACCTTGCTCCGGGAACTCGAAGCGGACCGAGGCGACAGGTGATCTATCTGGACACCTCGGTAGCCCTGGCACACCTCTTCGGGGAGGACCGCGTCCCACCCGCGGGTCTCTGGGCCGAAGTGCTCGTTTCCAGTCGCCTTCTGGAGTACGAGCTCTGGATTCGGGTGAACGCGCGCGGTTTGGGCAAGAGCCACGGCGAGCACGTGCGAACGCTTCTAGGGCGTGTGGCGCTCCTCGAGCTGACACCCGAGGTGTTGGCGCGAGCGCTCGACCCGTTCCCGCTGCCGGTGCGTACGCTCGACGCCCTGCATCTGGCCTCGATCGAGCACCTCAGGGAACGCCGCCAGAAAGTGCGGCTCGCCACCTACGACGAGCGGCTCGGCCGCGCGGCGCGGGCGCTGGGAATTCCGCTCTTCGAGTAGACGCACCCAGCGGAGGCGAGCGGTAGGCCCTCTCCGCCGAAAGAGGTCCTGTAGCGGGGCGGGAGCGACCCCTGTCGTCCGGACGTCCTTTACCGCCCGGACGCAGCTACGGACGACGAGCCTCCTGCTCCCGTCTCGCCCCACACCTCCACCTCCGCCAGCGAGAGATACTCCGCCCGCCCGAGCTGCACCCGCACGTACCTCCCCGTCCTCCCTACCGCCACGCTCGTCGGACTCCCTCCCACTCCCGCGACGAAATACGCCCCCACACCCGCCTGCCCCAGCACCTCCGAAAGCCCTCCGCCCACGAAAGGCTCGTCCGACACCAGCACGTAGAAATCCCGTAGCCTCTCCCCGCAGCAGTCCGTCCGATTCCACACGTCCACCCACTCGATCCACCCCACCGCTCCCAGATCCACCTCCCACCACGGCTCCGCCTCCCACGCCGTGTGCGTCACCGACCCGTCCCACCACATCCCGCTCTCGTTCCCGTCCACCGCACGCGACGCCACCGCACCCTCGATCGTGCTCGACTGCCGCGCCACCTTCCCGAGCGCGAGATTCCCCGCTACCCGAACTCCCCGGTGTCGGCGTCGGCGTGGGCTCCGGCACCGCTCCCATCTCGCCCCACACCTCCACCTCCGCCAGCGAGAGATACTCCGCCCGCCCGAGCTGCACCCGCACGTACCTCCCCGTCCTCCCTACCGCCACGCTCGTCGGACTCCCTCCCACTCCCGCGACGAAATACGCCCCCACACCCGCCTGCCCCAGCACCTCCGAAAGCCCTCCGCCCACGAAAGGCTCGTCCGACACCAGCACGTAGAAATCCCGTAGCCTCTCCCCGCAGCAGTCCGTCCGATTCCACACGTCCACCCACTCGATCCACCCCACCGCTCCCAGATCCACCTCCCACCACGGCTCCGCCTCCCACGCCGTGTGCGTCACCGACCCGTCCCACCACATCCCGCTCTCGTTCCCGTCCACCGCACGCGACGCCACCGCACCCTCGATCGTGCTCGACTGCCGCGCCACCTTCCCGAGCGCGAGATTCCCCACTCCCGAACTCCCCGGTGTCGGCGTCGGCGTGGGCTCCGGCACCGCTCCCATCTCGCCCCACACCTCCACCTCCGCCAGCGAGAGATACTCCGCCCGCCCGAGCTGCACCCGCACGTACCTCCCCGTCCTCCCTACCGCCACGCTCGTCGGACTCCCTCCCACTCCCGCGACGAAATACGCCCCCACACCCGCCTGCCCCAGCACCTCCGAAAGCCCTCCGCCCACGAAAGGCTCGTCCGACACCAGCACGTAAAAATCCCGTAGCCTCTCCCCGCAGCAGTCCGTCCGATTCCACACGTCCACCCACTCGATCCACCCCACCGCTCCCAGATCCACCTCCCACCACGGCTCCGCCTCCCACGCCGTGTGCGTCACCGACCCGTCCCACCACATCCCGCTCTCGTTCCCGTCCACCGCACGCGACGCCACCGCACCCTCGATCGTGCTCGACTGCCGCGCCACCTTCCCGAGCGCGAGATTCCCCACTCCCGAACTCCCCGGTGTCGGCGTCGGCGTGGGCTCCGGCACCGCTCCCATCTCGCCCCACACCTCCACCTCCGCCAGCGAGAGATACTCCGCCCGCCCGAGCTGCACCCGCACGTACCTCCCCGTCCTCCCTACCGCCACGCTCGTCGGACTCCCTCCCACTCCCGCGACGAAATACGCCCCCACACCCGCCTGCCCCAGCACCTCCGAAAGCCCTCCGCCCACGAAAGGCTCGTCCGACACCAGCACGTAGAAATCCCGTAGCCTCTCCCCGCAGCAGTCCGTCCGATTCCACACGTCCACCCACTCGATCCACCCCACCGCTCCCAGATCCACCTCCCACCACGGCTCCGCCTCCCACGCCGTGTGCGTCACCGACCCGTCCCACCACATCCCGCTCTCGTTCCCGTCCACCGCACGCGACGCCACCGCACCCTCGATCGTGCTCGACTGCCGCGCCACCTTCCCGAGCGCGAGATTCGTCCGCGGCGTGGGGGACGCCGTGGCCGTCGACGTCGGCACGGGCGTAGGCGTCGAAGAAGGAACCGGCGTCCAGGTGCGCGTCGGCGTGCGTGTGCGCGTCGCGGTCGCCGTGAACGTGCGCGTCACCGTCGGCGTGGGCGTGTGCGTTCGCGTAGGTGTGAACGTTCGGGTCTGCGTGACCGTCGGCGTGGCGGAGGGCGTCCTGGTTCGCGTCGGAGTGGGGGTCTCGGTCGGTGTGCGGGTGCGCGTGGCCGTGTGCGTCACGGTAGGGGTGGAACTGATCGTAGGGGTCGACGTGGCCGTCGCGGTACGCGACGGGGTGAAGGTGTGAGTTCGTGTCGGCGTCACGCTCGGAGTCGGCGTACGCGTGAACGTGCGTGTCGGGGTCCGCGTCGACGTGGAGGTCGGCGTCCGCGAAGGCGTGGAAGTCTCCGTGGGTGTCGGAGTGTGCGTCGGTGTTCGTGTTCGCGTCGCCGTCGCGGTCGGCGTGGGCGAAAGCGTGATCGTCGGAGTCGGCGTCACCGTCGCCGTGTGCGTGACCGTGGGTGTGGAGGTCGGAGTCGCAGTGACCGTTCGAGTGGGTGTGGGACTCGGAGTCCCGAGGATCGGGTAGACGAACTCGGCACCGGCCACCTCGTCGTCCCGCACCGAGGGATTCGCCGAGCCGTAGGGATTGGCACACCGGCCGTCGAAGTGCGCGGAGCTTCGCATCGTGGCGTCGGGGTCGGAGGAGTGGCCGAAGCCGATCGCGTGGCCGAGTTCGTGGACTGCGACCTCGCCCACGTTGCACGCGTTCCAGACCGAACAGCCCGACCACCCGTCCGCGAACGTGACCTTGCCGAGCACGATCCGGTTGAACGTCGTACCGTTCACGACCTTCGTCTGGGTCGTGGAGCAATAGCCGCCGATCGCGAGCACGCCTCCGCAGCCCGCCGGGTCGTCGACCTCGTCGAAGGGATCCTCGAAAACGATCCGGTTCCCGTTCGAACAGCCGGCGAACGGAACGGGGCTCATGGGACCGCCGTCGCCGAGCGCGAGAGCGGAGGTCGGGATGCTCGTCCAGGCGTCGAGAGCGTCCCGCACGGCTTCGATCGACTGCGCTGCCGTCATGGCGGGCCCGGTCGTCCCTGTCGAATCGATCTTGAAAAAGACGGTCTCGCCCGAATCGGGCTCGAACCAGCGGGAGGGAGACCCGAGAAACGTGAACGAAGCTCGGTATTCACGCGGGACATCGCTCTCGAGCTCGGCCGGCACGAGTTCGACGGGGCGCTCGGGAAGCACGGCAGCGCCGCCGGAGCGCTCGAGCGTGTCGCGGATGCGGCCTACGAAGTCCTCGAGGGTAGAGAACCTACGCCGGCCGCGCTCGAACCGGCCCGAAAAGGGCTCGTAGACCGTAGCTCCGTAGCCCACGTCGGGCCGGACTACCTCCCAGCCGTGGCCGTCGTCCTCGACGACGTACTTCCCCAGCGAGAGATGCGCCGTGTGGAGTGTCCCGTCCGCTCCCTGCTTGAGAAAGACGAGAACCCGCTCGCCGACGGTGTACTCCGCGCTCCCCACCACGCGCTCGACGTGATCCCCGACGATCCCGCCGGGTTCCTTGAGCACGAACTCCTCGAGCGGGAGATTTCCCTTGAGGATTTCTTCCGGTTCGAGCCAGACATACGTGTGGACGGCACCGTTCTCGTCGAGAAGGGACTCGATTTCCGTCACGTGTCCGAGGACGATGGCTGTCGCGTCGAGGGCGAGCTCTTCTTCGGAGAGAGCCACGAGTGTCGTGCCCGGCGCAGGGCTCGGAACGACCACGAGGGCCAAGGCAACGCACAGGAGAAACCGCCGAAGACCCGCACCCATTCCGCACCCGAACCGAGCACGATTTATGCCACAGGAGCCGAAAGTTTCCCATGCATCCTCGCGAAGCGCATCTGTACGCGGCCAACTGCGCACGCTCTCGTGAAGGGTCCATGGCGAGTGACGTGAGAAGCGAGGAACGAGAAACGGTCCCCGCCACTACCGCGTGGTACGAGCGTCGAAGTCGTGACACGAGGAACATCCGAACTCGTGACGCCACGGAAGGCGCGTCGCGAGCACACGCGGAGCCCGACCGGGTCCGGTTGGCAGGCGAAAAATCCCCGGTACCCGACCGGAGTTGCCCTCACCGTGAGGCGCAGGGATCGACCCAGCGCAGGCCCGGGAAACGAGCGAAGTCCGTGTCGGTCGTGTAGAGACCCAAGCGAAACCCACCCCCTCGGGTCCCGAAAGACACGCCTCCCACCACCGGCGCGCCCGCCCGTGCACCGGCGAGTCGGTGTTATGCGCGTGCACGAGAACGCTTACGTCGGGAAGAATCACGGAGCTGTTTCGCCCACTTCGCCGAGAACGCCTCGGCCTCGAGTTCGTCCACCAGCTGGTCGAGCTTGTCGAGGTCGATCCCGGGCCGTAGGCGGGAACGGCTCGAACGTAAAGTTCGACCCGAGTGTCCGCCGCGAACCGAACGCGCAGTTCGAGTGTGCGGCGGGACTTCGCGTGGCGTCCACGACGATCGCGAGGGACGTGCTCTCTCTGGTCGCGTCGAGCGAAGGCGTACGGCCGTGTGCGTCCGAGCGCGGAAAATTCGCCATAGCAGGCGGCACACCGAAAAGGTTTTTTTCTTTTACGAAAAAGCCGACGTCGACAGCTTTGGTTCTTGACCTGGGAAGGAAGACGGCGTATGAGCGCCTGGACTTCTGCTGTGTCCCAGTGGGTTGGCGAGGCAGAGGCGGATATCCGGGGCGGCTCTGGCTCTTCCCCACCCGGATGGCGTCCGAAGAAGAGGAGGGAGGAACCACCATGCGGAAACGAACCCCGTGGGCGGAAGCGGCGGGGACGGTCATCGTCGTTCTCGTCGCGGGTTGTGCGGTGCCGAAGCCGGGGACCCAGTGGAAACCCTATCTCGAACGGCTCAAGTTTCCTCCTCGCACCTCGCACGTCCAGAAAGACGACGCCCGAGCCGGCACGAAAACGGCCGACAAAACGCCGAATCTCCGAACCGTGGAGTTCGACGACGAGCACCCGACCGTCGACGCCTTCGTCGAGCAGTTCTCGACGCGTAGTCGCCGGTCCTTCGGCTATGCGCTCGAGCGTTCGGGTCGTTTCGTGCCGGAGATGATGGCCATCCTGGAAGAAGAAGGCCTTCCCCCGGAGCTCGCCTATCTCCCGCTCATCGAAAGCGGATACCGCACGAACGCCCGGTCCCCGGCCGGTGCCGTGGGACCTTGGCAGTTCGTTCGCAGCACCGGCGAGCGGTACGGACTCCGCATCGACTGGTACGTGGACGAACGCAGGGATCCCGTGAAATCCACGCGAGCGGCCGCACGCTACCTCGCGGACCTCCACGAAATGTTCGGCGACTGGAACCTGTCCATCGCCGCGTACAATACGGGTGAGTTCAACGTCGCTCGCGTCGTCGACCGCGGCACGAAGGATTTCTGGGAAATGGCCGAAAAAGGCTACCTCCACCCGGAAACTCGGTCGTTCGTACCGCAATTTCTCGCGGCGCTGAAAATCGCGCGCGAGCCGGAAGCGCACGGCTTCGCGCCGCCCGAACTACGGCCGTTGGAATACGACACGGTCCGCGTCGACCGTTCCGTCTCGCTCCGGAAGATCGCCGAAATGACGGGAAGCTCGCTCGCCGAAATCCAGAGCCTCAATCCCGCGTTGCTCCGCGGCGTGACGCCGCCGGGAGGCTACACGATTCGCGTTCCCTCCGGGACCGGGGATCGCTTCCAGATCGCTTACGCCCGCGAGAAAGAGAGGTCCGGGCGTCTCGCAGCCGCCGTTCCTCCTCCCGGCACGTACCGGATACGACCGGGCGACACGCCGGCCAGCATCGCGACACGGTTCGGGGTCTCCGTCGAGGCTCTCATGCGCGCGAACGACTGGAGCGATCCAAGGGCCATCCGCGCCGGTGCCCTGGCCCGAATTCCGAAGGAAGCCGCGGCTCTTACCGCCGCATCCAGCGCCCCCGGTTCGGCACGGGCGTCGGCGCAGCGGACGACCTATCGCATTCGGCCGGGTGACACCCCGGAGACGATCGCTCGACGATTCGGTGTCGCGGTCGAAGCTCTCATGGCCGCCAACGGGTGGAAGGACCCGAGGAAGATTCGAGCGGGGGATCTCGCGACGATTCCGCTTCCCGGCGACGCGAGCCCCGATTACCGCCTGGCCGCGCGAGAGCGAGAACAGGAGAAGCGACTCAACTGACGGCCCTCGAGGCCCGCGTCCGAGGCAGCGTACTTCGGACCGCGGCCAGCAGCTCTTCGGGTTCGGGGTCGAACAGTGCGCGGTCGTCGGACCCGCGCGGGCAGTAGAGCAAGGAACGAACGTCGCGCAGGATCGCGATCGTGGGAACCTCGACTGCGGCGGCAAGGTGCAAGGGGCCCGAATCCGGGCTCACGACGAGACTCGCCTCGGCGAGCACGGCCGCGAAGAGCCTCAGAGGGAGCGGCCGAAGCACCCGGATCGAAGGCCGTCCGAGGCTTCGCACGAGCCCTTCGAGCCACTCCTCCTCGGGCCCGAGGAAAACGACGACGGGCAGGCCTTCGCGTCCCATCGCGTCGAGGTGTTCCATCCACCGACCGGCCGGAAAACGTTTCCGCTTGTGGCCACCGACGAAGACCCCGAGAAAGGGAGTATCCCGCCCCAGTCCGAGCGTCCCGAGAATCCGGCGCGCCTCTTCTTTTTCCGTCGGCCGAACACGGTAAAGGGGCCGACGGGGAGCGGAGACCCCCAACCCCCGCGCGATCGCCCTCGACCCGTCGTAGGCGTGACCCGCGCCGTCCAGAAAAAGCGGCACGTTGACGAGCCTCGAACTCGTGCGCGTCGAGCCCACGCGATAGCGGGCACCCACGAGGTAGGCGTAAAGAGAGCCGGAAAAAGAACCGCCCCCCGCATCCACGGTGACGTCGTACCGCCGCCGCCGGAGTTCCCGGAAAAGCCGCACGAACTCCCACGGGCGAAGCACCGCACGTCGAGAGAGGACGAAAATCCGGTCCACTCCCAGCCCCTCGAGAAGAGGTGCCGCCGTGTCTCCGCAGAGACAGTCCAGCTCCGCGCCCGGAAAGCGCTCCCGGAGAGCGGGAATCAAAGGCGTGGCCAGGAGCACGTTGCCGATCCGGAAATTCGGCCGCACCAGAAGGACGCGTGAGACCCCTTCGATCTCCTCGGGACGGAACCGGTCGCCCGGAGGGAGCACCGCCGAGAGAAAAACGTCGCCTACCCGCTTCGCCCACCTGCCGGCGGCGGCACCGAACGCCCGAGCCGCAGGGTGCTTCCACGGGCCGAGCCGCCAGGCTTCGCCGCGGACGCCGGGCTTTCGGACGCCGCGCGCGGACATCACCGAAGGAGACCTTCCACGGTGCTACGAAACTCCCGTGGAATCCGCTGCGGCCGCCCCTGCTCGTCGACGACCACGTGGACGGTCTCGCCCGTCGTGAGAAGCTCGCCGTCACGCCACACCTCGTAACCGATCGTGAGGCGGACTCGGTCGAGTGCGACGAACCCGGCACGGACGAGGAGCAGGTCGTCGTAACGAGCAGGCTTGTGGTAACGGCAACGGGTCTCCACGACGCTCAGGTAGAGACCTCTGGCGATGTAAGCAGGGAACGGGTGACCGAGACGCCGGAAAAGCTCGGCGCGCCCGATCTCGAAAAGCCGGAGGTAGCTCCCGTAGTACATGATGCGCATGGGGTCGCAATCGGCGAAGAGAACCCGGTAGGTGGCGACGTCGAGCCACGAAGGCCGTTCGGCGGCCGTACCGCTTTTTCCGGGGTCTCCGGCACGCCCCGAACCAGGCATTCCGACTCCGGCGCTTTGCTTTTCCATTTTTGCCACCCGTGCGTGAAAAGACGGCGCCATCGTAGCGAATTGCTCCGCCGGCATCCAAGAAGCGCCCCGTCGGGAGCCGCGCCTTCTCCCACCAAGCGGGCCGCCCCGGCACGGTCGGCGCTCCTTCTCGGCCGCACCCCGAGCCCTCCGGCAGGAGCGACGGACCCGACGCCCTCGCCGTCGCGCCCGCCCTTGCGCGCCGCAGGGCCGAGGAGTAACTCCGCGCGGACGGTGCGCCTCGTCACGTTCGAATACCGGGGGAAAGTGCGTCTCGGCGCCGCCACGCGCGACGGAATCGCGGACTTCTCGGCGGACAGACGACTTCCCCGAAGCCTTCTCGAGCTGTTGCGTGAAGGCGGCCCGGCGATCGAGGGCGTGCAGCGAAGCCTCGAGCGCGGGCTCTTTCCGTTGCGTGCGCCGGATCGCGTTCGTCTCCTCGCCCCGCTCCCGAGACCGGGAAAGATCCTGGGCGTCGCCCTGAACTACGCTTCCCACGCGCGGGAGACCGGGCGTGCCGTTCCCGAAGTGCCCACGATCTTCTCGAAAGCGACGACGGCCGTCGTCGGACCGGGAGGCCCCGTCGTCCTCCCCGAGGTTTCCGCGGAGGTCGACTACGAAGGAGAACTCGCCCTGGTGGTGGGCCGGACCATGCACAGGGTCCCGCCGACCGAGGCCCTGCGCTTCGTCGCCGGCTACACGATCCTCGTCGACGTGACGGCCCGCGACTACCAGCGCCGGAGCGGCCACTGCCTCGCGAAATCCTTCGACACGTTCGCGCCCATGGGTCCGTCGCTGGTCACGTCCGAGGAAGTCGGCGACCCCGGAAACTTGCGGATCGTGACGGAGCTCGAGGGGGAAGTGGTGCAGGACGGATGCACGAGAGACTGGATCTTTCCCGCTTCCGAGCTTCTCGCGTTTCTTTCGGAGGTTCTCACGCTCGAACCTGGCGACGTCGTGACGACGGGAACACCGGCGGGAGTGGGAGCCTACCGCACTCCCCCGCGCTTTCTCCGTCCGGGAGACCGCTTGCGGGTTTCGATCGAGCGAATCGGCGTCCTCGACGTGGCAGTACGCGCGGCTTCAGACCGGGCGGAAAGCTCGGCGTAACGCCCGCTCGAGGGACGCGAGGTCGTACGCCGGAAAAAACAGGTCCACGTGTCGCGTGTAGCTGGCCAGGACCGAGTCCCCGGTGTTCCACCGGTGGGGCAGTTCCGGAACGAGCCACACGACCTGCCGCACGCGCTCGCGCATCCGTGCCAGGAGATCGGCGCGCGGGGGGCGGCGGTTGTTCCGCGCGTCGCCCAGGACCAGGAGGATCGTCTGACGCGTCCAGAGCCCGTCGTACTCGGAGCCGAGCCGTTCGAGCACCCGCCCGAAGTCCGACCTCGCGGCGAGGTCGAGCCTCGAGTGCGGGACGACGTAGCCCCGCTCGAAGGAAAGCTCGACGGGCTCGTCGACGTAACCCAGGAAGGTTGTGCGCCGGAAATAGCGCTCGGCCGGGGCAAGGAGAGAAAGGAGAAATCCCGACGCGGTACGCACCGAATACGAGAGATCGACGAGCGCCACGAGGTCGAGCGGGTCGGGCCGAGGTCCGCGGAAGCGGAGCTCGACGGGTACCCCTCCGCGCGTCGTCGCGCGACGGATCGTGCGGCGGAAATCGAGACTTCCTCGTGCACGCCGGCGCCGTCGGCGACTCCAGTGACGCCACCACCGCGTCGCGAGCACCGCGACGAGCTGCTCCGCTTCCTCCACCTCGCGCGGGCTCATCTCCTCGAAGGGTATCCGGCGGAGAACGCGCTCGCGCGCGAGGAGACTCCTCCGGCTCTTCTCGGTTTCCCCCGCTCGCGAGTCTCGGCCTCCCGACGGACGCCCCTCCGGTGTCTTGCCCGCGGCCGAGCTCGAGTCCCGCGGCTCGCTGCCACCGCGGCCCCTTCCCGAACCTCCCTTGCCCTCTCCCTCGCCCTCGGGCCTGGTTTTCTTTTTCCGGCCCGGAGACGGAAGCCGGAAGTACCGGTCGAAGACCTCGTCGAACGTGGGGCGCTCCGCCTCGTCCTTGACGAGCGAGGCGGCGAGCGATTCGCGCAAAGGCTCGCGTTCCACCCCGACGAGCGCCACGGCACGGCAGGCGTCGATCGTCTCGGCGGGACCGAAGGAAAGCCCCGCGGCGCGCAGGGCGTCGAAAAAGCCGAACAGTCGCTCCCTCATCCCGCGCGGCTCGCGGCAGCCAGGAGGCTCGAGGCGCGGGAGTCCGCTTTCCGGAGGTCCTCTTCGTGTTTGAGCACGAGGTTCAGCGTGCGACGGACGGTAGGGAGATCGAGCTCCCGGACACCGAGCGCCACGAGTGCACGCGCCCAGTCGAGCGTCTCGGCTATGCTCGGCACTTTCCGCAGGTCGAGCTTCCGGAGACCGTGGACGAACTCCACGACTTGCCGGCGGAGTTTTTCGTCGAGGTCCGGCACCTTGCGCGCCACGATTTCCTTTTCCTTCTCGATCCCCGGGAAGTCGAGCCAGAGGTAGAGGCAGCGCCGCTTGAGCGCCTCGGAAAGTTCGCGAGCTCGGTTCGAAGTGAGCACGACGACGGGACGGCTGCGGGCGCGCACGGTGCCGAGTTCGGGAATCGTGACCTGGAAGTCCGAAAGCACTTCCAGCAAAAACGCCTCGAATTCCTCGTCCGCCTTGTCGACCTCGTCGACGAGAAGAACGACGGGCGAGGGAGCCGTGATGGCACGGAGGAGCGGCCGCTCGAGGAGATAGTCGCGGGAGAAAATGTCGTGCGAAACCTCTTCCCAGGCCCTGCCGTCCCGGCGATCCGCCTGGATCCGGAGGAGCTGCTTCTGGTAGTTCCACTCGTAGAGCGCCTTCGCTTCGTCGAGCCCCTCGTAGCACTGAAGCCGCACGAGCTCGGTGCGGAGCGTCTCGGCGAGCACCTTCCCGAGCTCCGTCTTGCCCGCCCCCGCCGGCCCCTCGACGAGAAGCGGTTTTCCCAGGTTCAGCGCGAGGAAAAGAACGGTCTCGACGCGTTCGGTCGTCACGTAGTCGGACCGCCGGAGCCCTTCGCGCACATCTTCCAGGGAAATTCTCACACCCCGATGATGCGTGTCGGCCCCCCGGGCGGTCAAGAAGGGGGGCGGTCGTAGCCCGGGTGGGCAATCGCGAGCTTTTCCCGGACGGTCTCGCGCACGTGCTCTCGCACCGCGCGCCCCCAGGGCCCCGAATCGGCCTCCCCCCTTCGGATCCGCTCGCAAAGCTCGGCGGTCCACGAGGCTACCTCGTCCCGCAAGGCCTGCCGACTTCCCGGCAACTCCCCCGTCTTCCCGAGGAGTTCGCGCAGCCGTGTCCACTCGGCCCGAAGCGACGACTCCTCCCTTTCCCACTCCCGGCCCACGACGGCGAGAAGGTTGGCCGCCACGCGAGCGTGGAATTTTCGCGGACCCTCGAGCGCGGGCACGACTTCCTCGAGGAGGAACTCCCTGACGAGCTCGAGGACCTCGGTCACCGCGGGGCGGTCCTGCACGTCTCTTCCTCCATCAGCTCGAGCAACTCCCACTCGACCTCGGCCGTCCGCCGCCCGAGGCTTCCGAGCTCCAGGTTTTTCCTCTGCCCCTCGAGCCCTACCCGGGCCTGCCCGAGGCAGATGACCGCCCACTTGAGGTTCCCGAAGGCCTCCCAGAAGCGAACGGCGGCGAGGTCCACCGGAAACCCCCCGGCATTTTCGTAGGCCGCGTAGAACTCCTCCCGGTCGGCGAGGCCACCCACCGCCTTCTCGTCGCGACCGAACCTCCAGGCGCGAACGCAGAGCCAGCCCAGGTCTTCCATGGGGTCTCCCACGTGGGCAAGCTCCCAGTCGAGGACGGCTCGCAACCCCTCCGGCCCGAAGACGACGTTCCCGATCCGAAAATCGCCGTGGACGAGCGCGAGACGGGAAGCAACGGGGGCCCGGGACCGAAGCCAGCGAAAAGCCAGCTCGAGCGCCGGGTGCGGTTCGAGGGCGACGAGGCGGTAGAGGTTCTCGTAGCGGTCGATTTCGGCGCGGGCGACCGATTCCCCTCTCCTCGGTGCGGGCAAACCTCGGAGCTCCTCGCGCCCGAGCTCGATGCGGTGGATCCGGGCGAGACACTCCGCGAGCTGTGCGGGGAGTACCTCGCGCGCTCGAGCGTAGAGCTCGTCGCGCAGAAGTCGGCGCGGGATGGTCTCGCCTTCGACGCGTTCCATGACGAGAAAGCGACCGCCGAGCGTTTCCTCGTCGTCCCCGAGCCAGTAAGGCCTCGGTACGGGAAGCCCGCACTCGTAGGCCGTGCGCAGCACCAGGAACTCCTCCCTCCGGCTCGTCTCTCCTCGGCCCGGCGGGTCCCGTCGGAGGACGAGCGGCAGGCGGAGCATGGCTCCGCCCCGCTCGTAGACGGCGTCGAAGGACCAGGTTTCACGCGACGCCCCCCCGGGAAGCGGACGCAAGCCCTCGATTCGGACTTCCCGGACACCTTCGCGGGCGGCAACGAAGCTCGCGAGCCGTTTCCGCATCTCCTCGGTGGTCATACCCGAATTTTCCCTATCCGAGCCAAGGACGGCGTCGCAAGACCGAAAGCCCGGGCCTTCCGTCGCGGGTTGCCCTTCGGGAAAAGAGCGAGGCATTGCGGACGCGACGGAGCGCGCCCCTCCGGGGGCGTGCCCGCGTTTGTCGGAGGGACCCGCTCTGTCGGGTCCGTGTTCGTGCGTGGTACCTCCGTCCGCCCCCGCGGACGAATTCGCGGCAAGGACCCTGCGGTCGCGTGGGAAGATTCCGTCGAGAACCCACGTTGGAAAATCCGGGGAGCTTCGATAGAGGAACGGCGAGACCGTTCCGTGGCGATGGCATTCCGACGGCTTCGCAACTCCGAGTTCTTTCGCCTCGAAGACTGGTGGGCCGTATGGCTCGGACTCCTTTTCCTGGCCGCTGCCGTCTCGGGGGCGGTGTCCGCCGTTCCCAGGCTCGAGAAGTGGACCTCCGCGCCCCACCTCGCCGCCTCGGCACGAGGCTGGCTCTCTTTCGTCCCCCTCGCCGCCGGCCTCGCGATCCCCTGCGCCGTGGCCGTGCGAGCCACGGCGAACACGTCCGCCACGCGGTACCTGCCGGGTTTCGCCGCGGTGTTCTCCCTGGCGCTTTTTGCCGAGCTCGTCTCCCGACACACCACGATTTCCTCCTACGGACTCGAAAGCGTCCTCTGGGCCGTGGCCCTGGGCCTCCTCGTCGCCAACACGTCGGGCACCCCTCCCTGGCTCGCCTCGGCGGCGCGGTCGGAGCTCTACATCAAGACAGGGCTCGTTCTCCTCGGTGCGGAGATCCTCTTTTCCCGCATCCGCGCGCTCGGGCCCCCGGGGCTCGTGGTCGCCTGGGGCGTGACACCCGTCGTCGTCGTGTCCATGTACCAGTTCGGCGTACGTGTCCTGCGCGTTTCCTCCCGATCGCTCGCGATGGTCATCGCGGCGGCCACCTCCGTTTGTGGAGTCTCGGCGGCCATTGCCACGGCAGCGGCCTGCCGCGCGAAAAAGGAGGAGCTCACCCTCGCCGTCGCTCTTTCCATGTCCTTCACCGCCGCGATGATCGTCGTCATGCCCGCGCTCGCGCGTCTTCTCGAGCTCGACGAAAGCGTCGCGGGCGCCTGGATCGGGGGCACCATCGACTCGACGGGCGCCGTCGTCGCAGCGGGGGCACTCGTCGGCCCGCGGGCCGAGACCGTCGCCGCCATCGTCAAGATGATCCAGAACGTGCTGATCGGCATCATCGCGTTCGTCGTGGCGGCCTACTGGGTCGCCTTCGTCGAGCGGGACCCGAGCGGTCCCCGGCCCGACCCGCTCGAGATCTGGCGACGGTTCCCCAAGTTCATCCTCGGGTTCCTCGGTGCGTCGGTCCTCGCCTCTTTCGTCCTGCTCCCGACGTACGGTGCCGAGACGACCGACGAACTTCTCCGCACGAGCAAGGGGATCCGCCACTGGCTTTTCAACCTGGCCTTTCTTTCGATCGGCCTCGAGTCGAACTTCCGCGCCCTCGCGGCGCAACTCGCCGGCGGAAAGCCCGTCACCCTCTACGTGTGCGGGCAGGCGTTCAACGTGCTGCTCACGCTCGCCGCGGCGTGGGTCGCCTTCGGTTCGTGAGGCTCCTGCTTTACCAGCAGACCGAGAACGGGTTGCCCGTGAGCGGCGCGCAGTCCCTGCCTACGCGCACCGTCCGCTCCTCGGGTTCGGGAAGCGGCAAGGAAGCGAAAGCGCTCGGTGGCGCCTTGCGGCCGTAGACGTAATACGTGGCACCGATGACGATCAGGAACCACGCGGCCGTGGCCGCGCCGGCGACGATGAAGGGCGTGGCATCGGCCCGGGCAGGGGCAGGACGAAGTGCGCCCCACGCGAGGAAGGCCGCGAGCAGTGCGGCAAGGAGGGTTCGTTTCGAGTGCTTTCCGAGCTTCGGCATCGATCGCTTCCTCCGAACGTCCGAGCTTACCGGAAAACTCCGACCCGAGGCAAAGGATTTCAGCCACGAAGCCGGCGCACCCAGGCCCCCTGGCGCGGCGAGAACACGAACCGGGGATACTCGGCCGAGCCACCGAGGCGCGGCTCGTAGAACCTGCGATCCACCTCGGCGAGAAAGCGGGACAAGCCGTCCTCGCGGACGAGGTGGACGGTACATCCCCCGAAACCCGCGCCCGTGAGGCGTCCGCCCGGAGCGCCCGCGTCCCGTCCGATCGAAACGAGGTCGTCGAGCTCGGCCGAGCTCACCTCGTAGTCCCGCGCCAAGCTAACGTGGGATTCGTACATGAGTCGCCCGAAGGTTTCCGCGTCGCCGGCCCGAAGGCACTCTTCGGCGAGCTCCACCCGGCGCGCCTCGCGGAGCACGTGGCGCACTCTGCGCAGCAGCGGGATCTTGGCGGGGAGCTTCGCCGGGATCTCGAGACCTCGGACGACCTCCTCCGGCGTCGCGCCTGCGAGGCGCGCGATCTCGTCGAGGCCGAGCGGCGCGTCGGGAATCGCCTCCTCGAAAAAACGGACGAACTCCTCGAGGGACCAATCGGGCAAAAGCCCGGGGAGATCTCCGAGCAGGCGCGGGAACTCCCCGAGTTCGCGGCGGGCGAGAAACCCGAAGACCCGCGCGCCGACCGCGCACTCGAAGACCCGGAGATTGTACGCGTCGCGCGCAGCCCCGGATTTCTCGGCCCTCACGAGACTGTGGCAGACGACGACGCGCACTCCGTCCGGAAAGGGCACGGGCCGGGCTCGGAGCGGGAAGAAATCGATGCGGAGCGCATGCCCCTCGCGCCCGAGAAGACTCACCGCTTGATCCATGCCCCCGCTGCGGGTGCCCACGTAGCGCTCCGCTTCGGCGAGAAGTTCCGCGAGTCTTTCGGGCCGGGTCGCCACGCCGTGAAGCGCGAGAAAGGCGAGCCCGCTCGCCACCACGAGCGCCGAGGAAGAAGAGAGACCCGCGCCCGGCGGCACGTTCCCTTCGACCAGGTAGCGTCCCCCACGGACGGACGGGATTTCCGGGTAAAGGCCCTGGAGAGCCGCCTTGTGGTAGTTGCACCAGTCGCCGGGGGGAGACGGCGCGAGAGGAAAGACGAGCTCGTACGCCCGCGGCGGAAAACTCGGGTCCGCGTTCGCGAGCTCGACGCGGCTCTTCTCGCGTCCCGAGGCCGCGACGAGAACCGAGCGCTCGATGGCCATGGGAAGGACGGGGAAGCCGTTGTAGTCCGTGTGTTCGCCGATCAAGTTCACCCGCCCCGGAGCCCTGGCCACGACTTCCGCAGGAACACGGAAGCGGTCGCGGAACGAGTTCAGCAGGGCGTCGAGGCGCTCCTCTTCTTCGGCGCGAGTGGCGACGCTGCTCATGGCGGAATGCCCGGCACTCCCCGGAAACGGAGCCGAACATATCGACGCCGCGGAAAAAAGGCGAACGGCGCGGCCTCCCGACGAGCCGCCGTGCGACGGAGAATTTTCCGCCTTGACGCGAAAGCCCGCGCGGACGTACGAAACCGAACATGAAAGCAAGGCGCGCCTTTCGGAGTGCTGCGGGCGCCTACCTCTCGGCGATCTGCTTTCTCTGGGTCGCGGCCGCGCAGGCGTCGGACCTCTGGATTTTCACCCGGATCGCGAAGCTCCGCGCCGGAGACGGCCCGCAGGACGACCGTGCCGTCCTCAAGGGGGTTTTCGACGTCGTGCCCCCCGACGACGGCTTCGACCCCGTGGCGCAGGGCGTCACGATCGAGCTTGCGGGACAGGCTTTTTCTTTGCCCCCCGGCGCCTTCGTTCGAGTCGGGGACCACGACCGCTGGAAGCTTCCGCGAGGCACGGGCGAGCAAGTCCGTGCGGCCGTCTTCGACCTCGAGAGAAGGCTCTTCCGTTTTCGCCTCGCCGAAATCGACCTCCCCGCCGACCTGACCGAGCCTCTTTCGCTCTCGGTCACGGTGGGCAACGACACGGGGCGCGACGCCTTCTCCTGCACGACGAAGAACGGCGTCGCCTACCGGTGCACGCAGGCCGGGAGCTGGACGGACCCCTTCGACCTTCCGCTCGTGGGAATCCACGGGGCCCTGCTGCGCACCGGGAAGGTGCTCTACTGGTCGTACCCGCAAGACGGAGTGGGCGCCGAAGCGTGGCTTTTCGATCCCTCGACGCAGGCGCTCACGGAAGTACCCGTCGACCGCGACGTTTTCTGCGGCGGGCACTCGTTCCTCGACGACGGCCGCCTTCTGGTCACGAGCGGCACGGACGACGAGTTCACGGGGGACTGCTGTGCGGGGCTCCGCGACACGCACATCTTCGACCCCGCGACCGAGACGTGGACGCGGGTCGAGGACCTGGCCGCGGGTCGCTGGTATCCGACGAACGTGACTCTCGGCGACGGGAGGGTCCTGGTTTTCTCGGGGCTCGACGAAACGGCCGAGTCCAACCCGACCGTGGAGCTCTACACGCCGGGCTCCGGATGGTCGCTCGTCGCGGGCGCCGACCGTCACCTCGCGCTCTATCCCTTTCTCTTCCTCCTTCCGACGGGTGAGATCTTCCACGCGGGGCCCGAGGAAACCTCGGCCTGGTTCGACCCGGCCACGGCCACCTGGGCCCCCGGGCCCGTGAAGGCACGAGCGCATTACGACGGGACGTCCGTCCTTCTTCCGGGACTCGAGCGCATTCTCGTCGCCGGCGGCGGAAAGCCAGCGGAAATTCTCGACCTGGGCGACCCTTCCCCGGTCTGGAGGGAGACGAAAAAGAGGCTGCGGCGGCCCAGGCACACGAACTCCGTCCTTCTGCCCGACGGGAACGTTCTGCTGGTCGGGGGTGGCCGCGGGAACGTGCTCTTCCATCCCCCCACGGAGACTTGGGTCCCGCTGGCGCGGCTCGGAAAGCCGCGCCGTTACCACTCGACGGCGCTTCTTTTGCCCGACGGGCGTGTCATCGCCGCCGGGACGGACGGCAACCGGACCGCGGAGATTTTCTCCCCTCCTTACCTGTTCCGCGGCCCGAGGCCCGAAATCACGAGTGCCCCGGCGACGATTTCCTACGGCACCGTCTTTTCCGTTTCGACCCCGGATCCGAGCCCCATCCGCCGCGTGGCGCTCGTGCGCCCGTCGGCCGTCACGCACTCTTTCAACCAGGACCAGCGGTACGTCGAACTCTCGTTCTCGGTCGCCGGCGGAGGAATCGAGGCACAAGCACCCGCGGACGGGAACGAAGCTCCTCCCGGGTACTATCTGCTCTTTCTGGTCGACGACCTCGGGGTTCCCTCCGAGGGCACCTTCGTTCGCCTGATCCCCTGAAGACCCCTGCCCCCCGGCCCCCCGGGACGCGACGGAGCGCGTCCCTCCGTGGGCGTGGCCGCTCGTTCCCCCGGATGTGGCGAGCCGCGCGTCCCTCCCGGGACGGGCTGGTACGAAACCCGGCCGCGTTGTAGCTAGGGGACTTGCGTCATGGCCAGGCTTCTCGTCGCGGGTGCCGGGGCGCTCGGGTCCGTCTTCGGCGCTCTGCTACGCCTCCGCGGACACGAGGTCGCACTCCTCGGGCGCAAGCCACACCTCGACGCCGTCGAACGCCAGGGACTTTTCGTCGACGGCATCTGGGGGGAGCACCGCGCGCAGGGGTTTTCCTGTTTCGCGGACCCGGGCGCGATCGACGGCGACTTCGACCTCGTGCTCGTAACCGTCAAGTCTTTCGACACCGAGAGGATCGCCGACGAAGTCGCGACGCGCCTTCGGGCGCAGGGTTTTGCCGTTTCTCTCCAGAATGGTCTCGGGAACGTCGAAACACTCGAACGCCGGTTCGGACCCGAGCGCACCCTGGGCGGGCGCGTCATTTTCGGCGCGGAGGTCGTGAAGCCCGGGCACGTGCGCGTGACCGTCTATGCGGAGCCCGTCCTTCTCGGCGCCTGGGAACCGGGGCGCTTCCCCTCGCGGGACACTGCGGCTCGCCGGTGGGCCGAGGAGTTCGCGAAATCCGGCATCCCCTGCGAGTACACCGAGAACTTGAGGACGGCGATCTGGGCCAAGGTCTTCTACAACGCCGCGCTCAATCCCCTGGGCGCGCTGCTCGGCGTCCCCTACGGCGCACTCGCCGAAAGCGAGGCGACGCGCGGTTTCATGGACCACGTCATCGACGAAGCCTACGCCGTCGCCCGGGCCGAGGGCATCCCGCTACCCTGGCCGGACGCGGGCGCGTACCGGGAACTTTTCTACTCCAGGCTCGTGCCGAGCACCTACGACCACCGGTCCTCGATGCTGCAGGACCTGGAGAGAGGGCGGAGGACCGAAATCGAAGCCATCAACGGAGCGGTCTGGCGTCTCGCCGAGAGGCACGGTATGGCGGCTCCGTACAACGAAGCACTCACGAGACTCGTGCGCTACAGGGAAGGACGTCGGTGAAGGAACTCGTCCTCGACGAAAGCAGCCGCAGCGAAATCGAAGAGCACGCCCGAGCCTGCTACCCCGAGGAGTGCTGCGGCATCGTCGTCGAGAAGGCCGGTCGTCTCGAGGTCGTGCGCGTCACCAACGTCCAGAACGAGTACCACGCGAGGGACCCGGTGACCTTCCCGCGCACGGCGAGAACGGCGTACAAGATGGGGCCCGAGGCCCTACCCGTGCTACGCGACGCCGAACGGGGATCGTGCCGCATCCATGCCTTCTACCACTCGCATCCCGACCACGATGCCTACTTTTCCGCCGAGGACCGTGCCGCCGCGCTCGCGGGGTGGGACGAGCCGAGCTACCCCGACGCGGGACAGATCGTCGTCTCGGTGCGCAACGGAGAAGTGCGCGACATGAAAGCGTTCGCGTGGGACCCCGAGGCGGCCGACTTCCTGGAGATCCCCTTGCGGTGGCGCTGAGAGCGCGACCCACCCGCCGCTTCGGCCACTCCCGATGAGCGTCCATGCCCTCCACGATCGCGTCCTCGCTTTTCTGCGCGCTCCCGGGGAGGACGCGTTCGACGACCTGGCCCTCGAAGTTTTCCGCCACCAGTACGAGCACGTCGAGCCCTACCGGACCTATTGCCGGAGGCGCGGGGTGGAGCCCGACGAAGTTTCGAACTGGCGGGAAATCCCGCCCGTTCCCGTCCTGGCGTTCCGCGAAGTGGAGTTCCGATGCGGTCCCGCCGAGAGGGTTTTCCGTTCGAGCGGCACGACGCGCGGACCCGACCGGCGCAGCGTCCACGCGCTCCCCGATCTCCGCCTCTACCGGACCTCCGCCGTCGAGGGGATGCGGCGTTTTCTCTTCCCGGACGTGGAACGCATTCGCATCCTTTCGCTCGTCCACTCGGTCGAAGAGCTTCCCGAATCCTCCCTCGCACAAATGGTCGCGTGGGCTCTCGAGGTCTTCGGAACCCCCGAAAGCCGAACCGTCGTGCAAGGCCGGAACCTCGACCTCGATGCGGCGGCCGAAGTCTTCCGCCTGTCCGAACGGGACGGCCAACCTCTGGCCCTCCTCGCCACGACGGCGGCGCTCGTGCGGCTTCTCGACGCTCTGGCGGAACGGCGATGGAGCTTCCGGCTTCCCCACGGAAGCCGCGTCATGGACACCGGAGGAAGCAAGGGGCTCGGGCGGCCGCGTTCCCGCAAGGGACTCCACCGTGCCGTCTGGAACGCGCTTGCCGTACCCGGCTACTTTTTCGTGAACGAATACGGGATGTGCGAGCTTTCTTCCCAGGCATACGAGAACGTCATCGCGGCTCGGGAAGCGGGCCGCCTCGTCCACCGCACGCTCGTGACACCTCCCTGGATGCGAACACGTGTCCTCGACCCGCGCACGCTCCGGGACGTGCCTCCGGGAGAACGCGGTCTTCTCTGCCACTACGATCTCGCCAACGCGGGCACGGTGTCGGCCGTCCTGACCGAAGACGTGGGCCGAACCCGGGACGAAGGGTTCGAGCTTCTCGGGCGCGCGTCGGACGCCGAGGTGCGGGGCTGTTCCCTCGTGTGGGCGTGAGCGCGTCCCGTTTGCAGGGCCGGTGGTAGCGGGGCTATCGAAGGACACGCCGTTCGACTTCCCCGGAGACCGCCGGTAAAGTCACGTGCATGCGGAGGCACCGCGTGAAGGGCGTTCGGTTCGTCGTGAACGAACGAGGCGAAAAGACGGCGGTCGTCATCGATCTCAAGAAGCATTCCGAGGTCTGGGAGGACTTTTATGACGTGACGGTGGCGCGGGAGCGCCAGCACGAACCCCGCGAGACTCTGGCCTCGGTAAAACAAAGGCTGAGCCGGCGCCGTAAGCTGCGCCGCGATGGCTGAGTACGCGATAACGTTCGCGCGCTCGGCACGCCGGGAATTGGAGTCACTGGACGATCCTCTGCTTGCACGCGTCCTCGCCCGGATCGAAGGTCTCGCGAAGGAGCCGCGCCCACCCGGATCCCGCAAGCTGCGCGGAGGGCAAAACCTCTGGCGTCTTCGCGTTGGGAATTATCGTATCGTTTATGGCATCGACGACCGGCGACGCGTGGTGGATATCGTGACGATCCGCCACCGGCGGGAAGCCTACCGCTAGCGCAACCCACGACGAACCGCGAACCACAACGGAAGGGTTCGAGCTTCTCGGGCGCGCGTCGGACGCCGAGGTGCGGGGCTGTTCCCTCGTGTGGGCGTGAGCGCGTCCCGTTTGCAGGGCCGGCGCCGGGACGATATGGAACGCTGCCGAAAGGGGGCTCTTCATGACAAGCTTCGGACCGATCGTTTCGAAAGCTACTCTCGCGTCGCTCGCCGCGGTTCTTCTCTCCGCTGTTCCGCTGGGTGCCGCTTCCCTCATGGAGACCAGGGACGAGGACGGAACGGTCCAGCGCATCTACGTCGAAGGACGGAAAATGCGGGTCCAGGAGCGCGACGGCGAGGAGTACATGCTTTTCGACCTCGAGGCCAAAAAGCTCTACGCCGTACGGCCCGCGGCGAAAGAAGCCGTCGACATGAGCGGCATGCTCTCGGAATCCGCGGCCGCCTCGGCCACGGGCGTGCGCCTCGAACACGAGGGGCAGGGACCTTCGATCGCGGGCTACGCGACCGAACACTACCTCGCCCGCGCGGGCGAGAAAACGTGCACGGAAGAGTTCCTCTCCAGGCAAGCGGCCGAGGACCTCGGTGCGGCTCCGCTCCTCGAGGCGCTCGCTTCCCTCGGCGCGGAGGAGGACGGAGACTCGGACCCGTGCGAGCAAGCGGAGCGGGAGCTCGCAAAGCTCTACGGCGAGCACGGGATACCGCTCCGCGTCGTCGAAACCGACGGAACGGTGAGCATGGAGGTCACGCGGATCGAAAAGAACGTGCCGGCGCCCGCGGGGGGATTCCACCTACCCGAGGGCTATCGGGTCGTGACGCTCGATGCGGAAGTCCGGAAAGCCATGGAGGAGGCACAGAAGAGCCTCGAAGGTCTCGTGCCGCCGGAAGGAGGCGCGGGAGCCGGCGCGGAAGAGTTCCGCCGGGCGCTCGAAGAGCTGCAGAAAAAGACGGGACAGTGACGTCTCGGAAAGACTCTCGCGTCACGCTTCAGAAAAACGCTTCGGCGAGAAGAAAGAGCGTGTCTTCGGCGAGCCCGAACTCGGACCGGCGCGGGCCCGCGAAAAGCTGGGCCCCGAGCGTCCATTCGAGAAAGCCGAAGGGCTCGTAGCGCACCGCGGGAACGAAGGCGGCACTCGGGCCTTCCCAGTCGAAGAGCACGAAGGCGTCGAGCCCGAGAGCGAAGGTCGTCTCGTAAGCCACCTCGAGGCCGGTCTGGTGGCGCCCGAAGCTCACCACCTGGCTCCCTCCGAAACGGGCCGCCGAGGTCGGGACGACGACGAGAGTCTCGGGCGGAGCGGGTCCTGCGGGTAGGGCCGAGTGCGCGAGCGAGAACTGTGCGGGCGCGACGTCCGTGCCGTCGGCGCCCTTCGCCTCGAAAAAAGAAGCGAAGGGGCCGGCGAGCCCCCGGCCGAAACCGAGGGCGTTGCCGTTGTAGAGGTACTCGGCGAGAACGTAGAGGCCCTGCCCCAGGTCGAAGTTCCGGTCGGCCGAAAGCACGACCTGCCAGAATCCGCGCAGCCTCCCGCTCTCGGGCGAATCGAGGGGCCGGACCGAGCGCAGAGGTTCGGTGTAGGCCGCTTCCGCGCGCACGGCCACGTCGCCCAGGTTGCGAGCGACCTCGATGCCGCCGGCCGGGGCTTCCCGGAAGATCCCGCCCACGAGCGCGTAGTCCGTATCGCGAAAAAACCCGCGCAGCCTGAGCGCGTACGCCGAATCGAGAAGCGTCGCTTCCGGCACGGCCACGGCCTCGAGCGACGTGAAGCCCGTGAAGGCGAAGCGCACCGAAATTCCGTCGACGCCGGGACTCTGGTCAGCTTCGATGGCGAGGGGCGGGACGAAGGCGAGGCGGTCGAGGGGCCTCCAGAGCCGGCCCACGCCCCACGCTATGCGCTGCCGGCCTGCGACCACGTCCCACCGGTCGTCGCGATAGCGAAGGTAGGCGCGATAGAGAAGGTGACGCCAGCGGCCCCCGTCGGCGCTGCCCCCGAAATCGAAGCCGGAAATCGTCTCCTCGAGGGGAAGCGCAGCTTGCGAGCCCACGCTCGCCGCTGGATCCGCCTCGAGAGTCCGGATCGCTCCCGCGAGAAGCTCGTGGTCGTAGACGAGCACGAGCGTCCAGGTCTTCCCGGAGCGGAAGTCCCACCGGGTCCGGAGTCGCGTGAGGCTTTGCCAGACGTTCTGCTCGCCCAGAAGTCCGAAAGCAGGGCAATCGGGGAAAAGCGTCGGGAGCACACAGTCGGGCGAGGGAAGGGAGCTCGAGATCGCCCTTTCGAACGCCTGGAGGTTCGTGCCCCGAGTGGCGACGGCGACCTCCCGCAAGGACCCCGAGAGTTCGAGCTCGAAGCCGCGCCACCTGGCGACCGGCCGTGCCTCCGCGGGTCGAAGAAAGACGACGCAGCAGAGGGCGGAAAAAAGAACCCTGGCGGTCAAGGCGAGGCTCGCGTGTCCTCGACGACTCTCCCGTCCCGCAAGCGGATCGTCCGCCGCGCTTTCCCGATGACCAGGGGATCGTGCGTCGAGAAGAGGAACGTCGTGCCGCGCGTACGGTTGATCCGTTCCATGAGCTCGAGGAGTCTCGTCGCCGTCTCCGAGTCCAGGTTCGCCGTGGGTTCGTCCGCGAGAACCACACGCGGACCCGAAGCCATGGCCCGGGCGACGGCCACCCGCTGCTGTTCGCCGCCGCTCAGCTCGAGCGGCTTTTTGTCGGCGAGCTCGGAGAGCCCGAGCTCCGCGAGAAGCTCCATGGCCACGGCGCGTCGTCGGCGAGCCGGCACCCCCTGGAGCTCCATGACGAATTCGACGTTCTCCCGCGCCGTGAGCACGGGGATCAGGTTGTAGGACTGGAAGACGAAGCCGATCTTGTGGAGGCGGAGCCTGGCGCGCTGCGTGGGGCTCCACTCCGTGATGTCCTCGCCGTCGAAAAAAAGCCGGCCAGCGGTCGGAGAGTCGAGCGCTCCGAGCAGATTGAGGAGCGTCGTTTTCCCGGAACCGCTGGGTCCGGCGAGAGCCGAGAACTCGCCCTCCTCGAGAGAAAGCGTGACGCCGCGGAGCGCCCAGGTTTTCACGCCCCTGACGTCGTACACCTTCGTCACTTCGCGGGCTTCGAGAAGGGCCACCGCGACCTCTCAGACCGAACGCAAGGCTTCCGCGGGTTCGAGACGGGCTGCTCTCCAGGCAGGCCAGAGGCTCGCGCCGGTGGCGCTCGCGAAAGCCAGGATCAGCGGCACGACGAAATCGTAGGCCCGCAAGAACGGGACGAGACGCGTGCCCACGCCTGCGGCCCGGAGACCTTCGGCCCACATGCCGAGGTCGATTCCTTCGTGGAACGCCGAGACCACCCAGGCCGCCGCCCCGTAGCCCGCGGCCACTCCGGCAAGCGTCAGGAGGAGCGATTCCGTCACGATCATGGCCACGAGACGTCGGGGCCGCATCCCGACCGAAAGCAGAATGCCGAACTCTCGCAAGCGTTCGTAGACGGACACGAGAAGGACGTTGGCGATGCCGAAGACCATGGCGAGAAAGACGGCCGCGTAGACGTACCAAGCCGTCTGGTCGAAAAGCTCGACCATTTGGAGGAGCAGAGGGCGAAGTTCTCCCCATGTGCGGACCTCGACGCCTTCGCCGAGCCGCTCCTGTAACGTTCTGCGGACCCGCGGGATCCAGGATTCCCGCCGAACGAGAACCACGATTTCGGAGACGTCTCCACCGATGCCGAGGAGATCCCGCGCTTCCCCTAGGTCGAGGAAAACCGTCCCCCGGTCGAACTCGCGAGCCGGAGAGCGGAAAAGCCCCGAGATACGAAAGGCACCGCCGGTGAAGTTCCCCGCCGCGTCCTGGACCGAGAGCACGACCTTCTCGCCGACCCCCACGCGGAGTCGGCGGGCCAGAACTTCGCCGACCAGTATCTCCCCGTGCTTCCCCTCGAGGTACCGACCGGCGACGATCGAACGCGCGACGAGAGAAACCCCGGCTTCGCGACCGGGGTCGACTCCGAACACGCGCACACCGGCGCTCGCTCTCGGCGAGAAGAGGAGCCCCTCGGCCACCACCCTCGGCGCCCAGGCCCGCACTTCGGGAAGAGAGCGGAGAACCTCCCGCGCGGCCTCTCCGCCGTCCCGCAGACGGAGCTCGAGGCCGGGATTCCGGGAGTAGCCGCGGGCGTGCACCTGAAGATGCCCGACTTCGGTCGCGATGGCGTTCTCCACCATCTGGAAGACGAGACCGTTGTTGAGTGCCATGGAAAGGACGACCCCCGCCATGCCCACCGCCACGGCAGCGAAAACGATGCCGGCGCGGGCGCGGTTCCGCCACACGTTCCGCCAGGCGAGCCGCAGGAACATCACCTCAGGGCTCCCTGAGCGCTTCCACGGGTTCCGAGCGGGCCGCACGCCAGGCGGGGTAAAGAGCCGCCAGCGTGGCGACCGCGAAAACCGTGAGTGCGGAACCGAGCGGGTTCCACGGCTTGAGCTTCCAGACGAGAACGGGCTCGAAGCCCCAGAGCTCGACCGCACCTGCCGCCGCTCCCCCGAGCGCGACGGGATGGGCGACGAAGTAAAGAACGAGTGCGATCCCTGCGGCGAGGCCGACGGCGAGGCCCAAGCCCCCGAGCACGAGCGATTCGAAAAACACGAGGGCGAAAAGCCTCCGCGGCAAAAGCCCCACCGCGAGCAGAATCCCGAATTCCCGCCGCCTTTCCAGGACCGCCATGAGGACGGTGTCGAGGATGCCGAACGCAACCACGACGACCAGAATGACGAGCAGCATGTACATGCCGATGTCGTCGAGGAGCACGAACTGCTCCACCTCGGGCATCACCTCGTTCCACGTGTGGACTTCCACGGCTCGGCCACGCAGCGCTTCCCGGAGAGAAGAAGCCACCCGGGGCGCGCTTTCCGCGTCTCGGGTCAGGATCGCCACTTCGTTCACCCGGTCGCCGTAGACGAAAAACTCCTGCGCATCCGCGAGGCGCACGAACGCCGTCGAGCGGTCGGCCTCGGGTTCGGGCAGCCGGAGGATCCCGACGACGCGGAAAAGCTCGTACGCCATCTCGAGCGAGTAGGCGACCGAAAAAAGCAGCACCTCGTCCCCCACGCCCGCTCCCAACTCCCGAGCGAGCCGCTCGGCGAGGACGATCTCCCGCCTCTCGCCCGACGCCCCGAGGAAACGGCCGTGCCGAACCCTCCTGGAAAGCGTGGAGACGTTTCCCTCGAGCACGGGATCGACACCCACGACCGCCGCCCCTTTGGTCGAGGAGCCCTTCGAGAGAAGGCCGAAACCGAGAAGACGCGGGGCGTAACCGAGGACGCCGGGACTCTCCTCGAGAACCCTCCGGAGCTGACCGTCGAACACCAGGAACTGCTCGAGCGTGCGGTTCTCGAGGTAGCCCTCTCCCACGATCGTCACGTGGCCCGAGCCCACCCGTACGGCGTCTTCGATCATCTTCTCGTGGACACCGGCGGCCATGGCCACGAAAAAGACGATCAGGAGAACGGCAAAGGCCGTCGCCGCGACCGTGAGTGCCGTCCTCCGGGGCACTCTCCCCACGTTGCGCCAGGCGAGCCGGAGCGCGAGCCCCACTCAGAGCCTCTCCCGCAGGTGGCGGGTCGTGAAGATCGTCTCGTCGAATGTCTCGTCGAAGCGCACCGCCTGTACCTGGATTTCCGTCCTGTGCCCGGGCTTGTCGAGCGGCAAGACGGTCCACCGGAAGGGAAACCGCCTTCCCTCGACCTCGCGGATGTCGGAGTAGCGCAGGATCCGGAGCCGCTCGCCTTTCTCGTCGTAGAAGTCCGAGCGAATCGGCGTGAAATGCTCGGTCTCGATCCAGGTCACGATCCGTCCCCAGACGACGGGAGCTCCGGGGCGAGGAACGTACTCCACGACGTACGCCCGGAGGTCCGTGAAGCCCTCGGGGCCCGGATCGATCCCGAGAAGGCGGTGGGAGTAGTCCTCGAGCTGGCTCGATTCGCGCACGAGGTCGTCGTTCGTGAAGTCGCTGCCCATCCAGGGCTGCAGCATCATCGACGGCGGGATCCGCACCGTGCGCTCGACCCGCGGGACGTACATCCAGAGGTTCGGGTGCAGCTTCAAAAACGCCGTGCCGGCGTCCTTGGCGGGGGCGAGAATCCGGATGAAGGTTCGCTTTTTCTCGCGGTCGTCCCATGCCCGGAAGACCACGACACGCGGGGCGGGAAGCCTGGGCGAGACGATCGTCATCGTGGCTTCGAGGTAGATCGTATCGCCCCGGAGAACTTCTTCGGCACGCTCGGCCACCTCCTTTCCGTCGAGTCCCGGCGGAGGAGGAAGGAGTCGGGGAAGGGGGGACGGAACTTCGAGGGGCTTCGAAAGAAGGAAAAGCCCGAGGAGCCAGGTGCCCGGCCGTAGGCCCATGAACGGCAGGGCTACAACGTCGGTTCCGGGCGATGCAAGCGTCCCGAACTCGAATGCCGCGCGGAAAGAAGCGTGCCCGGCACGTGCCCGGTCACGCTGCCCCGCGCGTGAGCCGCTCGAGCGCCTCCCGGTACTTCGCGGCCGTCTGCTGGACGATGTCCGGGGGAAGTTCCGGGGCGGGAGGCTTGTGGTCCCAGCCGATCGAATCCAGATAGTCCCGAACGAACTGCTTGTCGAAGCTCGGCTGCGGACGTCCGGGCTCGTAGGTGTCCTTGGCCCAGAAACGGGAGGAGTCCGGCGTGAGGAGCTCGTCGATCAGCACGAGCTCGCCGTCCACGAGCCCGAACTCGAACTTCGTGTCCGCGATGATGAGCCCGCGCGACTCCGCCCAGCGTGCCGCCGCGGCGTAAATCTCGAGGCTCCGCCTCCGCACCTGCTCGGCGAGCTCCCGCCCGAGGATTGCCGCCGCCTCGTCGAACGAGATGTTCTCGTCGTGCTGGCCCTGCGGAGCTTTGGTCGAAGGCGTGAAGATGGGTTCCGGGAGCCTCTCGCTTTCCCTGAGCCCTTTCGGGAGACGAATCCCGCAGACCTCGCCCGTCCTCTGGTAGTCCTTCCAACCCGAACCCGAGAGGTAGCCGCGAACGATCGCTTCGACCTTCAGCGGTCTCGCCTTCCGCACGACGACCGCCCTGCCCTCGAGCTGGGCGCGCGCCTCGGGGTCCGGAACGACCCTCTCGAGCGGCTCGTCGAGGAGATGGTTCGGGAGGATCGACGACGTCCTCGCGAACCAGAAGTTCGAAAGCTGCGTGAGAATCCGTCCTTTTTCCGGAATGGGAGTCGGGAGAACGACGTCGAAGGCGGAAATCCGGTCGGTCGCCACGATGAGCAGCCGGTCTCCCAGGTCGTAAACGTCGCGCACCTTGCCCCGAAAAAGCAGGGGCAGGGAAGGAATGTCCGACGAAAAAAGCGCCCTGGGCTGCATGGCGCCCCGGTTTAGCCGAAATCCGGACGCTGAGAAAGTGGCCGGGCCGAAATTCGGCGGGGGCGAGCGGCTGCCGTGGATCCGAGCAGCGCTCCTCGGACTCTTCGCGCCCTCCGCCGCGGCGGGGATTTGCCGGAGTGCGAGGCGGGGGTTATGCAGAGAGCGTGGACCTCTTCACCCCCTCCACGGTCCGGTCGGCGGTCGAACGCCTGCTCTCTGCCCGCCTGGCGCTTCGGGAGCGAACGCCCGCGGAGATTTTCTCCGCGCTCGACCGAACCGTGGGGGCGTGGCTCGAGGCGGACTCCGCCTGGCTCCGGCGGGCCGAGGCCGAAGTGAGTCGTGCAAGCGGCTTCTCTCCCGAGATGGTCCGTTACGCCCTTCCGACCGTGCTCGCACCTTTGCGCGCGCCCGCCCTCGAAAGGCTCGTCGTCGAGGAGCTCGGAGGACTCGAGTTCCTTTCCCGCCCGCCCGAGCTCCCACCTCGTCTCGTCCTCCACATCCTTCCCGGGAACCTGCCGGGACTCGCGGCCGCCCCCGTCTGCCTTTCGCTCGCCACGGGGGTCGCGGCACTTTTGAAGCCCGGGAGCGGCGACCTGGCCTTTCCGCGGCTTTTCCTCGAAAGCCTCGCCACCCTCGACCCCGACCTCGCGGCGTGCGTGGAAGTCCGCTACTGGAAAGGAGGAAGTCCGGAGCCGGAAAAAGAGCTGTTCGCGCTCGTCGACGCCGTCGACGCCGCGGGCAGCGACGAAGCGATGGAAGACCTGGCGAAGCGCTACTCCGGCACCCTTGTCGTGCGCGGGAGCCGGCTCAGCTTCGCGTACGTGGCGAGACCGAGCTGGCAGGATCCTCTGCTCCGGGGACGAGCTTTCCGGGCTCTCGTCGAAGACACCGTCGTGTGGGATCAGCTCGGCTGCCTCTCGCCGCAGGTGGTGTTCTTCGAAGGCGCCGCTTTCGGCGACCTCGTGCGCCTCGCGGAGGAACTCGGGGAAGAGTTCGAGCTCGCCCGAAAGCGACTTCCGCCGAAGCGCCTCTCCCTCGAAGAGGAAAGCCGGATCGTCCGTTTCCGGCAGGAGGCCGAGTGGAGAGAAATCCGGGGCGAGGAGAAACGGCTCCTCGGGGGAGAAGACCTCTCGTGGACCCTTCTTCTCGAAAAAGGACCGAATTTCGCGCCTACCTGCCTCCACCGAACGCTCCGGCTCCAGACCGTGCAGGGCACGGAGGAGCTCGAGGAGCCGATGCGCCGCGCGCACTCCCGCCTCGAAGCCGTAGGTGTGGCGGCCGCCCCCGACGACTTCCCGGCCGTCGCCGATGTTTTCCGGAAAGCCCGCCTTCCCAGAGTCGTGCCCCTCGGGGAAATGCAACGTCCCGGCCTCGACTGGAAGCCCGGCGGGATCCCGAGGGTGAGAGAATGGTTCGCGCCGCGGGACGGAGAAAAGTCGGATCGCGGGACGAGGGTGACCCCGCGTGCCCTGCCATGAGCCGCCTCCGGGAAGATTTTCTCCGCTACGTCTGCCAGACGAGCGACTCGCCCATGGGCCTCGTCGTCGCCCGGGCCGAGGGCTCGAGAGTGTGGGACGAAAGCGGGAACTGCTACCTCGACCTTCTTTCCGGGATCGGCGTCGCCAACGTGGGACACACGAACCCGGAAGTGGTCGCTGCCGTCGAGCGGCAGGCGAAGCGCTACCTCCACGTCATGGTCTACGGCGAGATGGTGCTCGAGCCGCAGGTCGAGCTCGCCCGCAGGCTCGCCCGACGAGCGCCCGGCGAACTTTCGGTCACCTATTTCGCGAACAGCGGCACGGAAGCGATCGAAGGGGCACTCAAGACGGCGCGGAAGTACACCGGACGGAAGACCTTCGTGGCTTTCGAGGGGAGCTTCCACGGGGATACGCTCGGATCGCTCTCGGTCGGCGGCAACCCCCTCTACCGGAAGCCCTTCGAACCGCTCCTCCCCGAAGTGCGGTTTCTCCCCTTCGACGACACCGAGGCGCTCGAGTCCATCGACGAGGACGTCGCCGCCGTGGTCCTCGAACTCGTGCAGGCCGAAGCGGGCGTCCGAATCCCGCGCCCCGAGTTCGTCTCCCGCCTCTCGAGACGCTGCCGGGAGACCGGAGCGCTTCTCGTCGTCGACGAAGTCGTCACGGGCTTCGGGCGGACCGGACGGCTCTTCGCTTGCGAGCACTGGGGCGTCGAGCCCGATCTTCTCGTCCTCGCCAAGGCGCTCGGCGGAGGTCTTCCCCTCGGAGCCTTCGTAGGGCGCCCCGAACCGATGCGAACCCTCTCCCACGACCCTCCCCTCGCGCACGTGACGACCTTCGGCGGTCACCCCCTTTCCTGCGCGGCCGCCCTCGCGGCCTGGGATTTTCTCGACCGCGAAAACCTCCTCGCGCGTTCCGAGGAACTCGGTCGGCGGTTTTTTTCGGCGCTCCGCCCCCTCGAAGGCGAAAAACTCCGGGAGGTCCGGGGACTCGGTTGCCTCCTGGGCCTCGAGTTCGCGGACGAACGGCTCGTTCGTCGTTTCGTCGAAACGTGTCGAGAACTGGGGGTGCTGGTCGGCTGGACCCTCCACCGAGATACGGTGGTGCGGCTCGCTCCTCCTCTCGTTCTTACGGACGACGAGTTCGAAGAAGCCGTCGACAAGCTTGCGGAGGCGCTCCGCCGGAGCTGACCGTCGAGGGGTCCCCGGGAACGGCTCGCCGGGCTCGGAGGCGGCGCGACGGCCCCGGGCGAGCCCGAAGCACGCGGGGCCCGTTCGCCGGCTTGCCTCGCCTTGCTCGAGCGGCCACACTCGCCGCCATGCCGAAGCGCCCGGCCGAAAAGACGCCCGACATCACGCGGGGTCGGGCACGACGCGCGCTCAAGCTCGGCTCGCTCACGACCTCGGTGGGCACGAGCTACATCTGGCAAGCCCTGAAGCGCCCGTTCCAGTCGAGGGAACGGCACGAGCGCGAGCTTCTCGACACGCACATCCGCAACGCCGTGCGGATCGTCGAGAGCTCGAAAGAGCTCCGAGGTGCCTTCACGAAGCTCGTGCAGATGCTCTCCATGCGGGACGACATCTTCCCGCCCGAAGTGCTCGACATCCTCTCCGTCGTCCAGTCGCGCGTGCCTCCCATGCCTTACGAGACGATCCGGAAACAGATCCGCCGCGAGCTCGGGGCCTACCCCGAGGAGCTTTACGGCTCTTTCGAGCGCGAAGCGTTCGCGGCGGCCTCGCTCGGGCAGGTCCACAAGGCGCGCCTCGGGACCGGAGAGGAAGTCGTCGTCAAGGTGCAGTACCCGGGCGTCGAAGAAACCGTGCAACAGGACCTCGAAAACATCCGCGCCCTTCTTCACACCTTGGCGCTCATCGGCCGCGAGATCATGCGGCAGGACATCGACCCTTCCGACGTCTACCGCGAGCTCGAGGAGCGGCTCCACGAAGAGCTCGATTACGTGAACGAGGCGAAGAACATCGCGCTCTTCCAGAAGATGTTCCGCGACGATCCGGAAGTGCTCATCCCCGAAGTCTATCCCGACTTCTGTTCCCGGCGGGTCCTCACGATGAGTTACATCGAGGGCTATCCCTTCACCGACATCCTCGCCCCCGGCGTCGAGCAAAGCCTCAAGGACTGGGTCGCGATCAAGTACTTCCGCGTTCTCTGGCGGCAGATCTTCGAGTACGGAACCCTCCACACGGACCCGCATCCCGGCAACTACCTCGTGACGTACCACCCGAAACTCGCCATCCTGGACTTCGGCTCGATCCGCATCTTCCCCGAACCCATCCGCAAGGCTTACCACCGGCTGGCCAAAGCCATCCTCGCCCGGGACGAGGCGACGATGGCCGAGTGCTTCGTCACCCTCGGTTTTCTCGACCCGGGACAGGACCCGAAGCCACTCGTCCGCATCATGTACATCCTTTTCGAGCCCGTGCTCGAAGACCGGGAGTACGATCCCCGGGATTTCAAGTCGGTGGAGAAGGCGATGGAAATCGCTCAGATCGGCGTCGAGCACCGGCTCTTCAAGGCACCGGGGCACCGCGTCTTCCTCACGCGGGCCCTCGTCGGTCTCGACGCTTACGTGAAGCAGTTCGGCACGGTCACGAACTGGCACCGGCTTTTTCGGGAGTGCGTCGAGCGCGTTCCCGACGAAAATCCCGTGCAAGAACGATCCATGCCGCCGAAGGAAGGCGAACGCCGCGCGGGGTCCTGAAGGGCTCGAGGGCACGCCGCACCTCCCGGGCGACGGGCTCGCGAAGCTCCGCAGGCGCCGCGCGCAACGCTGCCCCGGTCGGGCCCATCTCGAGAGCGAGCTCCACGGCACGCTCGAAGTCGACACCGCCGCCGAGCGTGAGTGTCTCGCAGTGTTCTTCGAGACGGACGTCGGCGAAACCCGCGTCCGCGAGCACCTCCCGCAAAAACGCCGCCGAAGCGAGGCCGAACGGGCCCGGAGTACCCGGCGCCGGTGGCGGCGGGAGCTCGAGGTAGCGCGCCGCGGCCTCGAGCGGCACGAGGGCCCAGGGGTTGCGTTCGAGGGGCTGCCAGCAGACGAAAGCGAGGCGCCCCCCGGGCCGGAGAGAAGCGCCCAGGCGCGCGAAGGCGACGCGCGGGTTCTCGAAGAACATGACGCCGAACCGGGAGTAGACGAGGTCGAAAGACGCCTCGGGAAGTTCCCCGGTCTGAGCGTCCAGAAGCTCGAAACTCACGTTCCCGAGACCCGCTTCCCGGAGCCTCTCCCGCGCTCGTTCGAGCATGACCCGCGAGACGTCGATCCCCACGACACGCCCTTCGGGACCCACGCGGCGCGCGAGCTCGAGGGTCGTGTCGCCGCAGCCACAACCCACGTCGAGCACCGTCTCGCCGCGCGAGACACCGGCTCGGTCCATCGTGGCGAGGCCGAGCGGGCGGATCTGCGGCTCGATTTCGCGCTCGAGCCGGACCCACTTGGGCCCGGCGATCTCGTTCCAGTATCGGATCTGCTCGGCGTTGGGCCCCGCCTCTTCCATTCTAGCGCCGCACGTCGAAGTCCACCTGACGCGCCCGGGCTCGGATCGTGAAGACGCCGTCGCCGCTGAGAATCGCACCGCGCCCCAGGAGCCGGCCCGCCTGCCAGTTCGAAAGCCCCAGTTCGGGCCGGCCGAGCGCGTACTGCCCGTCCACCCACCGCGTGAAACCGTTTCCCACGAACGGTGCGTTCACCGAGCGGTAAAAGCGCTCGTGCTCGGCTTCGTCCGTGCCGACCAGGCTGGCGATGAACTGCGGGCTCCACTGGTTGAAGAGTTCCACTGCCTCGTCGACCGACTCCACGACCTCGAGCGTGACTTCCGGCGTTTCCTCCCACTCCCACTCGCGCCCGAGCTCCTCCCGGGGAAGCACTTCCGCCTGCGGCTCTTCGACGTCGCCCTCGGCCCTCCGAACGCGGATCCTGCGCCCGAAAAGCTCCCGTGGCACGTAGCTTCGCGCACCGGGCGCGACGTGAAGCTTGAACTCCTGCCCTCTCCGCGCTCCGGCCTCGCGCAGGCTTTCGAGGAAGACGGGGACGAGCTCTCGCGCTCGCGACCTCACGACGCAGCAGACGTTGAGCGTGTTGCACACCTTGCGGTCGAGCGAGTGCAGAACCGCCGACGCAAAGGCGTCTTTCGGGGCGCTTTCCGCCGCGACGAGCCACGCCCCGCCCGTCCCGTGGAGGCTCACCGGCACTCCGGCTTGCCGCGCGAGCGCTCCCAGGATGGCGACGGCCTTCCCCGAACCGCGGGCCACGGCGAGCCCGAGCCTCGCGTCGGAAAAAAGCGCCCAGGCCGAGGCGTGCTCCGTGCTGTCGACGAGCGAAACCGCGCCTTCCGGGAGCCTCGCTTCTTCCCGCGCGGGCTCGACGGCGTGCTCGAGAAGGGCGCGAGCCGTCCGCAGGGCATCGCGACCGATGCGGAAGACGACCGTGTTACCCCCGCGCAGAACCCCGGTCGCGTCGGCCACGACGTTGGGCCTTCCCTCGAAGACGAATCCCACGACACCGAGCTCCGCCCCGAGGAGCTCGACGCTCCAGCCCGGGTGCTCCACGCGCTCGAAGAGCTGGCCACGACGCGAGGGAGCTTCGATCCATCCTCGCAGCCCTTGGATCATGCCGCGCCTGAGCTTCTCGTCCGCCACGAGCCGTGTGACCGACCGGCCGCGCGAGCGGGCTTCTTCCACGTCTTCCCGGTTCGCGCGGCTCACCCCCTCCCACACGGCGTCGTCCTCGAGACGGCGTGCAAAGGCGTCGTAGAAGTTCGAAATCGCCTCGTCCGTGACCGAACCCATCCGCCGGAACGCCTCGACGGCGCGGTCCACGGCACGACGCGCCACCTCGCGCTCCCGAGCCGGGATGTGGAGAATCTCGCCGTCGACGACGGCAAGGGCATCGCCCGGGCGGAAAGCCCGCGCGACCTCCTCGGGCACGCGGACCACCCGGTCGCCGCCGAAGACGAGCCGCATCCCGGGCTCGACGGTTTCGAGCTTCTCGATCATCGCTTCCCACGATTACTGTCCGGTCGGGAGCGTGTCAAAACGCCGGCGGGCAGAGACCTGCGGGAGCGCGGGGGAAAGCACGCGGAGGCGAAAGTCCGCTCCCCCCGAAAACTCCTCGGCGCCTGCCAGACGAAGTGCGTGGAAGAATCGCTCCGTCCAGCGTCACCCGGCATCAGGGCCGGTGTTTTTCGAGAAGCTCGAGATCGAGAAGATCTTTCGGCCGGCCGAGGGCGCGCTTGTTCCGAACGAGTTCCTCCCGGCCGATGACAGGCAAGCGGAGACCACCGTCTTCGACCTCCAGGGGTTCGGCCAGGCTTCCTCGAACGCGACACCGGTGATGCCCGTAAGCAGGTCGACACGCCGGGGCGGCAGACCGATCTGGAAAACCAGATCGTCCCGCGTGAGGTCCTCTTCGGAAATGTCGTGAAGCGGTACGCCGAACTCCCGCAATGCCAGAAGGACTTTCCGGGCGTTTTCCCGCGTCGGCTCCACCCAGAGGTCGAGATCCCCCGTCGCCCGGGGCTCGGAGTGGATCGATACCGCATAAGCACCGACGACGAGGAACCGAACCTCAGCGTCGGAAAAGGCGCGTAAAAGATCGCGAAAGTCCTCGTTCATCCGGCTTCCAGCCCTTGAGCCGCCAGATCTCCTCGCTGAGTTCGCACGCACGCCGCCACTTCTCGCCAGGCGACGCGCGTGCCCAGAACTCCCGGTCGAACCGGTCGTCGATCTCCCGCAGCGTCGTCTTCCGGAACACGATTTTCCGTGGCTTCACGACAGTCAGGGTACCACGGGAGGGCGCGCTCCGCGACGAAACCTGCGGTCGCGTGGCGTTTCGGGGGCTCGGAACCTCGCCTCTGTCCGGGATTTCCCCCGTGCCGGGCCGCTCTCCGAGGAACGCCGAACATCTCCCGCCACGTGGATCATCCCCCCTTCCCTCGCGCAGCCGAAACCCGTAAATCCGGGCGCGATGGCAGACCTCGCCCGCGAGCTCGAGCGCCTCGACGGCCGTCCGTACCCGGCCTACCGGGACCTCCGGGGCCGGCCGTTCCCCGTGGGGTCCTACCGGATCGTCCTCGATCACGTCCAGGGCGACCCTTTCGCGTCCCCGAGCAGGGTCAGGGTCGAGGTCCCTCCGGAACTGCTCCGCCTCCCGAGCTCGGCGCTCTCGGGACGCGACGCCCGGAGGGCTGCGGCGGACTTTTTTCACCGGCGCCTCCTGCGCTCGCTGCGCGAGGAGGCGGGAAGGGCCGGCAGCGGAAAGAGCGGACTCCTCGAGATCTGCCCGGTAGGGCAGGAAGTGCTCGAACGAACCGCCGTACGTCTCGAGCCGGGAGGTCGCGCCACGCTGCGTCTTCTCGCCGGACTTCCGGCCGCGGGACGCCGGATCCTGGGACGCGAGGCGGCGCGCCTTCTCACCGAAAAGCTCCCCCGCGCCCTCGACCGCGCACTCCTGCCCCGAACGTACGATGCCGGGGCGCTCGCGCGCCACGTGGCCGCCGTCGAGGACCAGACGGCTCTCCGGGCCGAGCTCGATGCGAAAGGCCTCGTCGCCTTTCTCGCCGAGGGCGCCATCCTTCCGAGAAAAAGCGGCGCCGACGACCGTCCAATGGAAGGTGCACTTCCCCTCGAAGTGTCCCCGAGCCTCGCCGTCGAGCTCGAAGCGCCGCACGCGGGAAGGCTCCGCGGCCTCGGCATTCCGCGGGGCGTCACGTTGATCGTGGGCGGCGGCTACCACGGAAAGTCGACGCTCCTTGCCGCCCTCGCCTCCGGTGTCTACGACCACGTACCCGGCGACGGCCGGGAGTTCTGCGTGACCGTACCGGGAGCCGTCGTCGTGCGCGCCGAAGACGGCCGCTCGGTGCGCGGCGTGGACCTGCGTGCCTTCATCTCGCGCCTGCCCCTCGGCCGGCCGACCGACCGCTTCGAGACGGACGACGCGTCGGGCTCGACGTCGCAGGCCGCGGCGATCCTCGAGGCGCTCGAGGTCGGGGCGACCTGCCTTCTCGTCGACGAGGACACGGCCGCCACGAATTTCATGATCCGGGACGCGAGGATGAGACGGCTCGTTCCACCCTCGGCCGAGCCCATCACGCCCTACATCGACCGCGTGCGACAGCTCGCCCGGGAGCTCGGTGTTTCCTCGGTGCTCGTCGTGGGCGGCGCGGGCGACTACCTCGACGTGGCCGACACGGTGATCCAGATGCAGGACTACCGTCCGCTCGACGTGACGGAAAAGGCGCGTCAGGTCGCCCGGGAACTCCCCCTCGGCGAAGCGGCACCGCATCCGCCCGGTCCCTGGCCCTCCCCGCCGCCGCGCGTCCCGGATCCTCGAAGCTTCGACCCGAGCCGCGGACGGCGCGAAGAAAGGGTCCGGAGCGTGAAGACACGCAGCATCGAGTTCGGCACCGAGGAAATCGACGTCTCGCTCCTCGCCCAGCTCGTCGACCCAGCCCAGTGCCGGGCCATCGGGGACGTCCTCCTCCTTTTCTCCCGCGGGCTCTGCGACGGGAAAAAAACCCTCGCCGAGCTTCTCGACCTCGTCGACCGGCGGATCGAAGACGAAGGTCTCGAGAGCGTGACGCAGCGAGGCTTCGGAGACCGCGCGCGTCCGAGAAGGTTCGAGATCGCGGGGGCCGTGAACCGCCTGCGGACGCTCCGGATCCGGTGACGGCAAGGCCATGCCGGGCAGCGGGAAGGACGCGCTCGACCGCGCAGTCGGGAAGATCCTCTCGTCTTCGACGCGGCTCGTCCTCGCCGCCCCACGGGCGGTGGTCCTCGCGACGGCGGTTCTCACCGTGGTCTTCGGCCTCTTCGCCGCACGGACGCTGCGACTCGACATGGACCACACGAAGCTCGTCGACGAGAACCTGCCCTTCCGGAAAACGTACCGCGAGTTCGCGGCCGCCTTTCCGATCCTCGACAACGCGCTCCTCGTCGTGGTCGACGCGCCGAGCGGCGTACGCGCACGGCAGGCGGCGAGCGAACTCGCGGACGAACTCCGGAAGCATCCGGACCTCTTCTCCGACGTCTTCGTCCCGGGCGCAGGCCCCTTTTTCGAGCGGAACGCGCTTCTCTACCTGGACGTCGAAGAGCTGGAAGAGTTCGCCGACCGGCTCGCCATGGTGCAGCCCATCGTGGCCGAGCTCTTGCGCGATCCCAGCGTGGCGAACCTCGCCCGGCTCGTCGAGCTCGGGCTCGAGGAGATTCGCCACGACCAGCGGGACCCGTCCGAGTGGGCACGGCTCCTCGACCGGCTCTCGAGCGCCGTCGTTTCCGTCTACGACGAATTTCCCGTGTCGTTTTCCTGGGAGGATCTCCTGCTCGAGGGCTCGGCCATCGACCCGAGGACGCGTCAGGTGGTCGTCGTGGAGCCGGTGCTCGACTTCGAGAGTCTCCTCCCGGCGGCCCGTCCCCTGGCCGCGATCCGCGCGGCGGCACGGAAGCTCCGTCTCGCCGAGAAACATTCGGCGAACGTCCGTATCACCGGCAACCCCGCACTCAACCACGAGGAGATGCTCGGGCTCGCGCGAGACGTGGGGCTCGCGGGTCTCTTCTCGGCCGCCTTCGTCGCCGTCCTCCTCTACGCGGCCCTGCGTTCGGTGCGCGTCGTGCTGGCCGTTCTTCTCGTGCTCGGAGCCGGGCTCGTCTGGACCGGAGCCTTCGCCGCCTGGGCGGTGGGCTATCTCAACGTCCTTTCCGTCTGTTTTGCCGTGCTGTTCGTCGGACTCGCCGTGGATTTCGGGATCCACTTCTCGCTCCGGTATCTCGACCTCCGGCAGTCGGAAAAGACGCACGAAGAGGCATCGTTCGGAGCGAGCCGCGAAGTCGGCTCCTCGCTCGTTCTCTGTGCCCTCACGACGGCGCTGGGTTTCTGGGCATTCCTTCCGACTCCCTACCGCGGTGTGGCGCAGCTCGGTCTCATCTCCGGCGTCGGCGTGCTCGTCGGGCTCCTCCTCACGCTTTCCCTCCTCCCTGCGCTCCTGGCTTCCTACCTCCACGTGCCCCGCGACGGTCTCCCCGCCGTTTCCTTGCGTTTCTCCTTCCCGAATCTCGCCCGAACTCCTCGCCCGGTTCTCCTCGGGACGCTGCTCTTCGCACTTGCGGCTCTCGTGCTCGCGCCTCGCGTGCGTTTCGACTCCGACATCCTCGCCATGCGCGACCCCGACACCGAATCCGCCCGGGCCTTCGCCGATCTCCTCGCGGACGCAGACCATTCCCCCTGGTACGTGGACGTCGTGGCTCCTTCCCTCGAAGAGGCCGAGCGTCTGGCCGAACGGCTCCGGCGCTTGCCCGGCGTGGGACGCGTCGTGACGGCCCGCAGTTACGTCCCGCAGAACCAGGAGGAAAAACGCGCGATCCTCGCCGACGTCGCCGTTCTCCTCGACTTCCCCGAGCCGGAAGAAGGAACCGACTCGAGCCTTCCCCCGGAAGAACAGATCCGCGCCCTGCGCGAACTCCGGGATTTCCTCTCGGCCCGGTGGCTCGAGGAACGCGACACGGAACTGGCCAGGAGCGTGAAGCTCCTGCGGCAGGAGCTGGGTCGCTTCCTCGAGCGGATCGAAAAAGGGCAGGAGCCGCAACGGGTCCTGGCGGCGCTCGAGAAAACGCTCCTCGGACCGCTTCCGGACCTCGTCCGTCGTCTGCGGCGGGCACTCGACCCCGAGGAGGTGCGGCTCGAAAACCTCCCGCCGGAGATTCGCTCCCGCATGCTCGCTCCCGACGGCAGAGCGAGACTCCAGGTGTTTCCCCGGACACCGATCCACGACACGGAATCTCTCGGTGGCTTCGCCCGCGAGGTGGCAGCGATCGCCCCGAACGTCACGGGCATGGGGGTGAACATCTACGAGTTCGGCCGAGCCACCGTCCGCTCGCTCCGGCAGGCGCTCCTCACGGCGGCCGTGGCGATCACGCTTCTTCTCTGGCTCCTTTTCCGGCGCCTCTCCGACGTGCTGCTCGTCCTCGCGCCGCTCGCGCTCGCCATGGCGGGGACCTGCGCGGCGATGGTGCTCCTCGGCTGGAAGTTCAACTTCGCCAACGTCGTCGTCCTGCCGCTCCTTCTGGGTGTCGGCGTGGACAGCGGCATCCATCTCGTCCACCGAAGCCGTCTCGGCCTCGACTCGGCCGGAGCCCTGCTCCGAAGCTCGACGGCGCGCGGGGTGTTCTACAGCGCGCTCACGACACTCGCGAGCTTCGGAAGCCTCGCTCTCTCCCACCACCGGGGTGTGGAAAGTCTCGGCAAGGTGCTGACCCTGGGGATGGCGCTCACTCTCCTCGCCAACCTCGTCGTCCTGCCCGCGCTCCTCGACGCGAGGCGGCGCCGCGGTTGACTTGCCCCTCGTTCGTCGGAGGGACGCCGAAGCTACCCCCTCGTTTTCTCGATCGGCCGGTTCGCGAAGTGCGGCACCACGAAGTGCCACGCGAGATACCCGCTCCTCTGCGGGACAGAAGTTCCCCTCGGCCGAAGTCGCCGCCCCGAGCACCCCTCAACCGCCCGACGGCAGGTGCACCGTGAAGGTCGTGCCTTTTCCGAGGGTGCTCTCCACCTCGATGCGCCCACCCATTCGCTCGACGAGCTCGCGCGCGAGAGCGAGGCCGAGACCGGCGCCGGAGATCTGCTCGTGGATTTTCGACCGCCGAAACGGCCGGAAAATCAACGGCAGGTCCTCGGGGGGTATACCCGTCCCCGTGTCCCGAACGCGCACGGCGACCGTGCCGTTCGGCTGCGGCACGGCCTCGAGAAGGACCTCGCCTTCGGCGGTGTACTTCGAGGCGTTCGTCAGGAGGTTGGTCAGCACCTGTCTGAGCCGCTGGGGGTCCGCCCGAACGGTCAGGGGACCGGGGTCGGGGCATTCGAACCGAATGGGCCTTTCGCGAAAGAGGGGCTCGGCGAGCCCGCGCATGTCCTCGAAGACCACGTCGAGAGGGACGGTATCGGTGGAGATCTCGAGCTGCCCGCCTTCGGCCCGGGAAAGGTCGACGAGATCGGTGATGACACCGAGAAGCTGCCTCGCGTTCCGCGCGATTCTGTCGACCGCCATTCTCGTGCCTTCTCCGACCTCCTCGATCGTCCCGTCGAGCAGAAGGTCCGCGTACCCGAGAATCGCGCTGAGCGGAGTCCGGAGCTCGTGCGAAACGGCCGCGAGCAGGCGATTTTTCGCTTCGTTCGCTTCCCGCAAGGCGCGGTTCGCTTCTTCGAGTTCTCGCGTCCTCCGGAAAAGGTCGAGCCTGTAACGGTCGAAAAGGTAGGCGGCCCCCACCGAAAGCGCACCGATGCAACCGAGCCCGAGAAAGCTGATCTCGGCGGACACGTCGGCCGTGATGCTCGGCCGGAGCGCGATGGCGCCGACGTAGACCCCCAAGGTCGTCGCGGCCAGGGGAAGCTGCCCGCGAACTCCCCAGGGCAGAAAGGCACTGCACGCGACCGCGAGAAACGAAAGACCCAGAGCGAGCGTGTCGGCCTCGCCGTCCGTCCAGACGTGGTATGCCCCCATGAAGACGGCGACGAGGCAAGCCGCCACGCTCGTGATTCCTGCGGCGTACGGCCGAAACCGCTCGAAGCGAAGGAGCAGTGCGGCCAGGGCCAGGCTCGCCGATTCGGCGAAGTAGAGCACTGCAAACGCGAGGTCGCGCCCGGGATGCCCCCGGTGCTCGAAAAACCACGCGGCACCCATGACGGCGACGAAAGCCGCAAGAGCCTGCGGCACCCGCCTCGCGATCTGCGCGCCGCTTTCGGCTTCGAAACCCTGGGGCCGGACCGTGAAGTTCATTCCCGGCGCCCACGAGAGCAAATGCCTTGCCATGGCCGGCGAACCGGAGCCCTCCCTCCCCCGAACTGGCAGACCGTCGCCACCGAAACCGAACGAGCGACACGCCGTGTCACGAAGAGTCTTCCGCGACGCCCGCTATACCGCACCCCGGGAGAGAAAGCGAGCCGTCGACAGACCGGACCCGAGTGGTTAAGGAAAAGCCCGGCATGCCCCGGAGGCCCGTACTCCTCGTGCACGGCGGAGCCGGACGGAAACCTCGCACGGCGGTCGACGAGATCCGTGCGGCTCTCGTCCGGGCCGTCCGGGCCGGGTGGGACGTCCTCGCGCGAGGGGGGCCGGCTCTGGACGCCGTCACGGAGTCGGTTCGCATCCTCGAAGACGACCCCCATTTCAACGCCGGCTACGGCTCCGTGCTCACGTCCGAGGGGACGGTCGAGACGGACGCCTCGGTCATGGACGGGGAGAGCCTTCGCGCCGGCGCGTGCGGGGCCACGAGCGGGGTGAAAAACCCGGTTCTTCTGGCGCGCGCGCTGGCCGAGGACGGCCGGCACGTCCTCATCGTGGGAGAAGCAGCGAGACGGTTCGCCGAACGCGCCGGGCTCTCGGTCTGCGCCCCGGGCGACCTCGTAGCGCCGGAACCGAAGACCACGGGGTCGGGAACCGTCGGTGCCGTGGCGCTCGACATCCGCGGGCACGTGGCTGCCGCGACCTCCACGGGCGGAAAGTCGGGAAAGCTCCCGGGGCGAGTGGGCGACTCCGCCGTTCCGGGTGCGGGAACCTACGCCGACGATGCGGCCGGGGCGGCTTCCGCCACCGGCGACGGCGAGACGATCCTCCGTCTTGGCTTGACGCGGCTTCTCGTGCACGACCTCGGCGAGGGGCTCCACCCGCAGGAAGCCTCCCGGCGTGTCGTCCGCCTTCTCGGCGAGCGGCTGGGGGGCGAGGGGGGCGTCGTGGCGGTCGACGTCCTCGGAAGAATCGGATACGCTTGCAACACCGAGCACATGTCCGTCGCTTGGATGGTACCGAACGCGAAGGAGCCGGAGGTTCGCCCGTGAGGAGTCGCGCGTCATGAGCCGGAGTCCCGATCCGCCGGCGAGCTCGGGGGTCCGAGCGCTCCCGGCTTTTCTCTCCCTTCCCGGGCTGCGCGCGGGTTGGAACTTCGTCTGGGGGCTCGCAGCCGACGCCCTCGTTTGCCTTTACACGGTCCTCCTCGGCCTCCCCTGCATCGCTCTCACCCTCGCGACCCGCAAGGGCTGGCCCGTCGACGTCTTTTTCAAGGTCTGGAGCCGCTGGATCGTGCGCACCTGCGGGATGGACATCGAAGTTCGGGGGCTCGAGAACGTGGACCTCTCGGGCCGGTACGTCATCCTTTCGAACCATCTGAGCAACCTCGACATCCCGGCCACCGTGGCGGCGCTTCCCATGAAAATCCGCTTCGTCGCCAAAAAAGAGCTGCTCCGCGTCCCCATCTTCGGGCAGGCGCTGCGCATGAGCGACCACATCGTGATCGACCGCGACAATCCGGCCGAGGCCGTCGAGACGATCAACCGGCGGGCGACCGAACAGGCGAGCGAAGGCTTCTGCGTCCTCTTCTACGCCGAAGGAACGCGGAGCCCGGACGGCAAGATCGGGCGCTTCAAGAAGGGCGGCGTGGTCTTCGCGCTCAGGACGGGTCTGCCGATCCTGCCGCTCACCGTGAGCGGCACGAGAAAATTCCTGCCGAAGGACTCGCTCCGGATCCGCCCGGGCGGCAAGGTGCGGCTGGTCCTCGACCGCCCGATCCCCACCGAAGGGCTGGGACTCGAACAGCGGGACGAGCTCAACGAACGGGTGCGGGAAATCATCGTCCGGAACTACGACGAAACTCTCTGAACGACCCTTGCGCAATTCCGAGCGGCGTGGTTCTAGTTCGCGTCGCACACGAGGAGGCAAAGAACGAGATGAGAAAGAAGGCTGCGAAGAAAACCGCGACGAAAACGGCGGCCCGGCGAAAGGCGCGGGCGGCGTCGAAAAGCTCCGCGAAGTCGACGAAGACGAACGCGCGGACGTCGGCCGCAGCCACGAGCACCCCGGAATCCAAGGCGCAAAAATACGAACAGCCCGGCGCGCCCTGGTGGAAGCAGTTCATCTAGGCGGGACGGGCCCGATCTCGACGACGGTCACCCCCGGACCCCCTTCGGAAGCGTCGGCGGGCCGGTAACGGCCGCAGTAAGGCGAGGCTTCGAGGTAGGCGTGGATCGCTCGGCGGAGGGCGCCGCTTCCCACGCCGTGAACGACGCGAACCGAGTCGTGCCCGGCTAGAGCCGCCCGGTCGAGAAACGTCTCGAGCCGTTCGATGGCTTCCCGCGCCCGGAGTCCCACGAGCATGATCTCGGTGGGAGCGTCCGGCGGGGGCGTCCGCACGGGCGCCTCCGGAGCCTTCCGCTCGCCGGACGAAGGGCGCAGGCGGGAAAGCGGCACCTCGATTCGCATGGCTCCGCGCCGCACCCAGGCTTTTTCCCCCGCTACGCTCACCAGCTCGCCGCGAAACCCGCCGTCCAGGAGCTCGACGGTCATTCCCTTCTCGAGCCGGGGACGAGGCAGGGGACCCCGGGCCTCCTCGTGCTCCGTCTCGCGCCGAATCCGGGCCCGGCTCTTCTCGACGAAACGTTCGAGCTCGGCCCGTCCGGCCTCGCCCGTCCGGATCTTCTCGAGAAGGCCGCGCGCCTCGGCACGGAGCTGTCCGAGGAACTCCGCGAGCCGATGCCGCTCCTCCTGCCGGACCTCTCGCTTCCTCTTCTCGAGTTCCCCGAGAAGGTCCGCGAGCTCGGCCTCCCTCCTCCGCAGGAACTCCTCCCGTTCGGCCAGCGAGGCTTCGCGCGCCCGGAGGTCGGCGGCCCGAGCCTCGTAGCCCCTCCGGAACTCCTCGAGTCTGGCACGAGCCGCGTCGACTTCCCGCTCGCTGCCCGACGACGTACGCCGGGCGGCCTCGACCACTTCGGAGGGGAGCCCGAGCTTTTCGGCCACGAGCAGCCCGAAGCTTTCGCCCGGCGAACCGTACACGAGCCGGTAGCGGGGCACGAGTGCACGAGGGTCGAATTCCACCGCCGCAACCGACCAGTCCTCGCGTGCCAGCGCCCGTACCTTCACTTCCCGGTGGTGCGTCGTGGCCAGCACGCACGCTCCCCTCCCGACGAGCGTCTCGAGGAGGGCCGTGGCAAGCTTCGCGCCTTCCTCGGGATCGGTTCCTACGCCGGGCTCGTCGAGAAGGACGAGAGCAGGAGGTTCGAGGTCGTCGAAAATGCCCCGCAGGTTCGCGACGTGGGCCGAGAACGTGGACAGGTTTCGCTCGAGACTCTGCTCGTCGCCGATGTCGACGAAGATCCCCCGCCACACCGGAACTTCGCTCCCGGGCTCGGCGGGCACGAGGAGACCCGTCTGCGCCATGAGGCTCGCGAGACCCGCGGTCTTGAGCGCCGCCGTCTTCCCGCCCGTGTTGGGTCCCGTGAGGACGAGCGCCCGTTTCCCCTCGGGCAAAAGGAGGTCGACGGGTACGACGGGGCGGCTGTCCTCGAGAAGCGGGTGGCGAGCGCCTCGCAGCGAGAGGCTCGCGCCGAGCTTCGGCCGCGTGCAGCGGTGACGCTCCGCGAAGCGGGCCCGGGCCACCAGGACGTCGAACTCCACGGCCGCCTCGAAGCTCTCGCGGATCTCGGGGAGCCGCGAGCGTACGAGGTCCGAAAGGTCGGCGAGGATTTTCCGCACGACACGTTCTTCTTCCCGCACGCCCATGAGCAGCGCGTTGTTGAGCTCGACGGCGAAAAGGGGCTCGAGAAAAAGCGTCTCGCCCGACGCGGAACGGTCCTGCACGATTCCCTGCAGCTTCTGTGCGTAGTGCGGCCGAACCGGGACGACGAACCGGTTGTTGCGTATCGTGACGTAGGGCTCCGCGATCACGTCCGAGAGCGAGGCCCGGTGGACCAGACGCTCGAGCCTCCGCGTGATTTCGTCCCGGAGACTCCGGAGCGAGGACCGGATGTTCGCGAGTTCCTCGCTCGCTTCGTCTCGCACGGCACCTTCCTCGTCCAGGGACCGTTCCAGGACCTCCCGGAGTTCCGGGAGCGGGTGGAGCCGGTCCGCCCGGTGCACGAGTACTCCGTCTCGGGGCGCGCGTGCCCGGAGGAACGAGCGAAGCCGTGCCGTGATCTCGAGGAGTTTTCGGACGTCGACGAGCGACCGGCCGTCGAGCACGAAACCCCCGTGGCTCGCCCGCGCGAGCACGCTCTCGAGGTCGGGCACGTCCGTGGGCGGCAGCGTACCCTCCCGCTCGAGAAGCCGCAGACACTCTTCGGTTTCTTCGAGCCTGCGCTCGACCTCGGACGGCTCGGTCGACGGGCGCAAGGCACGGCAGGCGCGCACGCCGGCCGGGGACCGGGCGAAACCCGAGAGGCGCTCGAGCAAAGCCGGAAATTCGAGCGCGTCGAGGTCGTGCTGCCGCACGAAGGTCGAGTATGGTCGAGACCTCGCGTACCGGCAAGCCGCGAGTTCGTTGCGCCTCCCGGAGGGATTGGCTAGGTAAGCGGCATGCGCCGGGCTCGGATCCGTCGTCGACTTTGGCTTTACGTCTGGCTCTGGCTCGCGGTACCCCCCGCTTTCGGCTTCGACGAAGAGAAGCTCCTCGACCTCACCTACCCGTTCGACGAAAACACGGTCTACTGGCCCACCTCGCTTCCCTTCCGGCTCGAGACCGTCCACGAAGGGAAGACGGCCGGAGGTTTCTACTACGCCGCGAAGAACTTCTGTGCCGCGGAGCACGGCGGCACGCACATGGACGCGCCGGCGCATTTCGCCCGTGGCAAGCGTACAGCGGGTGAGATCCCGCTCCGTCTTCTCGTGGGCCCGGCGGTCGTCGTCGACGTGAGGAAAAAGGCCGAGGAGAACCCGGACTACGCTCTCCGGGTCGAAGACCTCCTCGGCTGGGAGGAACAGCACGGCCGCATCCCCCGCGGAGCCGTGGTCCTTCTCTCGAGTGGGTGGGGAAGCCGCTGGCCCGACCGGGCGCGCTACCTCGGCAGCGCCGAGCCCGGCGACACGAAAAACCTCCACTTTCCGGGGTTTTCGGTCGAAGCCGCGCGCTGGCTCGTCCGGGAGCGCGACATCGACGCGGTCGGGGTCGATACGGCGAGCGTCGACCCGGGACCCTCGCGCGACTTCCCGGCGCACCGCGTGTTCGCCGAAGCCGAAAAGCCCGTCTTCGAGAACGTGGCCAATGTGGACCGGCTACCTCCGCGGGGAGCGCTCTTTCTGGCTTTCCCGATGAAGATCCGGGAAGGTACGGGAGCACCCGCACGGATCGTCGCCCTCCTTCCTTGAGCCCGCCCGACCTTCTATGCGGCGGTCCTGCCCCCTCCTCCGCGCTGCCCTCGTTCTCTGCGCCTGCGCGGCTTGCACGACGAGTCCGGCTCGAGGTCCCCGGTGGTCTCTCGCCGGACCGGCACGGTACGACGCGGGAGCAGCCGAACGAGGTGCGCGGGTAGGGGCTTCGTTCCCCTTCCGGAACACCGGCGGCATGCCTCTGGTCGTCTACGAGATCCGGACGGCGCGGGACTGTAGAGCCTTCGTCCATCCCGGCCGAGCGATCCCGCCGGGAGGGAACGGTGCCGTGGTGGCATGGTGCGACACGAGCTTCGCCGCAGGACGCTTCGAACGGAAGGTGACCGTGTACTCGAGCGACCCCACGCACGAAAGGGTCGTGCTCGCCCTGCGGGCGGAGGTCGCAGCCCGTGTTTTCGCCGAGCCTCCGGAGGTGTACGCGGGTTTCCTCGGCCCCGGGGACGAGGTTCCACGGAAGATCTCCCTTCGCTCCGCCTCGCCCGATGCCGCCGTCACGAAAGTCCGCAGCTCCGGGGCCGTGCTCGAGCCCCGACTCGAAGACGGTCCGAAAGGACCGCAGGTCGTCCTGCGCGTGCGCCCGGAGGCTCGGGCAGGAGATTTCGAGGAGACGGTCGTCGTGGAGTGGACGGGAGGCCTCGTCCTCCGGGTGCCCGTCGTCGGTACGGTCCGAAACGGAGAAAAGCCGTGAGAGGTGCCGAGAAAACGCTCGACGTACTCGGAGTCGGGGGGAACACGCTCGACCACCTCTGCGTCGTTCGGGGTCCCGTGCCACCGGACGCGAAGTCCCGCCTTCTCCGCCTCGAAAGACAGCCCGGCGGACAGGTCCCGACGGCCCTCGTGGCGCTCCGGCGCTGGGGGCTGCGGACGGCTTACCTCGGAAGCTTCGGAGACGACGAAGCGGGCCGCATCTCGCTCGAGTCGCTCCGGTCCGAGGGGGTCGAAGTCGGAATACCCCTCGTCCGCAAAGGCGTGCGGAATCAGGAGTCGATCATCCTGGTCGACGCGGTCACGGGACAGAGGACGGTCCTCTGGAACCGTCCGGGCGAGCTGGGGCTCCGGGTGCACGAGCTATCGAGGGAGACCGTCTCTTCCGCCCGGCTTCTCCTGCTCGACGGCTACGACTCCGAGGTGGCCCTCGAGGCGGCCTCCTGGGCCAGAGAAAGCGGAACTCTCGTCATGGTGGACCTGGACGTCCCCGACTCGAAGACCGAGGAGTTGCTGCGGCGGACGGACCTGGCCGTCGTCTCCCGGGAATTCCTCGAGCGGTTCGCGGACACACGAGACCTTCGCACGGCTCTCCGGCGGATCGCGCGGCTCGGGCCCCCGGTCGCCGCCGTGACGCTCGGTGCCGGCGGCAGTCTCGCGCTCGCCGAAGGGCATTTTCTTTTCGTGCCTGCGCTCCGCGAGCGCGTCGTGGACTCGACGGGAGCGGGCGACGTTTTCCATGCGGGCTGTGCCTACGGGGTGCTCGCCGGCTGGACGCTCGCCGAAACGTTGCGCTTTGCGAACGCAGCAGCGGCCCTTGCGTGCCGGCGGCTCGGAGCTCGTGCCGGAATTCCTTCCCTCGAAGAAGCGAAATCGCGGGCAGGCCTCTCGCTCGACTCGGGCGCGAAAGGTTGGTAATTTATCGCGTTGATCCGAAAAATTTCCCGTTTTTTCGAGTTGTTATGGCCAGAGACGACCTGATCGAAATCGGCGGAACCGTCACCGAAGTCATGGCGGGCGGGCACTTCCGTGTAAAAGGCGACAACGGGCAGGAATACATCGCCCGGATCGGGGGCCGCATGCGCCGGATGCACATCCGCGTGATCCCGGGCGACCACGTCACCGTGGCCGTGTCCCCGTACGACCCGACGCACGGTCTGATCGTTTATCGCAACTAGGAGGGGCCCTGACGCGCCCTTGGCCGAGCCCGCAAAGGCCCGCCGCGGCGCAACGCCGCGGGCGGCCCGTGTGTGCCCGCCGACCGAGGAGCGGCTCCTCGTCTTCGTCGAGCGGCTCGCCCGTGTAACCGCAGACCCCCGTCCGCGGAGAGTCGACGACCGGCAAAACGGCCCCTTCGTGCTTCGGGTCGTCCTCGGAGGAGTGCTCCGCACAGAAAAACGGACTGCCAGCGTCCGAGTCGTAGAGACAGGAAGGACACACGCGGGTGGCAGGAGCCCGCAGATCCTGCAAAGCCAAAGGGGGGTTCGGTCATGGCAGGGCGCCTGGCTAGGTGAAGGCAGCGCGGGTTCGAAAGGAGCCCGACCGCACGACTCCGAGCGGGAAATGCCACGCCCCGCTCACGGCGAAAGGTCGTGCAATGCCGGCGAGGGAACGAGAACCCGGCGACCGACCGAGAACGTAGTCCGTGGCGCCGCGCTTGCGCGCCGGGTCGTCTCGGAGTGAAATGCCCTCTGTCGTGCGACGCCGCGGTACATCGCTTATGCTCGCCTTCTGCCTTCCGCTCGCCGGTCTTTTTCTCCTGGGCTGTGGCGACTCCGATTCGCAAGGTACCTTCCTCCCCTGGGAAGAGCTCCGCAATCCCGTCCTCGCCCTTCCCGACCGCTCGCTCAAGGACGTCGCCGTGGCGTACGAGCCCTCGAGCGGCTGGTTCTACGTCTTCACCTCCACGCGCTTCGAGCCCACGGACCCCGAGGCCGGGACCAAGGAAAAGAGCTTTTTTCGCACGCGGGACTTCCTCGAGTTCGAAGCCTTTTCCGACCCCGACCTGAACGGCCCCGGCTACGGTCCCGGCTCCCCCGACCTCGTCCGCGTAGGGGACCTCTGGTACATGACGTTCCAGAGAAGCACGGCGAACGTTCCCTTCCTCGGCGCCGCGACACTCTGGGTGTCGACGTCCGAAGACCTGCGCGAGTGGTCGCCGCCGCGAGAGCTCGCCCCCGAGCTCCTCGACCCGACCCTGCGGAACATCGACGGCGCCCTGGCCGAAGAGGGAGGATACTTCTACCTCGGGTGGAAGAAAGTGCAGAGCTTCGTCGTGACTCGCTCCGTGGACCCGGTCCTCGACGGGCGGTGGCTACCCGAGCGTCCCGCCGTCGCCGGCGAAGAGGGGGAGTTCGCCGAGAACTTCCAGTTCATCGAGATCGACGGCACGTGGCGGCTTCTTGCGACGGGGCGCGACCCGGGGCCCTACCGCTGCGAGGAGCCGGCTTACGCAATCTACACCTGCGATCACGAACCCTTCCTCTACCGGATGGAAGGCGACGGCACGGAGCTCGAACACTGGACGCGCTGGGTGGAAAAAACCCACCTCGAGGTTCCGTTCGAGGAATGGAACACGGTCATGCACGCGAACTCGGCCTACCTGGCGGACTGGCGGCGGTACGACGGTCACTTCTATCTCTTTTACGCGGGCTCGAGCGACGGGAAGAGCTTCGAGCTGCGAGGGCACGGCAAGATCGGGATGGCTCGGTCCCGAGACCTCGAGCACTGGGAGGTGCCGGGCGTCAAAAAGCCGGCCGACGAAGCTCCCTCCTGAGAAGCTCGTAAGCGCGCGGCGGGAGAGGTCCGCGCAACCGGACTCCCTTTCCTTCGAGTCGCTCGAGAGCGAAGCCCGTGGCGAGCTTGCTGTAGGGCCAGGGCCGGAGCGCGTTTCCGTAACGGGCAAGAAGCCACGCTCGGAACTCACCGAGTACGTCCGGCTCGGCCTTCTTTTCGACTTCGATCTCCCGGTGGACGACGGATCCGGAGCGAAGCCGGTACTCGACCTCGTCGAGGTCGAACTCCGCCACCCGCGTCGTTCCGAGGAACACTTCCCGGACGACCCTCTCGGTCCGCCGCTCCTGCACGACGACGAGCCCGAGTGCGAGAAGCGCCGCCCGGGGCCCCGCCGCCGCCCCGCCCGGCGGGCCGAGCCGTACGCCGCGTCTTGCGAGGCTTTCCCGGAACTTCCCGAGCGCACTTGGAGACCACGGGATCTCGAACTCCTCCCGCTCGAGAATCGCCCGACCGCGCGAGCTTTCCCCGGCCTTCCACCCGAGGAACACCCTCCCCGTCGCGTGGCGGATCCGTACTCCCATGCCCCTCCGCGCGAGCTTCCGGTCGGGAAAGTCGAAGTAGAGGTCGCGGAGCACTTTTCTCCCGCGAGGGAAAAGCAGGAGGCGTCCCGCCCGGCGGAGACGGGCGAGAGAGGCACGCAGCGGTCCCGCCTCGGGTCCCACGAGCACGAGCTTGAGCTCGACCTCCGTCAACTCCGCACCCCTTTTCCCGAAAGCCCTTTTCTGACAGCCTTTGCGCCGTGCGCAAAATCGGCGTTCTCTGTAGCGGCGGCGACGCGCCCGGAATGAACGCCGCCATCCGTGCCGTCGTCCGGCGCGCCGCGAGTCTCGAACTCGAGACCACGGGCATCCGGAACGGCTACGCCGGCCTTTTGCGGGGGGAGCTCGTACCGCTCGGGCCGCGCGACGTGGGGAACATCGTCCAGTTCGGCGGCACGATCCTCGGCACGGCGAGAAGCCGGGAGTTCTACCGGCCCGAAGGCCGCGCCCGGGCCGCGCAAGTGCTCCGGGAAGCGGGGATCGAGGGGCTCGTCGTGATCGGGGGGGACGGAAGTTACCGCGGCGCGCAGCTCCTGGCAGCCGAGCACGGGATCCACGTCGTCGGGATTCCCGGGACGATCGACAACGACATCCCCGGCACGGACGCGACGATCGGTTTCGACACGGCCGTCAACACGGCACTCGACGCGATCGACCGGCTCCGGGACACGGCCGAGGCACTCGGGAGGCTTTTCTTCGTGGAGGTGATGGGGCGATCGACGGGGTTTCTCGCGGCCCACGTGGCGCTCGCCGGCGGTGCCGATCAGGTCCTGGTGCCGGAAGTGCCGACGGACATCGAAGCGCTTTGCCGGAGAATCCGCGACGAAGTCGGCAAGAAAAAGCGGAGCGCCATCGTCGTCGTGGCCGAAGGGGACGACGCGGGCGGCGCGGTCGACATCGCCCGCCGTATCAAGGACGACCTCTCGATCGACTCGCGGGTCTGCGTGCTGGGCCACATCCAGCGTGGCGGCAAGCCCACGGCCCGGGACCGGATCCTGGCCGCGCGGCTCGGCGCGAGGGCGGTCGAAGCGCTCGCCGCGGGGAGGAGCGGCGTGGCGGTCGGCGAACGAAAGGGAGTCGTCGTGGAGGTTCCCTTCGACGAGGTCTTCCGGGAGCAAAAACCACTCGAGCTCGAGTTCGTCGACCTTGCCGAGAAGCTCTCGGGCTGAGGGAAAGCCCTCAGAGACGGGGGTTTTCCCGGCAGAAGCGGACGACGAGCTCGGCGAGCTCCTCACCCTTGTCCTCCTGCAAAAAGTGTCCTGCACCCTCCACGATCGTGTGGGGCTGACCTCTGGCCCCCGGAACGAGCTCCTGGAAGATCCTTTCACCGCCGCGGGTCACGGGGTCGGAGTCGCTGAACGCGGTGAGAAACGGCTTCTCCCAGCGCCGGAGGACTTCCCACGCGCGCCGGTTGGCCGGGGCCGCAGGATCGTCCGGGGAGATCGGCACGAGCACGGGGAACTGCCGGGCGCCGGCCTTGTAGGATTCGTCGGGGAAAGGCGCATCGTAGGCTCGGACGACCTCGGGCGGTAGCTCCGTTCGACAGGCTCCCGCGATGAGCGTGCCGACGGGAAACTCGGGCACCTCCTGGCTGAACTTTCGCCACGCCAAAAACGCGTCCGAAAGCGGCACGTCTCCGGTCGGAAGCCCCGTGTTCGCCGCCACGACCCGGTCGAAACGGTCCGGCCGGTCGGCGAGGACGCGAAGGCCCACGAGCCCTCCCCAGTCCTGGCAGAAGAGCGTGACACGGTCGAGACGCAGTGCGTCGAACCAGGCACCCATCCAGTCCACGTGGCGCTGGTAGGTATAGTCGCTCCGCTCCGCAGGTTTGTCCGAGCGGCCGAAACCCACGAGGTCGGGGGCCAGGACACGGTAGCCGGCGTCGACGAAAATCGGGATCATCTTCCGGTAGAGGTAGGACCACGAAGGCTCGCCGTGGAGACACAGGATGACCTCCGCCTCCTTTGGTCCCTCGTCCACGTAGTGGATCCGAAGCGTCCCGCCCTCGCCGTCCGGCACCTCGAGGTAGTTGGGCCGGAACGGGTATCCGGGCAGGTCCTGGAATCGCTCCTCGGGCGTTCGAAGCTTTTTCATCGTGGGTTTCCTCCTTTCCCGTGCGGCCGCGCGCGACCGGTTCGCCTCGACCGCGCGGTTCGACCGCCCGAGCCAACATCAAATGCCGCCCGAGTGCAAAGGGGCGCCTCTTGCCAGGGGCGAGGGTGAGTGCCACAAGGACGCCGTGAACCCACAAGGAGCGGAGCGCCTTCCGACCGAGGGAGCGCGCTTCGAGCTCGGAAAGGAAGGAGACGCGATCCTCGTCGAGGTCGCAGGCCGCTGGCAACTCGAGGGGGAGCTTCCGTCGCCGGAGGACGTAGAGAAGGAAATCGAACGGACGAAGCCGGTCCGGGTGGTTTTCGAGGGGAGCCGCGTCGCGGAATGGGACACCTCGCTCCTCGCCTTTCTTTTCCGGCTGAGCGAGCGCTGCCGGGAGCTCGGCGTGGAAACCGACCGCTCGCGGCTTCCCGCCGGGCTCCGTCGTCTTCTCGAGCTGGCCGAAGCCGTGCCCGAAGCCGAGGAGGCCCGGCGAGAAGAGGCGCCTCGCTCCTTTCTCGCGCGTGTCGGGGAAGCGACCGAGGCCGCTCTCGGCGAGGCGGCCGAGTTCCTTTCCTTCGTGGGCGAGGTCACGCTCGCACTCGTGGCCCTCGCGCGCGGCCGCGCGCGCTGCCGGCTTTCGGACTTCCTCCTCATGGTGCAGCGCTGCGGCGCCGACGCCCTTCCGATCGTGACGGTGATCAGCTTTCTCGTGGGACTCATCCTCGCGTTCGTCGGGGCCATCCAGCTCCAGCAGTTCGGGGCGTCCATTTACGTGGCCGACCTCGTCGGCATCGCCATGGTACGGGAGATGGGCGCCATGATGACGGGAATCGTCATGGCCGGCCGCACCGGAGCGGCCTTTGCGGCCGAGCTCGGCACGATGAAGGTGACCCAGGAAGTCGACGCGCTCCGGACGACCGGGATCTCCCCGACGGAGTTTCTCGTGCTGCCTCGACTTCTCGCCCTCTTTTTCATGATGCCGCTTCTCTGCGTGTACTCGGACTTCGTGGGGGTGCTCGGCGGGGCAGCCGTGGGGGTCTCGATGCTGGGCCTCTCCTGGACCACCTACTACACGCAAACGACGGCCGCGGTCACGCTCGGCCACCTCTTCGGCGGTATTCTCAAGGCCGCCACGTACGGGGCGCTCGTCGCCGTGGCCGGATGCCTGCGGGGGATGCAGTGCGGGCGGAGCTCGGCGGCGGTCGGGGAAGCCGCCACCTCGGCGGTGGTGACTTCGATCGTGCTGATCATCGGCGCCTGCGGGGTTTACGCCGTCGTTTTTTACATCCTGGGGATCTGAGGACCGCGACGTCCCGGAGGCACGAGCGTTTTCGGTCGGTGGTATGGCGAAACGCGCGAACGTAACGCTGATCGGTGGCTTCGTCGTCGGCGCGGCGGCACTCGTCGTCCTCGGTATCACGCTCTTCGGCTCGGGTCGCCTCTTCCGCGAAACCCACGAGTACGTCCTCTACTTCGACAGTTCGGTGAACGGCCTCACGGTCGGTGCCCCGGTCAAGTTCAAGGGAGTCGAGGTGGGCTCCGTCAAGGACATCCTCCTGAGTCTCGACGGCCAGGGGTTCGGCGACGTTCGCATTCCCGTGATCATCGAACTCGACGCGGAGAAAATCACCGAAAAGGGGGTCCAGCTCGACCTCGACGACCCCCGGACGATGGAAAACCTGATCCGACAGGGCCTCCGGGCTCGGCTGAGCACCGAAAGCATCGTGACGGGGCTCCTCTACGTCTCGCTCGATTTCCACCCGGGTACGCCCATCGACCTCGTCAAGCCCCCGAACGTGCCCTACCAGGAGATTCCCACGCTGCCCACGATCCTCGAAGAGGCCCAGACCGCAGCCTCCGAAATCATCGCCAAATTCCAGGAAATCGACCTGGCCAAGCTCGTGGACTCCGCCACCGAGACCATGCAGTCGCTCAACGAGATCCTGCGTTCCCCCACGCTACGCGCCGCCGTGGAGTCTCTCGACGGTACCGTCGAAAACCTCGACCGAACGGTGGCGAGCATCCGCAAACTCGCCGAGGACTTGAACTCGCACCTGGGTGGCGTAACCAAAAGCCTCGAGCGCACGGCCGGGGAGGCGACGCGCGCGCTCGAAGAGGCACGCCTCACTCTCGAAGCACTGCGCGAGCTCGCCGAACCCGGTTCCCCCCTCACGCACCAGATCGGCAAGACGATGGAGGACGTAGCGGCTGCGGCTCGGGCGTTCCGCAACCTCGCCGAGTACCTCGAACGGAACCCGAGCGCCATCCTTCGAGGTCGGGGAGGAGACGAAGAGCGATGAACGGCGGCAATTCGAAGGATGTCCCCCTCGGCCGTACCCGTGCCGCGAGCGCGCGCTCGCGGTCGATCCGGGCGGCCCTGCTGTCCGCGGCGTTGCTCTCTTCCTGCGCGTTCCTCGCACCGCGCCCGGACCCCTCCCGGTTTTACGTCCTCGCACCCGTTCCTCCACCCGAGAAACCCGTCCCCGCGTTCGAAGCCGTTCTCGGTCTCGGTCCGGTGGACTTTCCCGACTACCTCGAGCGCCCCAACTTCGTCGTGCGCCTCTCGTCGACCCGCCTCGACTTCTCGGAGCGAAGTCGCTGGGCGGAGCCACTCGACGCGAACTTCCAGCGAACGCTCGCCGAGAACCTCTCCCGGCTCTTGCGACCGAAGAAGATCGAGTCGTTCCCCTGGTTCGGCAACCCACGGCTCGATTACCAGGTCGAAATCGAAGTGCTCGAGTTCGAGGTCGACGCCGAGGGCACAGCCCGGCTCGCCGCACGGTGGGCGCTCCGTGACGGGAAAACGAAAAAGCTCCTGGACTCGGGAGAAGCGAGGTTCGAAGAACCGTCGGAAGGGAAAACGACGGCCGCGAGGGTCGCGGCCCTGAGCCGGGCGCTCGGGAAATTTTCGGACGAGCTGGCCCGAGCGCTGCGCCGTGTCGCCTCGGGGGGTCGCCCGGCGTGAGAGCCAGGCTCGCTCTGGCTCTTCTCGCGTCGCTTGCCGTCTGGAGCTGTGGCGGCGACTCCCCCGAGCAGGATTTCCTGGACGGAGTTTCGGTCCGCGAAGAGGTCTTCCTCGACCCGAGCCGCCCCACTCCTCCGACGGCGAATTTCCCGGGTTCGGAGGACCGGACGCTCCGCACGCTCGTGTGGTTTCCCGAGGGAATCCGAGGCCCGCTTCCCCTGCTCCTTCTCGCGCACGGCTTCGGCGGACTCCCCGAGAAGTTCGACGCGTTCGCCCGTTCGGTGGCCCGCGGGGGTTTCGTCGTCGCGGCTCCGGCCTTTCCCCTGACGAACCAGAACGCACCCGGGGGACACGAGGTGGGATTTTCCGACTTTACGAACGAGCCGGGGGACCTCTCCTTCGTCCTCGACGAGCTTCTGGAAGCGGGCGCCGACGCCGGCCACCCGCTCGGCGGAAGGATCGACGCGGGGCGGATCGCCGTCCTCGGGCACTCTCTCGGGGGAGCCGCTGCCTTCGCGCTCGGCCGCAAGGTCTGCTGCCGGGACGAACGCGTGCGGGCCACGATCCTGGTGGCCGCAGCCTGGAGTCTCCATACGGCTTTCGGCGGCACCGCGTTCGACCCCGGGCCTCCGCCGACGCTCCTTCTCCACGGAACGCAGGACCGGACGCTCGCGATCGCAAGTTCGGAAGCCCTCTACGAGCTTCTTTCGCCGCCCCGGATTTTCCTCGGCATCGAGGGCGGGGGACACAGCGACGGGCTCGAAAGCCAGGAAGAGCCTCCCGTCGTGCCGCGCCGGGTGACGCAGGAGGCGACCCTGGCTTTTTTGCGGGCCGTCTTTTTCGGCGAAGTGGCCGAGCTCGAGAAGCTCCTCGAGCGTCTCCGGGCCGAGGGACACGACGTGCGGTTCGACGGAATCGAGCTGCTTTCCGGCCGTTGACCCGAGCACGGCCGAGCGGATAGGTTCGGGGCGTTTTTCCTCGGGGGAATCTCGATGCGAAAGCTGGCCATCACGTTCGACTGGCAGGGTGACCTCGACCGCGAGCGCGCCTACGAGCGCGTGGGCATCGCCGATCGTGTCGGAGTCGACTCCGTGTGGGTCCCCGAGGCGTGGGGGCGCGACTGTTTCACGACCCTCGCACTCCTGGCCGACCGGACGAAAAGAATCCGGCTCGGAACGGGGATCGTGAACGTCTACTCCCGCACGCCCGCGGCGCTCGCACAGCATTTCGCGACCCTCGACGAGCTTTCCGGAGGCCGGATGATCGCGGGCTTCGGGACGAGCGGCGCCCTCGTGATCGAACACTTCCACGGCGTCCGGTTCGAGCCCGCGCTCACGCGGCTTCGGGAAACCATCGAGATCTTCCGGATGCTCGTTCGTCGCGAGCCGCTGCGTTACTCGGGCAAGCTCTTCCGTCTCGAGCGCGGCTTCACCCTGCGCTTTTCCCCGCCGCGGAAAGAGATTCCGGTTTTTCTCGCCACGTTGAACCCGCGTGCTCTCGAGCTCACGGCCACGCATGCCGACGGCTGGCTTCCCGTCATGATCCCCATCGACCGCCTCGGCGCCGAAGTCGAGGCGATGCGGGAAAGGATCCGACGGGCGGGGCGAGACCCCGAGCGCTTCGAGATCCTCGCTCCCGGAGGCGTGGTCGTCGCCCGAGGCGCGGCCCGGGAGCGCGCCGAAATCGTGCAGGCCGGAACGATCGCCTTCTACGTGGGCCGCATGGGCGTTTACTACGCCCGGCAGCTCGAGCGCTTCGGATTCGCGGACGAAGTCGCCCGGATCCGGGAAGCCTGGAAGGACGGATCCGCCGCAGCCGCGGCGGCCGTGCCCGAAGACATGCGGCGGCGGCTGGTCACCGTGGGCGACGTCGAGGAGTGCCGCGAGCGAATCGAGGAAGAAGCCCGAGCAGGAGCCACGATCCACCGCGTGAGCATCCCCACGGACGACGCGCGGGAGTACGAGAAGACACTCGAGCGACTTCTGGCCTGAAGGCACGGGCGGCCGGAGGGACGCGCTCCGTCGCGTCCGGGGAGCGGAGGGACGCGCTCCGTCGCGTCCCGGGGGACGGGGGGAACGCGCCACCCATGAACAACGACCCGACAGAGCGGATCCCCCGATGCGCCCGCGACCCCCGCCGGAGGGACGCCCTCCGAAAGTTTCTCCCTTGTCATGTCGCTTCGGGTTCTGGTATGCGAATGCGTAGCTCGGCAGAGGAGGGCCCATGAAACGAATTCGAGCCCCGGGGTCCGGGGCTTGGTGGCGTGCTCGGAGTTCGGGGATCGCTCTCGTGTGGGCACTCCTGATAGCCCTGCCCGAGGCGTCCGTGGCAGGGCCCGTGGATTCGCCGATTCCCCCGAACCCCTGTGGCACGAAACCTCTGAAGCTTGCCTTCGTCGCCGACGGCATCGGGACGGATGCCGGAGGCACCGCCTGCGCCGGTGCCGGATCCGTTTGCGTGGAAACGATGGTCGTGTGCAAGCATGCGGGCAAGACGGGCAGTACCCCCATGGACATCGCAGTCGAGCTTTTCGACGCGAGCGGTACCCCGCTCGTTCCCCTGGCCTGCGCCAGCGCGGTACCGCCGGGAGGCGGTGCTTCCTTCGTGACCTCCGGGGCCACACTTCCCTCACCGTACGTGGGTACGACCCCCATCACGGCAGGACCGGTTTCTCCCTTGGGATCGCTCCGGGTTCTGAGCACGATTCCGGGAAAGACGGCCTGCGACGTAACCGTCATCGACACGCGCGGCCCGGCCAGCGGGACGACGACCGCGGCTCCCCTCTGGACCTCGGGTCCGACCATCACGAAGAAAAAAGCCCCCCAGAAGGGAGACTGACATGGCGGCCACCACGCTCGCCCTTTTCCTGGGGCTTCTTTTCGCCGCACCGAGCTTGGCGGGTTTCGGCGACGCCCTTCCCACGAACGGTTGTCCCTCCGGCAACCGCTACAAGACGAAACTGGCCGTTCTCGACGTGACGGCCGACGGCGGCGTGAGCTGCACGACCAACGCCGAGACGGCGATCACCTGCACCGTGAAGCAGGCCGACCGCACGGGGACGACGGCCGACTTCTCGATCGAGTTCTTCGACGAGGCGACCGGGCTCGGCATCAGTCCGCCGGGCATTTTCCAGCATTGCGGCGTTCCGGTCGGCTCGACCGTGACGTTCGTCACGGCGGGAGGACTTCCGTCTCCGTGGGATACCTCGGCCGTCGTGATCACACCCACCGCCTCGCCCTTTCTCCACGGGAGCGCCCGGGTACTTTCGACGGGCAAAGTCGAATGCTCGGCACTCCGCATCGATTTCAGCCACCACTGCTCGACTCTCTTCCCTACGATCCCGCTCGCGACGAAAGACCTCACGATCGTCAAGATCCCGAAGCAGAAGGGCGACTGAAGTCCGTCGCCGCTGCTCTCCCCCGCGCCGATGCCCCTCCGCTTCTTCCTCGTCCGGCACGGCCTCACCGACTGGAACGAAGAGCGCCGTCTACTCGGCCGGACGGAAATCCCGCTCAACCGGCGAGGTCTCGCCCAGGCGAGGTCCCTCGCGAGAGCTCTCGCACGGGTCCCCCCCGGGAGGGTCTTCGCGAGCCCCCGCCGGCGAGCCCGGGAAACCGCCGAGGAAATCGCCAGGTCGTCGGGCCTCGTCGTCGAAACGGCACCGGAACTCGACGAAGTTCGTCTCGGCCGCTGGCTCGGAAAGACGGTCGACGAACTCCAGGACGACGAGGACCTGCGCCGCTACCTCGAGGATCCCACCTACGAGTGCGACGCCATCGAGCCGGCCCGCGAAGTACGCGACCGCGTCGTCGCCTTCGTCGAGCGACTGAGGCAGAATCCTCCGGCGCCGGACCTCGTTCTCGTCTCGCACGGAGACCCGCTGCGCGTGCTGGTGTCGCACTACCTCGGGATCGAGCTCCGCGAGTACCGGAGACTCCGGATCTTTCCCGGGTCCGTCACCCTCCTCGAGTTCGACGGAGCTCGGGCCCGCGTTCCCTTCCTCGGCTGGAAGTCGCCTTTCGCGAAGCTCCTGGCCGATCTCGACGGAAGCGCGACTGTCAGGGTTCGAGCCGCGTCCCGAGCGCCTCGAGAAACTTCCGAAGCCAGACGGGGTGTGCGAGCCAAGCTGGAGCCGTGACGAGGTTCCCGCCGACGTGCGCGCCGTCCATCTCGAGTTCGACGTACTCTCCGCCCGCGAGGCGCACGGCCTGCGCGCACGCAGGCTAAGCCGAGCACCGGCGGCCGGCCGGAACACCGGCTGCCGCAAGGACGAGCGCCCCGTGGCAGATCACATGATCTCCTAATCCTCGCCGTAGTTGCCGACGAGCACGAGGATTCTTTTCGCCGCCATGACGCGCCTCCTCCCGGAGCCGAGCGTCCAGTACGATCCCGGCAGCGCTGGCAAGAAAGACTCGGCTCGGGTCGCGGTTTTGCGCTACGATCGGACTGCATGCGGCTCGTGGGCATCGACCTCGGCGGGACGAAAATCGAGGGGATCGTTCTCGAAGAGGACGGAAGCGAAGTCTTCCGGAAAAGAATCCCCACGGAAAGCCGGTACGGCTACGAGCACGTCTGCGAGCGAATCCGCACGCTCTTCGAAGAACTCGCGCGACACGCACCGGGTCTTCGCCGGGTAGGAGTCGGGACGCCGGGGTCCACCTCGGCGCGCACGGGGCTTCTCAAGAACTCGAACACCACGTGCCTGAACGGCCGACCGCTGCGGACCGACCTCGAAAGGCGGCTCGGCGTCGAGGTTCTCCTCGAGAACGACGCGAACTGTTTCGCGCTGGCCGAAGCGCTTCTCGGTGCCGGGCGTGGGGCGGACGTCGTCTTCGGCGTGATCCTTGGCACCGGCGTCGGAGGTGGCATCGTCTGGCGAGGTAGGATCTGGCCGGGCCACCAACACGTAGCCGGCGAGTGGGGACACCACCGGATCTCCGACGACGGACCTCTTTGCTATTGCGGCCATCGCGGCTGCGTCGAGACGTTCCTTTCCGGACCCGCCTTCGAGAAGCGCTACGCCGAGCGAAGCGGCGAACGGCTCGACCTCCCCGAGATCGTGGCCCGGGCCCGTTCGGGCGACCGGGATGCCGAAGCCGTGCTCGAGGAGTATCTCCGGACCTTCGGGCGGGCGCTGGCCAACGTGGTCAACATCCTGGACCCCGACTGCATCGTGCTGGGTGGTGGCGTCTCCAACGTGGAAGAACTCTACACGCGTGGTGTGGAGGAAGTTCGAAGGTACGTGTTCAACGACGAGTTCCGCACACCCGTCGTACGGCACGCCCTCGGAGACTCGGCCGGCGTGATCGGGGCGGCGCTTCTCGCCGGTGACGAGGCGAAGCTCCGCTGTCGATGAGGAAGGCTTCGGTTCCTCTTCCGCGTCCGCGAATCGGGCGCCGGGCGCGCGCCCGTGCACGTGCGCGGCGGGTCCCACGAAGGACCGCGCCGCCACGGGACCACGGACGCAGGAAAAATTCCGGCCCGCGTCGTCCGGGCCCCCGATTTCCTCGGATTTTTTCGCGCGCCATTCGGGCCGCGCAGGGATCCTCCCGACCCGTGGAAGACGGGAAAAATGCCGCCCGCGCGATCGGGCCTGTCGATTTTTGCGGGGCTTTTTCGTGTGGAAGTGGGCGAACCGGCGATTCTTTCACGAACCCGCGGCTCTACGATCGGCGGCGCAAGCCGACGTTTCGACAGTGCAAGCCCGCGTCTTTTCGTTCCGTCCCTGGCTTCGCCCTCCCCAAGCGCGCCAGAGGTGGGGCGCGCGTGTGGTCCGCGCGCAAGCGCAGCTCAGCGAAATTCGGCGGTTCGCTCGAAAGCAACCGGGGCCGCTTCTTCGAGGCGCCCCCTGGCGAGGCGGATGACCATCGGCTCCGCGGAGACGACCGGCGGCGGGGGCGCTTCGGCGAGCCAGTTTTGCATTTCGGCGCGGGAGTGAACGCCCCGAGCCAGGCCGGACGCAGCCAGGTTGGCGGCAGCGTAAGCTTCGGCCTCGAGCCGCCCGGGTCTCGTGCCGCCCTCGGACTGGAACTTTTCCACGAACTCGCTCACCTCGGGGAGCGGGCGTTCGGCGTAGAAGCGGTCGACGAAAAACGCTCGGAGCCACGGGAAGTCGGCCGGCAGCTCGGGGCGGTTCCAGGCCTGGACGCCGAGAACGATCACGTCCGGAAACTTCGTGTTGATGGCCATGGCGAGAGTCGCCACGTCGGGCGACGAATCGGGAAGGAAGACGGCCTCGACGAGCCGATCCGGACGGCGCCAGCGTTTGAGCTGCGCGAGTTCTTCTTGCCAGCCGCCCGCCCCGTCGGTGTACACCGACTCTCCCACGAGAACGCCCCCCCGCCGGGTGATTTCTTTTCGGAAAAGCTCCGCGTATTGCCGCGCATCCGGCGTATCCGGACGCAGAGTCCCGAAATGGCGCACGCGGACCCGGTCGAGAGCGTAGTCCGCCAGTGTCGCGACTTCCTCTTCTTTCGAGAGGCCGAGCCGGTAGATGTAGCCCGACGCCTCCACTTCGCGGTCCGAGAGGAGGAACACCGCGACCGGCGTCGCGCGAGCCAGCGCGACGAAGGCGTCTTCGAGATCACGGCCGGGATACGCGATGACGGCGACGATTTCCGGGTCGCGGGACACGGTGCGCCACACGTCGCGCAGCGCCGTTTCCGACCGTCCCGTGTCGAGCGCGACGAGCCGTTCGGTTTCCTCTCCGAATCCGAGCTTGGCCGCCGTCCAGAGCCGTTGCGTCGTGGCGGCCTCGGGCCCGCTCTGCGGGGCGAGAAAAGCCACCTTGCCCGCGCGAGCGATCCGCTCCGCCTTCTTTTCCAGCTCGCTCCGCCGGGAGGGTGCGGCTGCGGCCGTACGCGGCCTCCGGCTCCGGTCGCTGCCGAGCCAGGCCGCGAGCACCCCGCGCTCTTCTTGCGTTTCGGGTGCCGTGGCGAGCTCTTCTTCTCGCGGCTCCGGTAGCCGCTCGAGCTCTTCGAGAGCGCTTCCCCCTTTGGCGACGATCGCTTCGCTCACCAGCCGGAGAACCGCCGGTTCGTGAACGACGCGCGCCACGTCCTCGGCTTCCTCGAGCGATATCTCGCCGAGCACTTCCTGGATCCTTTTCTGAAGCTTCTGGCGGTCCAGAGGGCCGGCGATACGCCACGCCCGATCCCAGTCCCGCACGGCCGCGACCGGGTTCCCGAGCGCGCGCTCGAGGTCCCCCCGGAGAGCCAGCGTCTGGACCGTGCGGTAGCCCGGTTGCGCGAGTTCGAGTTCCTCGAGTGCAGCCAGGCCGTCCGCATAGCGGCCGAGCCTGTAATATGCCAGCGCCAGCATGTAGTAGGCTCGCGGAACGTACGGCTGCCCTTCGGGACCGGGGTCCGAAAGGAAGACCCGGTAAGCGTCGATCGCTTGCTGGTAGTAGCCCTGCCGAATGGCTCTCTCGGCCGTGTAGTAAAGCGGCGCCGGTCCGGGGGGCTTCCTGGGGGCACAGCCGAGCGCGAAGACGACCCAGACAAGACCAAGGAGAAAGACAAAACCCCCGGGAAAGTACGCGCGGCGGGCCATAGAACCTTTATCGGAGACGGTGCGGCGAAGTGTCAAGCGGTTTCTGGCCCGTGCCCCGCATGGCGTTCGATGCACCGCGCGCGCCTCGGAGGGACGCGCTCCGTCGCGTCCGGGGGGATGCGCAATCCACGCGGCCGTTTGCGTTCGAGCACCGACGTTCGCGCCATGCGCGAACGCGGCCACCCGGAGGGACGCGCTCCGTCGCGTCCGGGGGTGGTGGGGCGGACGCGCCACGTACGAACAAGGACCCGACAGAGTGGGTCCCTCCGATTGCGTGCCGGGGGCGGGCGCCGTGCCACGCATGAACACGCACCCACGCGGAGGGACGCGCTCCGTCGCGTCCGCGGGTGGGGGGATCATGTCCACGCGGGGGCGGACGGAGGTGCCATGCACGACCAAGGACCCGACAGAGCGGGTCCCTCCGATCGCGTCCCGGGGGCGGGCGCCGTGCCACGCATGAACACGCACCCACCCGGAGGGACGCGGGGTTGTGAACAAATTCGGGTCTTGGCGAAAGGCCAGCGAAGCAGGAGCTCGCCGGGGTCGGTCGGAGGAAAAAAGAGAAGGCTGGCGGCCTCCGGGGTTCCCACCGAGCCCCGGCTTGCCACCTCCTTCCAGTCTTTTCGTCTTCGGTTTCGGCCCTCTCTCGCGCCTACGACGCCTTAGCTTCCGCCCGCGGCCGCAAGAAGGGCGAACCACCGCAGCAGGTTGTAGGTGATCACGTTCAGCAACACGATGCACCGCACCTTCGTTCTCCCCCGTAAGACGATCTTCCCGAGCGTCCTCCAGCGCTTGAGGTCCGCGTGCACCCGCTCGCTCACCCGAGCCCGCACGCCGTAGATCGCCCGCCCCTCCGGTGTCCTCATCCTCTCTTTGAGCTGCCGCACCGCTTCGCTGTCCCGAGGCCGCACCTCGTAGGGATCGGGCTTCCCCTTCCTTTTCGGTAAAGCCCCGTAAAGCTCCACACCCCGCGCACTGAGCTCCTCCACGTTCTCCACGCTCGTGTAGCCCGTGTCCACCACATACTGCTCCGGAAGCCTCCCGAACCTCCGCTCAAGCTGCTCCAGCATCGGCACCGCCTCGGCAAAATCCGTCCTCCCCTGACTCACCTCCACCCCCACCACCACCTCGCTCTCCGCGTCCGTCGCCAGCTGGACATTGTAGCCCGGAAGATACGCCCCGCCCGTCTGCCGCATCACGCGCGCCTCGGGGTCCGTCGTCGAGCTGCGTGGCTCCCCCGAGGGCTCCTTCGCCCCCTTCTTGTAACCCTCGCGCTCCCTCTCCAAAGCCCCGAGCTCCTCGAGCGCCCTCGTAAGCCTCCTCTCCCTCTCCTCAAGCGCTCGCCTCTGCGCAGCCTGCTTCCTCCTCGAGAGGCTCCGCCGTGCCGGTGCCTCGAGCTCCCCACGCAGCGCCTCGATCTGTCTGCGTACCTCCGCCCGCAGCTCCTCCACCTTCTTTCTCCTCCGAAACGACCGGTCCCCGGCCGAAGCTCGCACCCGCGTCCCGTCCTGCGCCACCCGCCGAAGCCGCACCAGCCCCTCGGCCATCATCACCGCCAACACCTGCGTGAAAAGCTCCTCGAGCGCCTCCGCGTTCTCGCTCCGAAACGTGCTCAGCGTGTGGTAATTCACCGGTACCCCGCCCCGAAGCCACCGGTAGGCCACGTGCTGCTCCGTCAACCTCTCCAGCTCCCTCGCACTGCCTACCCCCTCCGCCGTCGCATAGAGCCACAGCGCCAAAAGCACCTGCGGATCCGTCGCATCCCGCCCCGCCCAGCTCCCCCGCGCCTTGATCCTCTCGTAAAAGGCCGAAAGGTTCAGCTTCTTCACGACCGCCAACACACTGCGGGCCCGGTGCGTCTGAGGCAGCTCGCCGTCCAGATCCACCACCTCCCACCGAAGCTGGCTCCGCTCCGCTCTCACCACCCGCGGTGCCGCCTTCGCTGCCTCCGCCCGCCGCCGCTCCCGCGCCTCCGCGAGCCTCCGCTTCCTCTCCTCCGCACTCTCCCCGCCCAGAAGCTCCACCTGCTCCATCCCTTCACCTCCCCACCGTAGCTTCCCCTCCCTACCACACTCCGCCCCCAGAGCCGAATCCCTCCAGGGTAAATTTCCGAATTTTTTCACATCCTCCGCGCTCCGTCGCGTCCGGGGGGCGGCGCAATCCACGCGGCCGTTTGCGTTCGAGCACCGACGTTCGCGCCATCCGCGAACACGGCCACCCGGAGGGACGCGCTCCGTCGCGTCCGGGGGTGGGGGGATCATGTCCACGCGGGGGCGGACAGAGGTGCCATGCACGACCAAGGACCCGACAGAGCGGGTCCCTCCGATCGCGTCCCGGGGGCGGGCGCCGTGCCACGCATGAACACGCACCCACCCGGAGGGACGCGCTCCGTCGCGTCCGCGGGTGGTGGGGCGGACGCGCCACGTACGAACAAGGACCCGACAGAGCGGATCCGTCCGATCCGCGTGCCGCCGTGGCGGATCCCGGAGGGACGCGCTCGGTCGCGTCCGGGGGGATGCGGGTACGGTCGTTCGTGTTCGGCCAGGGAGGGCGGTACCAAACATGACCGCGGCCCCGACAGAGCGTGGCCCTCCGAACCCTCTCGTCGTCACGAGGCGGGTTTTTCGCCCCGAGCCGCTGCTTCCGCCAGCGAGTCGAGAACCTTCCCCACGTCGCCGACCTCGAAGCCGTAAGCCCAGGCCAGGACCACGACGGGATGAAGCGGTTCGAGCCCCGTGGCCTGCCGAATCTGCGTTCCCGCGAGGGCGCAGTCCGTGCAAGCGGCCGTGCACTTCTCCCCCGCCGCCGCCCGGAGCTCGTCGAAAAGCTTCCGCCCCCAGTGGAGCGAATCTTCGAAGTGCTCGACCTGCATGCTCCAGGTACCGTCGTGTCCCGAGCATTCCTGGATCGCGACGACCTCCTCAGCGACGAGTCCCAGGAGGTCGCGAGCCCGGAAACCCACGTTCTGGGCCCGCAAGTGGCACGGCACGTGGTACGGAATCTTGTCGAGCTTCCTGCGAAAGTCCCTCTTGAGGCGGCCTTCCCGCGCGATCCGGTAAAGGTAAAGGCAGAGATCGTGCGTGTGTCCCGCGATCCGGTCCGCCTTCTCGCCTCCGAGGAGCTGCGGGTATTCTTCGCGGAGCACGAGACTGCAGCTCGGCGACGGCACTACCACCTCGTAACCGCGTTCCACCCACTCCGAAAGAGCTTCGAGATTATGCCGGCCATAATCGGCCGCCCGCTCGAGGTCCCCTCCTTCGATCACGGGCATACCGCAGCAAACTTGACCGGGCGGGTAAACGACTTCCACGCCGTTGTGCTCGAGCACGCGGACGGCGGCTCGCCCGCAAGCGGGATCGTGGTAATTGACCAGACAGGTGGCGAAAAAGACCACCCGGAGCGGCGTGGGCGTCTCGATCCCTTCCCGCAGTGGTGCAGGCTCCTCCGGTCGCGACCCACCCCGGCGCTTCCACCATCGCTCGAACGTCTCGCCGTGGAAGCGGGGCAGGTCCTTTTTGCGGTGGATGCCGAGTGTCTTTTCCATCGCCAGACGTACGACCGGATTCGAAAGGCTGCGCCTCGCGAGACCGGGGGCCAGACTCCCGAGAGTGCCGAGAAGTTTGGTGTTGCGCACGAGACGGCTGCGGAGCGGAATCCCTCGCTCCCTCGCCCGCACCGCCTTCCAGCGCAGGAGGAGTCTCGGGAAATCCACGGCGTATTCGTGCGGTGGCGTGTAAGGGCAGTTCGGGTAGCAAAGCTTGCACTGGAAGCACAGGTCCACGACCCGGTCGATCTGCTCGTCGGTGAGATCCCTGGCATGCCCCTGGAGTTCCGGAAGCTCGTCGCCGAACCCTTCCGCGCGTTCTCCATCGTGCTCGCGCGGCCCCTGCCGGGCGGCTTCCTCGCGCTTTTTCTCCGCGGCTTCGACGATTTCCGGGTGGGCTTCGAGATACTCCTTGCGGCGCCGCTCGGTGACCGCGTCGATCTCCTCGAACATGAGAGGAAACGAGCCGCAAAACTTGAAGCAGAGCCGGCAGCCGTGACAGATGTCGAAGACCCGGTCGATCTCCGCGCGGAGGTCCTGCCGATCCCAGAACTTCTCTTCTTGGATCCTGAGGCCCAGCGATTCCGCCATACCGCCAGGATTTATACCCACCCTTCACGCCGGGCAACGGAACCGCCAGGCTTTCGTGCCGGCCCGCCGGAGGGACGCGCTCCGTCGCGTCCGGGGGGTGGGGGACGGACGTGCCACGCATGAACACGGCCACGACAGAGCGTGGCCCTCCGATCGCGTCCAGGGGGCGGGGGAATCGACGCCGCCGTTTCGCCTTCCAGGATCGACGTCCACGGCATCGGCGAACACGGCCCGCCGGAGGGACGCGCTCCGTCGCGTCCCGGGGGGCGGGGATCGGCATGACCGCTCGCGTCCGAGATGGCGATTCGTACGATCCACCACCACGGCCACGACAGAGCGTGGCCCTCCGATCTGTCGGGCGAAACGTCGCCTCCGGAGGGACGCGCTCCGTCGCGTCCCGGGGGGGCGGGGGAATCGGCATGACCGCTCGCGTCCGAGATGGCGATTCGTACGATCCACCACCACGGCCACGACAGAGCGTGGCCCTCCGACGCACAAAGAAGGCGATCGTGTCATTCGAACGGCAGCCAGTCTCCGATGCCGGGCAGGACGTCGTCGTAGAAAAGGTCGACGATGCCGACGAACGCCCAGTCGAACTCGTCGCGGGCCGTCTCGTCGAGGGGGAGCTGGACTCCCACACCGAGTTCGAGGAAGCGGTCGAGGTACACGAGGCCCAGCGTGGTCCGCGCTTCCGTGCCCCGTCCTGCGCCTTGAAGGTCCGTCTCGAAGTGGAATTCGGCGACGGGAAGGAGTCGGTCGAGCGGCACGGGTACCGGCACCTCTCCCACCTCGCGAAGATAGGGCAAGCTGTAAAGAAAAAGCACGTCGTAACCGAGCGTGTCTCTCTCCTCCCGGCGGCTCACCGGGACTTCCAACGTCAAGTCCCCCATAAGCGCGAGCGGCCGGAGAAACCAGAACCCCTCCGGAAGGTCCCCGAAACCCCGGGCGAGCAGGAGAGCCGGTTCGAGGACGACGTGGGACTCGCTCCCCACGTCCTCGTCGCCGGTCGGCACCTCCATCTCGAGTGCAAAGGAAAGCACCGTCTCGCGCTCGGCGTCGCGAATCGGGGCGTACTTGAAACGGAGACCGAGATTCGAAAACCCGCTTCCGCCTGCCGCACCCGAGGCTCCGGTTCCCGAGTGCGCGGCGAGACCTGCGTCCGACGCCGCCCCCTCTTCGTCGGACTCCCCCAGGTCGAGCCAGGCCGCTTCGAGGCCGATGCTCGTCGACGTCGAAAGCCGCTTTTCGAAAGAAAAGCCCAGGGTGAAGTCGCTTCCCCCCGGGCGGTCGACGCGGAAGGGTTTGGCGAGAACGAACTCGTCCTTGGGGTTGGCGTCCTCGGTGACGAAGGGCTCGATGAAGCTGCGCTTTCCCACGCGGCCGTGGGCACCGGCCCGGTCGGGAAAACCGAGGAACAAACCCCAACAGAAAACCGCGCTCCAGAGAGCGCACACACGTACTCTGCGCATGAATTACCTCCTCTCGCGGGATCGGGGGGTGGGCGCACGCGCACCGCGACGCGGAGTGCGAGAGCGGCCCCGTCCCCATTCGTGCGAAGCGATGTTCCGACGTTCAGGAGAGGAGGCTCGTCTCCGGAGGGGGAGTCGGCGGAGGTGGCGCATCGACCCGCGGAATCGGGAAAGAGGCGACGATGAACGGACGAGACGGATCGGCTTCGGGTTCCACCTCGGCTCGGGGCAAGAGCATCTGCGGGCCGCGAGCGAGAGACCGATCGCCCGACTCCTTCTGGCACGAAGGCTTGGCGATCACGAGGCCCGATGTCTTCCGTTGGTGACAACGGAGGCGGCGGTGGGAGCGCCCGTGATCGTGCCCCGGACAGTGGCAGCGGTCGCGCGGGCAGCAACAGGCTTCGCGGGCCAGCGGCAGAAGGAGGGTAGGAACCGCGTGGGAGGTGTGCAGAAGGAGGGCAAAAGCCAGCAGCAAGGAACCGCAGAACTGCCGAGAGACTCGCGGGTGACCTTCTCGTTGCGCCTTGCGGGCCACGTTGGCTCTTTTCCGTCTCCCGCCCCTCGTGTCAACGCAAGGCCCGCGAGGCCCCCCGAACGCGATCGGAGGGCCACGCTCTGTCGTGGCCGGGTTCAATCGGAGGGACCCGCTCTGTCGGGTCCGTGTTCATGCGTGGTACGTCCGTCCCCCCCACCCCGGACGCGACGGAGCGCGTCCCTCCGGCGGGTGGATGCGAAACCCGCACACGTCGCGACGGAACGCGTCCCTCCGGGTGGCCGTGTTCGCTCATCGGACGCCACGCATCATTGCAAACGCAACGGACACGTTCGTACCCCCATCCCCCTGGACGCGATCGGAGGGCCACGCTCTGTCGGGTCCGTGTTCTTCGTCGTACGTCTGTCCCCCCAACCCGCCGGACGCGACGAGGTGCGTGTCTCCGCCACGGGTGCGCCTTTCGAAGGTGCGATCGGAGGACCACGCTCTGTCGTGAGCGGGTTCAATCGGAGGGACCCGCTCTGTCGGGTCCGTGTTCGTGCGTGGTACGTCCGTCCCCCCCACCCCGGACGCGACGGAGCGCGTCCCTCCGGCGGGTGGATGCGAAACCCGTACACGTCGCGACGGAGCGCGTCGCTCCGGGTGGCCGTGTTCGTCGATGGCTAGGACGTCGATCGCTGGATGCCGAGGCGCACGGGGGCTGCCTCTCGGTCGGACGCGACAGCGTGCGCGGCGCTCGTGGACACGGCCCGGGCCGCCTGTTACGAATGCATTTCGCCGCAAGATTCCATGGACAAGGTTTGGAACGTCCTATTCCTCTGCACGGGAAACTCGGCAAGGAGCATTTTCGCCGAGTCCATTCTCGCACGTTTCGGGGCGCAGCGATTTCGTGCCTTCAGCGCAGGAAGCCGACCGCGAGGCAAGGTTCACCCCATGACGCTCGAAATTCTCCGCGAGCGGGGGCATCCGACCGAAGCCCTGCGCAGCAAGAGCTGGGACGAGTTCACGGTCCCGGGCTCACCTCCGATCGACATCGTCGTCACCGTTTGCGACCAGGCAGCGCAGGAGCCGTGTCCGCTTTTCCCGGGGCGCGCCGTTCGCGCGCACTGGAGCATCGAGGACCCGGCGGCAACCGAAGGAACGCCCGACGAGGTGCGGGCTGCCTTCGCGCGCGCGTACGAGGAACTCGAACGTCGGGTCCGGAGGCTCGTGGAACTTCCGCTGGAAACCCTCTCGCCCGAGGAGGCGGGCCAAAGCATTTCTTCCATCCTCTGAGGCCGCCGGACGCGACGGAGCGCGCCCCTCCGGGTGGCCGTGTTCGCCGATGCCGTGGACGTCGATCCTGGAAGGCGAAACGGCGGCGTCGATTCCCCCGCCCCCTGGACGCGATCGGAGGGCCACGCTCTGTCGTGGCCGTGGCCGTGAACGGTACCGGCGGTCGTTGCCGACGTCCGACCGGCACATCCCCACCCCCCCGGACGCGACGGAGCGCGTCCCTCCGGCGGGGCATGCGAAGCGCGCACACGTCGCGACGGAACGCGTCCGTCCGGGTGGACGTGTTCGCTCATCGGACGCCGCGCGTCATTGCAAACGCGACGGACACGTTCGTACCCCCGCCCCCTGGACGCGATCGGAGGGCCACGCTCTGTCGTGGCCCGGTTCAATCGGAGGGACCCGCTCTGTCGGGTCCGTGTTCATGCGTGGCACGTCCGTCCCCCACCCCCCGGACGCGACGGAGCGCGTCCCTCCGGCGGGGCATGCGAAGCGCGCACACGTCGCGACGGAACGCGTCCGTCCGGGTGGACGTGTTCGCTCATCGGACGCCGCGCGTCATTGCAAACGCGACGGACACGTTCGTACCCCCGCCCCCTGGACGCGATCGGAGGGCCACGCTCTGTCGTGGCCGTGTCCGTGACGGACCGGCGGTCGTTGCCGACGTCCGCCGTCCATCCCCACCCCCCCGGACGCGACGGAGCGCGTCCCTCCGGCGGGGCATGCGAAGCGCGCACACGTCGCGACGGAACGCGTCCCGATGGCGGCAATCGCGGACGGCAGGGACGTCGATCGCCGCATGCGGACAGGCCTCGACGGGAGACTCACCCTCTCCTCCTGACAAGTGCCCACGTCTTGCTTGCCACGAGGCCAGGGAGTTAACTGGGTGAGCCCCACACATCCGGCAGAAACTCGAGGAGGAAACACCCATGCGCGAAGCCGTCATTGTCGATGCCGTCCGGACTCCACTCGGACGCGGGAAACCGACCGGTGCACTGCACAGCTGGCACCCGGTCGACCTCGCGGCTCACCTGCTCGAGGCGCTGGTGGAAAGGAACAGCCTCGATCCGGCCGACATCGAGGACGTGATCATGGGGTGCGTGACGCAGGTCGGCGAGCAAGGCGTGAACATCGGCCGCAACGCCGTCCTTGCCGCCGGCTTCCCCGAAAGCGTCTGCGGGACGACCGTCGACCGGCAGTGCGGCTCGAGCCAGCAGGCCATTCACTTCGCGGCCCAGGGCGTGCTCGCGGGCGCGTACGACATCGTGATCGCAGCCGGCGTGGAGTCGATGAGCCGACTTCCCATGGGCACGAGCATTGCCGTGGGCGGCGCTCCCTTCGGCCCTCGCATGATGAAGCGCTACCAGGAAGCCAACCTCTACGGAGTGGGCGGGATCGTGCCGCAGGGCATCTCCGCGGAAATCGTGGCGCAGAAGTGGAACCTTTCCCGGCGCGAACTCGACGAGTTCTCGCTCGGCTCCCACCAGAAAGCCGCTGCTGCCACGCGCAACGGATGGTTCGACAACGAGATCGTCCCGGTCGAGGTCAAGCACCCCGACGGAAAGACGGAAACGATCAAAACCGACGAGGGAATCCGTCCCGACACGAGCCTCGAAAAGCTCCTTTCCCTCAAGCCCGCTTTCAAGGAAGACGGCGTCATTACCGCGGGCAATTCGAGCCAGATCACGGACGGGGCCGCTGCGGTCCTCATCATGGAAAAGAAAAAGGCCCTCGACATGGGACTGCGACCCCGTGCCCGCTTTCACGCCTTCGCGCTCGGTGGCTGCGACCCCGTGATCATGCTCACGGCTCCCATCCCGGCCACGCGCAAGGTGCTCGAGAAAGCGGGGCTCACGATCCGCGACATGGACGCCATCGAGATCAACGAAGCCTTCGCGCCGGTGGTGCTCGCGTGGCAACGGGAACTCGACCCCGACATGGACAAGGTGAACGTACACGGCGGCGCCATCGCTCTCGGCCATCCGCTCGGGTGCAGCGGCGCCCGGCTCATGACCACGCTCTTGAACGTCCTCGAACGCACGGGCGGTCGGTGGGGGCTCCAGACCATGTGCGAAGGCGGCGGGATGGCCAACGCGACGATCATCGAGAGGCTCGACTGAGCCGGCGAATTCCGGAGTAGACCGCAGAGGCGGCCTTCCCGGAAGCGCTCGACCGGCGCTCCCCGCACTGCCGACCGCAGCTTCCGGGGCGAAAACCGAGAAAAGGTCCGCCACGCGGCTTTCCGGCTCCGGCGGGCAGACGAGGTCTTCGCGTTTTCTCCCGGGCGAGACCGCCTCTCGCGTTTTCCTTGACGCGGAGTCCGGAAAAGGCGAAACTTCCACGCGATGCCCGGCTCGAACGGCCAGCGGACGCTTCTGCGTGTCGTCGCAATTCTCGTGGGTCTCCGTGCCGTCACGAACTTTCTCAAGCCCTTCGGATGGGGCTCGGGAATCGTGATCCTGGGCAACCTGATCGGCGGCCCCGCGATGTACGTCCTCGCCCCCCTCGTCGGTCTCTTCATGCTGGTCTGGGCGTGGACTCTCTGGCGGGAGCACGGCCTCGCACTCCCCCTCGGCCTCGCCTACCTCGCCTTCGTCGCCGTCAACATCGTCGTTTTTCCGCTGGTGGAAGGGCTTCCGGGAAACGTCACGCCGTGGATGTACGGGGTCTACGCGGTGGTAGCGCTCGGAGTGCCCGGGCTCGGCGTCTGGGTACTCCTATCCGCCAGGCGGACCTGAAGGAGGCCCGGCCGGCACCCAACTCCGCCGCGCTTTTCTCGCCGCCGGTCGACGCGGCAAGGACCTCCGCATCCGGCGTTCCTTCCGTCCCGACCTGCCGCGGGGAGCGCATCGTTCGGTCGCTCCCGGGACATCCACCGCATACCTCCCGGAAACCTATGCCGGGCCTCCGAGCCCACGCCGGACCCCACCGGGCTTCGACTCTCTTGGCCTGCCCCGACCTTTTGCGAATAATGGTCTCGTGCCCCGCGCGAAGAAAACCTCGGCCGCGGAACTCCTCGAAGAGCTCCGGCGCGACCCGGCGCTCCGCGACGAGCTTTTGCGGCTTCTGGGAGACGGAGTTGCGACCAGAGCGGACCTAGGCCGGGTTTTCGACCGTCTCGGCGAGCACGCGACGATCCTCGAGCGCCTCGTCGAGGCGGTGAGCCTGCAGGGACGGCGGCTCGAAGAACTTACGCTCCAGGTCGCCGAGCAGGGCAAACGCCTCGAAGAACACTCCCGCGTCCTGCAAGAACACAGCCGGAGGCTCGAAGAACACTCCCGCATCCTGGAGGAACACAGCCGGCGGCTCGAAGAGCTCACTCAGCGACTCGAGGAACACAGCCGGCGACTCGAGGAGCTCGGCCAGCGACTCGAGGAACACAGCCGGCGACTCGAGGAGCTCGGCCGACGACTCGAAGAACTCACGCTCCAGGTTGCCGAGCAGGGCAAGCGCATCGAAGAACAGGGCAAGCGCATCGAAGAGCAGGGCAAGCGTATCGAAGAACAGGGCAAACGCATCGAAGAGCAAGGCAAGCGCATCGAAGAGCAGGGCAGACGCATCGAAGAGGCCTTTCGGAGGGTGGAAGCAATGGGGGCCCGCTGGGGGCTTCACGCCGAGTCCGCCTTCCGCGAGGGCATGCGAAGCGTTCTTGCCGAGCGCTTCGGGGCACGGGTCGAGCGCTGGGAAGGTTTCGACGACGAAGGCACCGTGTACGGCCACCCCTCGCCCGTCGAACTGGACCTGGTCGTGCAGGACGGAGAACCTCTTCTGATCGAGGTCAAGTCACACGTCTCGCGGGGCGACGTCGCGGCCTTCCACAGGAAGGCCCGACTCTACGAGCAGAAGACGGGCAAGCGGGCGGCCAAGATGATGGTGAGCCCCTCCGTCGAAGAGAGGGCATTCCAGATCGCGGAAAAGCTGGGTATCGAAATCTCCACTTCGCTCGCGTGACTGCGCGAGTGCGGCGTCGCTCGGAAGAGCGAAGCTCGGGCGGGAATTTCTACCTTGACTCGGGGGCTCCGAGGCAACCATAAAATCGTGGACGTGCCCCCGAGAGCCCGAGCAGATCCCTTCCTTCCGTGGCCCCGTGCCGAACTCCCTGCAACGACGACGGGGCGCTGGCGCAGAGAAAACGTAGCCGCCGAATCCCTTCCCCCCCGCGGCCTCGTCCCCGGGCGGAGCCAGCTTTGCCGGGGTTCCCACTCCGCACCAATCGGGCGTTTCCGCAGGCACTGGGTGCCGCCTACGGCCCTACCCCTTCGGGCGAGCCCCCCGCTGGGTCCGGTTCGTTCTGGCCCTCCTCGGTCTTTTCGTCGCGCCCCGGAGCCATGCGGCCACGATCCACGTCCCGGCCGACCAGCCCACCGTGCAGGCAGGTCTCGACGCCGCGGGCCCCGGCGACACGGTGCTCGTCGCTGCCGGAGTCTACAACGAGAAAATCTCCTTTCCCGCCTCGGGGAGTCCCGGCACGCCCATCGTGCTCCGGGCCGCTACCGACCCGCGGGGACCGACACCCGTCGTCCTCGACGGCACCGGCATCCCCGGCCAGAACGTCGTCCTCGTCGATTCCAAGAGTCACGTCCGCATCGAAGGCTTCGTTATCCGGAACAACCACCGCAACGACGAAGCCTCGGGGATCCGCGTACGCGGTAGCGGCACGGGAATCGAAATCGTCGGCAACGTGATCCACGAGATCCGCGGCAAGAACGCCATGGGGATCACCGTCTACGGCACGGAGAGTGCGCCTATCGAGAACCTCCTGATCGAGGACAACGAAATCTTCGACTGCGACCCGAAGCCCAGCGAGGCGCTCACGCTGAACGGCAACGTGACGAACTTCACCGTACGCGGGAACTACGTCCACGACGTGAACAACATCGGCATGGACTTCATCGGCGGCGAGACGGACATCCAGCCCGACCCGAACCTCGTCGCCCGCAGCGGCTTCGTCCAGGAAAACCGCGTCGAGCGAGCGCGCGAGGGAGGGCCCGCGGGAAACGGGTTTGCCGCCTGCATCTACATCGACGGAGGCCGCGACATCGTCCTCGAGCGCAACGTCGTGAGCGAATGCGATCTCGGCATCGAGGTCGGCGCGGAAAACGCGGGCATCGTGGCTTCGGGCAACGTGGTCCGCGACAACTTCGCCTTCGCCAACCGGAAGGCCTGCATCGTCTTCGGCGGCTTCTCGGCGTCGGTCGGGCGCGCGAACGGGAATTTCTTTCTCAACAACACCTGCTACGGAAACGACGTAGCGGGTTCCGGTTTCGGCGAGCTCTGGATCCAGTACGCCGAGAACAACCTGGTCGAGAACAACATCTTCGCCGGCACGCAGAACGTGCTGCTTTTTTCGTGGGCCGGGAACCTGAACAACACGCTCGACTACAACGTCTGGCACGCACCCGGCGGCAGCGGCTCGGCGGAGTTCGTGTGGAACGGAACGAGCTACGTCGGTTTCGACGCATACCGGAGTGCGACGGCCCAGGACGGATCGTCTCTCTTCGCGGACCCCTCGCTCGTCGACCCCGCGAGCGGGGACCTCCACCTCGCCCAGGGCTCGCCCGCGCTCGACGCGGGAGACCCGGCTTTCGCGCCCGCACCCGGCGAGACCGACATCGACGGCGAGCCCCGCGTGAACGGCGTTCGCGTCGACGTGGGCGCCGACGAGGCGGCCACGTGCGGGAACGGAATCGTCGAAAGCGGGTTCGGGGAGGAGTGCGACGACGGGAACGCCGTCGATTGCGACGGGTGCGACTCGAACTGCACCCTTTCGACCCGCTGCGGCAACGGGATTCTCTGCGCCTCGGCAGGCGAGGCCTGCGACGACGGAAACACGCTCGCGGGCGACTGCTGCGACGCCACCTGCCAGTTCGAGCCCGCGGGCTCTCCGTGCGACGACGGCACGGCGTGCACGGAGAGTTCGTGCGACGGGAGCGGCGTGTGCGCGGGCGTCGCCACGCCCGCCACGGGCTGCAAGCACGTCGTGCTTCCCGACCGCGCGCGGCTGGTCGTGCGCGACGCACCGAACGACAAACGAGACCGCATCGTTTTTCGCTGGCGGCGTGGCGAGGAGACGCTTCCGGTGGAGCTCGGCAATCCCACGAGCGGCGCGACGAGCTACGAACTGTGCCTTTACGACACGGGTGGCCCCGCGCTTCTTTTCTCCGCCCGGGCGCCGGCCGGCGGTCACTGCAAAGGAAAGCCCTGCTGGAAGGCGCTCGGCAACGGGGGCTACCGCTACAAGGACCGCGAGAGAACGCCGGACGGACTCGACCTTCTCCTCTTGCGACCCGGCGAAGAGGGAAAAGCCCGGCTCGTGGCGAAAGGTAAGGGAGTCTTTCTCGACCTGCCCTCCCTTCCCTTCGCACCCGGCTATTCGCTCGTGGCGCAGGTGCGGAGCACCGACGGCGCGTGCTGGGAAGCGACCTTCACGGACCCCGCCCGCCGGAACGACGCGGAGAAGTTCGTGGACACGGGCGACTGAGGCCCGGCTCCTGGCGTCTGGACCCGAAGAAGCGTTTCGGCTAAGAACGGAGCGGTTTCGTGAGCTGGCGTAGCTCAGCCGGTAGAGCAGCTGATTCGTAATCAGCAGGTCAGCGGTTCGATTCCGCTCGCCAGCTCTTTTTTGTGGCCGGAGGGACGCGCTCCGTCGCGTCCGGCGGGGCGGGGGAACGCGGCACTCGCGAACAGGGACCCGACAGAGCGTGCGCCCTCCGATTGCGGAGGGTGGAGAAAGCGCGCGCCGTACGTGATTCCCGCGAACACGGCCATCCGGAGGGACGCGCTCCGTCGCGTCCGGCACTCGCGAACAGGGACCCGACAGAGCGGGTCCCTCCGATTGCGGGGGGTGGAGGAAACGCGCGCCGTACGTGATTCCCGCGAACACGGCCACCCGGAGGGACGCGCTCCGTCGCGTCCGGGCGGGGGAACGCGGCACCCATGAACAACGCCGGGAAGATGGGAAGAATTTTCGCCGGCGTCATGACGCACCTCGACTTTCCTTGGGTTCTTTCGTCGGACGTCCGGCCGACGCGGGAATTCTTCACGAACCCGGGCCCCTCGGATTTGCGTATCCGAAACGCCGCGTACCTTGCCACGGACGACCCGCCGTGGCATCGCACGAAGCCTGTGTCCCCACCGGAAACTTCCCGCTCGTCCGCGAGAGCACTCGCGACCGCTCACAACATCGCCGCACTCCGAAGCCTCGCCCGCCGGCGGCTCCCGCGTGCCATCTTCGACTACGTGGACGGCGGCGCGGAAGACGAAACCGCCGTGGCGAGAAACCGCACGGCCTTCGCCCGCTACTCGCTCCTTCCCCGCGTCCTGGTCGACGTGGGGCGGGTGGACCTCTCCACGACCGTACTCGGAGAACCGGTCGCCTTTCCCGTCCTTCTCGCGCCGTGCGGCCTCCTGCGCCTCGTCCACCCCGAAGGCGACGTGGCGGCGGCGCGCGCTGCGCACGCCGCAGGAACCCTCCACATTCTCTCCACCATGTCCGCCACGTCGATGGAAGAGCTCGCCCGGAAGGCTGCGGGGCGCCTCTGGTATCAGATCTACGTCTGGCGAGACCGGAAGATCCTCGAGGGCTTTCTCGAACGGGCTCGGGCCGCGGGCTACGGAGCGCTCTGTCTCTCCGTCGACTCTCCGGTCGTGGGACAGCGGGAGCGAGACCTGCGGCACGGGATGGGCGATCCGCCGCGGGTCCGACTGCGCACGGCCCTCGACGCGTGCCTTCACCCGCGATGGCTCGCGGGCTTTTTGCGAGGCGGACCCGTCGGGCTACCCAACGTGCTGCCCGGCGTGAGGGCGAGCCTGGGAGAGCTCGGGAGGATCGCCAAAAGGGAGTACGACCCTACCGTCACCTGGCGGGACCTCGAATGGATGGTCGCGCGGTGGAAGGGCCCTTTCGTCGTCAAGGGCATCCTGCGCGCCGACGACGCCGTCCGCGCCGTGGAATGCGGCGCTCGCGCGATCGTCGTCTCGAACCACGGCGGGAGACAGCTCGACCACGCAGCTGCGACGCTCGAGGTCTTGCCGGAAATCGTGGATGCGGTCGGGAAACGTGCGGAGGTCTACCTCGACGGGGGCATCCGCAGGGGCACGGACGTGGTGAAAGCGCTCGCTCTCGGCGCGCGCGCCTGCCTCGTCGGCCGTGCCTACGTGTACGGCCTGGCCGCAGGAGGCGAAGCGGGTGTGCGGCGCGCGCTCGAGATCCTGCGGTCCGAGACGGAGCGAGCGCTCGCGCTTCTCGGGTGTCCTTCGGTCGGGGCACTCGACCGGTCTTTTCTCCGCGAGGAACGGGGGAGCTCGTGAAAAATCCTCCGCACACGATCCGCTGCCACGGATTTTCCTGGCTTCGTCCGTGCGCGGCGCGACGGATGGCGACCGGTTCCGGGAACCGACGAGCCTGCGACGCATCCCGGGCACAGGGAGAAGAAAGACCCCTCGCGCCGCCGACGCCAATGCGCCACGTCGGCGAGCGGGGATGCGACGGAACGGGGAGCCGTGAGAAAAAGGATGCGACCCTGGATGACCGAAAAAAGTGGCGCACGGCCGGAAAAATACGCGAAACAAAGAATCCCGTTGAGACAAAAGACTCGAGGAAGGTTGCCACCATGAGCCTCGAAGACCTGGGCCGAATCGTTCCCATCCTGCCGACGCCGCTCGACGCGAGCGGCGCTCTCGACCTGGAAGGGTTGCGCCACCTCGTCCGCTTCTGTGCCGAAGAAGGATTCGACGGCGTCGTCGTCCTCGGGTCGAACGGCGAGTTTCCCTACCTCACTTTCGACGAGAAAAGACGCGTCATGGCAGCCGCCGTGGAAGCCGCAGCCGGCCGCATCCCCGTCATCGGGACGGCGTCCGCCTGGGCGACCGACCACGCGGTCGCTCTCGCGCGTACGGCCAGGGACGTTGGCTGCGATGCGGTGCTCGCGGCGCTCCCGACGTACTGGGCTGTTTCGGCCGACGAAGCGCGCGAACACTTCGCCGTTCTCGCCCGCGAGAGCGGCCTGCCCGTCGTGTTCTACTACTTTCCGGAAGCCACAGGTTTGACCTTGACGCCGCGCGAGATCGCGCGGATCGCAGCCATCGACGGAGTCGTGGGCACGAAGCTCACGGTGACGAGTGCACGGTTTCTGCGCGAGGTCGTCGACGAAACGCGACACCGAGGCTGGCGGGTGCTCACCGGCACGACCTTCCTCCTCCAGGAGTGCCTCGCGGCCGGCGGCGCCGGGGTGTTCTGCCCGCTACCCCTCGTCGCACCCGCGCTCGTCCGCGAGTTCTACGAGGCGCTCCGGCGGGGCGACCGAGGCCGAAGCCGGCGCCTCCGCGCGCGGGTCCTCCGCGCCGTGCCGCTTTTCAGCGGCGTCTCCGCGTCCCCGAGGCTCCAGGCCCTGGGTTTTCGGATTCTCGCACGCCTTCCCGCCGGTACCGCCAGGCGGAGACCACGGCCCACGCACGGACTTCTCAAGGAGGCGCTGCGCCAGCGCGGCCACCCGCTCACCGCCGTCGTCCGCCCACCGCTCCGGCCCGTCACCCCCGCGCAGCAGGAGCTCGTCCGCCGCACGCTGGCCGAACTCGACCGGGAGTGACGCCTCACCGGGACGCGACCGTCGGAAAGGTCCCGCTCTCTCGACGCCGTGTTCACGGGCGGAACGCCCTGCGCTCCCCCGGACGCGACGGAGCGCGTCCCTCCGTGGGCGTGGTCGCGGATGGCGCGAACGTCGGTCCTCGAACGCAAACGGCCGCGTGGGTTGCGCCTCCCCCCGGACGCGACGGAGCGCGGAGGATGTGAAAAAATTCGGAAATTTACCCTGGAGGGATTCGGCTCTGGGGGCGGAGTGTGGTAGGGAGGGGAAGCTACGGTGGGGAGGTGAAGGGATGGAGCAGGTGGAGCTTCTGGGCGGGGAGAGTGCGGAGGAGAGGAAGCGGAGGCTCGCGGAGGCGCGGGAGCGGCGGCGGGCGGAGGCAGCGAAGGCGGCACCGCGGGTGGTGAGAGCGGAGCGGAGCCAGCTTCGGTGGGAGGTGGTGGATCTGGACGGCGAGCTGCCTCAGACGCACCGGGCCCGCAGTGTGTTGGCGGTCGTGAAGAAGCTGAACCTTTCGGCCTTTTACGAGAGGATCAAGGCGCGGGGGAGCTGGGCGGGGCGGGATGCGACGGATCCGCAGGTGCTTTTGGCGCTGTGGCTCTATGCGACGGCGGAGGGGGTAGGCAGTGCGAGGGAGCTGGAGAGGTTGACGGAGCAGCACGTGGCCTACCGGTGGCTTCGGGGCGGGGGTACCGGTGAATTACCACACGCTGAGCACGTTTCGGAGCGAGAACGCGGAGGCGCTCGAGGAGCTTTTCACGCAGGTGTTGGCGGTGATGATGGCCGAGGGGCTGGTGCGGCTTCGGCGGGTGGCGCAGGACGGGACGCGGGTGCGAGCTTCGGCCGGGGACCGGTCGTTTCGGAGGAGAAAGAAGGTGGAGGAGCTGCGGGCGGAGGTACGCAGACAGATCGAGGCGCTGCGTGGGGAGCTCGAGGCACCGGCACGGCGGAGCCTCTCGAGGAGGAAGCAGGCTGCGCAGAGGCGAGCGCTTGAGGAGAGGGAGAGGAGGCTTACGAGGGCGCTCGAGGAGCTCGGGGCTTTGGAGAGGGAGCGCGAGGGTTACAAGAAGGGGGCGAAGGAGCCCTCGGGGGAGCCACGCAGCTCGACGACGGACCCCGAGGCGCGCGTGATGCGGCAGACGGGCGGGGCGTATCTTCCGGGCTACAATGTCCAGCTGGCGACGGACGCGGAGAGCGAGGTGGTGGTGGGGGTGGAGGTGAGTCAGGGGAGGACGGATTTTGCCGAGGCGGTGCCGATGCTGGAGCAGCTTGAGCGGAGGTTCGGGAGGCTTCCGGAGCAGTATGTGGTGGACACGGGCTACACGAGCGTGGAGAACGTGGAGGAGCTCAGTGCGCGGGGTGTGGAGCTTTACGGGGCTTTACCGAAAAGGAAGGGGAAGCCCGATCCCTACGAGGTGCGGCCTCGGGACAGCGAAGCGGTGCGGCAGCTCAAAGAGAGGATGAGGACACCGGAGGGGCGGGCGATCTACGGCGTGCGGGCTCGGGTGAGCGAGCGGGTGCACGCGGACCTCAAGCGCTGGAGGACGCTCGGGAAGATCGTCTTACGGGGGAGAACGAAGGTGCGGTGCATCGTGTTGCTGAACGTGATCACCTACAACCTGCTGCGGTGGTTCGCCCTTCTTGCGGCCGCGGGCGGAAGCTAAGGCGTCGTAGGCGCGAGAGAGGGCCGAAACCGAAGACGAAAAGACTGGAAGGAGGTGGCAAGCCGGGGCTCGGTGGGAACCCCGGAGGCCGCCAGCCTTCTCTTTTTTCCTCCGACCGACCCCGGCGAGCTCCTGCTTCGCTGGCCTTTCGCCAAGACCCGAATTTGTTCACAACCCCGCGTCCCTCCTGCCGGGTCCGTGTTCGCGCGCGCCACATCCTGACCTTGACAACCCACGGACCCCTCCCGTATCCCCCGGCGCAAGCGACGGCCCGCGTTGCCCGCTCACCCGCCGAGGACCGTCTCGAGATCGCGCGCGATCGTGAGCAACTGCCCCCGGTAAGGCTCGGCGACCGAAGCCAGGTGCGGCCGGACCTCTTCCCCGAGATACCGGAGAGCGCCCTTTCTGTCGCCGTGGCTCAGGAAGGCGTCGATTTCCCAGACGCGATTGGCGATCTCGAGGGGGCCCAGGGCTCCGCGCGGCACCGCCGACTCGGGCAGGTGCCGCACGCTCTTCCGGAGAACGTCCACGAGCTCGAAGTCACGCGCGAAGACGTGTGTTCTCTCGTAGAACCCGAACCCTTCCACGGGCCTGCCTTCCATGCTCCCGCGAAGCCGCGTGGGGCCGCTCCAGTATTCGATCGGAAGCCTGTGGGCCGGCGCCGGAACGATCGACTCGGAGAAAAGCTCGAGCCCCCACGCAGGTACCCGAAGCCTGTAGCGGTCGCCGAAGTACGCGGGACCTTCGGTGAGACGCGCGAGCGGGCGGACCTGGCGCGGGTCGCGCACGAAGGAGAGCCACTCCACCTCGATTTCCGTCGTGTTCCGGACTCTCGCCTCCCGGTCCACCGCCGTGGCTCCCGTGAACGGAATCACGCGGTTCGTCCGCCCCCGGTCGAAATGCACCCAGACGCTCATCTCGAGACCGTTGTCGAGATGGATCTCGCGCCACTCGTGCCGGTAGCGCGTGCCCCGACGGTCGTTGTGAACGCCGAATTGCCTCGGCGCCCACTGGCGGTCGATCCAGCCCGCGTCGCCCTCCACTTCTTCGGAAACTTCGCCCCACTCGAGCCGGCCCGAAAACCGCACGTCGCTCTGGAAGTAGGAATGCGTGCCGTACTGCCCGATGCACGTCTTCCGACCGCGGTACTCTTCACCACCCACCGGAACCGGCGGCTTTCGCGGATCGAGGTCGAGCTCGAGGTGCATCCTGCGACCCGCCGCGTCGCGCCCGTAGACCGAAAGCTCGTACTCGAACGGAAGGAGGTCGCCTTCCGCGTCGCGCCTGGTCGCCCAGCGGCTCGGCCCTTCGGCCGAGCGGAAGGACACGTCGAGATAGCCGCGGGCCACGCTGAGCTTGTAGCTCATGCGGATCCGTGGAGGCCGCGGGAGGTCGAACTCCGTGAACGTGCCGTACTCGCCCGTCCCGAGGTCGAAGAGCGCGAGCGTGTGGAAGTCCGCCCGCAGGCGGTGCCGGACGTTGTTGTAGGCGAAGATCGTAAGGAAGGCCCACTGCCGCCCGGTCTTCCGGCCCACGAGGCGGCCGGCCACGTAGTAGGTGTTGGATTCCGCCCCCTGGTCTCCCTCGGCCCCGGGGAAAACGAGCTCCGGGTCGTCCGGACAGAGGACGAAGGGATACGTCTTCCAGGCCGGACGTGTCTCGGCTTCGGCTCCCGACATCGGCCCCCCTTAAACGCGAAGCGCAGGGGAAGGACAACGGGGGTCGGTACAGCAGGGTGATCCGTCGCGTCCGCCTTCGGCCGACGAGGTCGGCAACGCCGCATCGGTCCGGGACGGAGCGCTGCATCGCGTCCAAGACGAACGATGGTGCCGCACGCGAACCCGCCCCGAGGGACGCGCTCCGTCGCGTCCGGGGGGCGGATCGACGTTCACGGCAAGAGCGAACATGGACCCGACAAAGCGGGTCCGTCCGACGGACACGCCCACGGAGGGACGCGCTCCGTCGCGTCCAGGGGGGCGGGGGCGGATCGACGTTCACGGCAAGCGCGAACACGGACCCGACAAAGCGGGTCCCTCCGACGGCCACGCCCACGGAGGGACGCGCTCCGTCGCGTCCGGGGGTGGCGGCGGAAACGCCGCGTGGCACCGGACAACGGAGGTCCGTGGCATCGACGAACGCGGCCACGACAGAGCGTGGCCCTCCGAATTCGTCAGGCGCGACGCCGATCGTTGCCGCCCCAACGTCGATTCAGGGGACCCGAAGAGATCCCGCGTGTGCCAGGAACGTGGTCCGCGGCATCACCCAGCACCGGCCCCACAGGGGGTCCTTCTCTCCGAGGTACCGGCTACTCTCCCAGAATGGTCGCAATCTGCCTTCGCAGCTCGGGAATCCGCCTTTGAACGACATCCCAGACGATCTCGTAATCGACCCCGAAGTACCCGTGGATGAGCCGGTCTCGAAGCCCCGTCATCCCACGCCACTCGACCTCCGGGTGTTGCGAACGGAGCTCTTCGGGGATCCTCTTGGCGGCTTCACCGATGATTTCCAGGCTCCTGACGAACGCGCGGCGCAAACTCTCGCTGGCAAGGAACTGCTCGAAGGTGAGGCCCGCGCTCTCGCTCAGGAGATAGTCCGCCTCGACCAGGATGTGGCGGAGGAAGTCACGGGGATCCGAGGACATCCTCGGCCTCGGCGAGAATGCGGGGACCCAGAAAAGGCGAAAGGGCCTCGGTGGTAACGACCTCCACGGGCCCTCCGAGGCGTTCCTCGAGAAGGTCGCAAAGGGCCAGGAACCGGTCGAAAGTTTTGGCACCGGGAGAAAAACGAACGAGCACGTCGATGTCGCTCTTCGCGTCTGCTTCACCGCGCAGGACGGACCCGAAAAGAGCCAGGCGCTCCACTCCGAGGGCACGAATCTCCGGCTCCGCCGCGCGGAGACGAGAAATCACGTCTTCTCGGGAGAGCGGGCAACGACCCACATCGTGAATTTACCGACAAACCCACCCGCGAGGCAAAACCCGATGCGAGGGACAAATCGGCTCCCTCCCACGACACGGCCACGCCAGAGGGACGCTCCGTCGCATCCGGCAGCGGGGTTCGTGGCACACGCGAACCCGCCCGGAGGGACGCGCTCCGTCGCGTCCGGGGGCGGGGGCAGAAACGCCGCGTGGCACCGGACAACGGGGGTCCGTGGCGTCGACGAACACGGCCACGACAGAGCGTGGCCCTCCGAATTCGTCCGCAGGGGCGGACGGAGGTACGACGCACGAACACGGACCCGACAAAGCGGGTCCCTCCGACGGCCACGCCCACGGAGGGACGCGCTCCGTCGCGTCCAGGGGGCGGGGGCAGAAACGCCGCGTCGCACCGGACAACGGAGGTCCGTGGCGTCGACGAACGCGGCCACGACAGAGCGTGGCCCTCCGAATTCGTCCGCAGGGGCGGACGGAGGTACCACGCATGAACACGGACCCGACAAAGCGGGTCCCTCCGACGGACACTACCACGACAGAGCGTGGCCCCGATCGCTGACCGAGACGGCGGCCTGGACGCAGGGCACCGTCCTTGGCTACAAAGACCCACCGTGGACCGGAACCGCCGATCCCGCAAAACGACAAAGCGACCGTCTTCAGGAACCCGAAAAAGCCTCTCCGGGTCCCGCACGCGCAAAACGCCGGAATCGGCGGCGAGCTCGCCGACGAAGCGCGGCGATGGACACGCGACCACCAGACGCGGCGGACCTTCGAAGTTCCCAGAGGCCCGAGCCGGGGCGGCAAAGCTCCGAGCCCCTACCCTCGAGGACGCCATCGAGTTCGCCCTCCGCGTGCACCGCGGCCAGAAAGACAAGGCAGGCGAACCTTACATACTCCACGTGTTGCGCGTCATGACGGCCATGTCCGACGACACCTCGCGCATGGCCGCCGTACTCCACGACGTCGTCGAAGACTCGCACTACACGCTCGAGGACCTTCGAGCCGCCGGCTTTCCCGAGGAGGTCCTCGACGCGGTCGATGCGCTCACCCGCCGTCCGGGAGAGAGCTACGAGGCTTTCGTCCGCCGAGCGGCGGCCCACCCCGTCGCCCGCCGTGTCAAGCTCGCGGACCTCGAGGACAACTTGAACCTTCGCCGCCTGCCCTCACTCACCCGCCGCGACCTCGAACGACTCGAGCGCTACCGGGCGGCGTGGGCGCTTCTCGCGAAGGAGGCAGATGAGGTCCCGCCCAGTCGGCGCCGACGCGGAAAAGCCGGAGACGGCATCCCGGAGCCTCCGGCGTGAGCCGGCTTCGACCGTGCCTCCGCTGCAAAGGCCATCCGTGAATCGGAACCGCCTAGACGCCAAAACGAAACACCTGCCGCAACCGTGTCCTTCCCTTTCATCGTGCCCCCGGGGTTCGCCGCAGCAGCCTCATCCGGCCGGACAACGTCGATGCTCGGACACCGTTCCCGACACGGCGAGTTCTCGGCAAGCAGACGGAGGTCACCCATGCGTTACGAGCTTTACTACTGGCCCGGGATCCAGGGGCGTGGCGAGTTCGTGAGACTCGCGCTCGAAGAAGCCGGAGCCGACTACCTCGATGTCGCGCGTAACCCGAAGCGCGCGATGGCAGCGCTCGGAAGATTTCTCGAGGACCCGAAACTTCGGCACCCTCCCTTTGCCCCACCCTTTCTCAGGGCAGGGAAAAGACTCGTCGCACAGACCGCCAACATCCTTTTCTTCCTCGGCCCGCGGATCGGCCTAGCTCCCCGAGGCGAGGACACCCGCCTCTGGCTCCACCAGCTCCAGCTCACCGTGGCCGACTGGGTCGCCGAAGTCCACGACACCCACCACCCGATCTCGCCGGGTCTTTACTACGAAGACCAGAAGCGCGAAGCGCGCCGTCGCGCCGAGCACTTCCGGCGCGAGCGCTTGCCGAAGTACCTCGGCTACTTCGAGAGAGTGCTCGAACGCGCGGGCAAAAACGGGAGCTACGTCCTCGGACGCAAAATCTCGTACGTCGACCTCTCGCTCTTCCAGATGATGGCCGGCCTCCGGTACGCCTTCCCGCGCGCCATGTCCCGCCTCGAACGGCGACACCCTCGTCTCGTGGCACTCCACGACCGCGTCGCCGCCCGGCCCCGCATGGCCGCCTACCTCGCTTCGCCGCGCCGCATTCCCTTCAACCAGCACGGCATCTTCCGGCACTACCCGGAACTCGACGGCTGACGGGGGGCGGGTCCGCTGTAGCTGGGAGGGCAAGGCACGAGGGCGTGGCTCGGCCGCACCCTCGACCACGAACCGAAGCCACTGCTGCCTCACCTCGACCCGGGCAGCCAGCTTCTTGTGCAGCGACTCCTTTTGGTGGTAATCCCCGATTCGGTCCCCCGACCCTGTGCTTTCTCCTGTCAGCGTCCGCGCCCCTAGAGGGTCCGGAACACAGGCGAAGAGGGCGGGGGGCCACCCACCCATTTCGAACCCGCAGCTCGAGGTACCCCGTCGCGCCGGCGTTACCCACATCAAGAGAAAGTCGCCGGGCGCCACGGTTGATGACGTTGACGGCTGCGGCCCCGGACCCAGGGCGGGGTCCCTCCGAATGTGTCCCAGGCGTCACGTTTCGACTTGGCGGCGGGCCCTCCGTCGCGTCCGAGCGCGCATGCACGGCAAAGGCGAATATCCGGAGGCGGAAAGCCCCGCTTCGTGGCACCCGCGGTCATGCCGAGGCGGACCGTGGTCGCACCAGCAACGAACGAACACGTACCGTGGCCTTCCCTTCTCAGCCTACCCGCGCCAAAGCCGCCGGGCTTCGTGTTCGGCCACGCAGGGCGGTACCAAACGTGACCACGGCCACGACAGAGCGTGGCCCTCCAATTCGCACGTTCGAGACGTCGCGCCTCCGCCCGGAGGGACGCGCTCCGTCGCGTCCGGGGGGTGGGGGAAACGCGGCCGTCCGCATCGGACGATGTTGGAATGCATCCTTTGCCGTCGCCCGCCACCGTGACCGATCCAGGAGGGACGCGCTCCGTCGCGTCCGGGGGGCGGCAGGGATACGGTCGTTCGTGTTCCGCCACGCAGGGCGGTACCAAACGCGACCACGGCCCCGACCGAGCGTGGCCCTCCGACGTTTTTCCCCGCACCTTCGCGTCCCGGGAACGCGGGATTCGAACGCCCGTCCGGATGCCACGGTCGAAGTTCCTGCCGATCGACGAAGGCGGCCCCCTCGGAGGGGACCGTCATAAAATTCCTGGCCGGCCGAATTCCCCACAAAATGAAAGCGCAGGGCGCGTCTCTCGCGCGCGGAGGATTTTTTAACGGCCTCCGCGCTCCCTTGCGTCCGCAAGGCCCGGGCGGGGCGCCCGTCGGCGCCCCGCCCTGCGCGTGTCCTGCGCTTTTTCCCCGGAAGGATTTCCCTGCGCTCCGAGCCGCGGCTCCGTTGGAAACGACTCGTCTCCGGAGGCCTCGCTCTCCCCGGCTTCCCATTCCCTGGTTACCCTTCCGGGGCTGGTACCGGCCTCTCCCCTGCGAGTCGTTTCGATCTTGGCAGCGGCTTTCTCGGCGCCCTCCTCCCGGGATTTTTCGCGCAGCGACAACGCGCGAGTAAGCTTTTACGCCCGCCAGGCCGACGCCGTCAACACGGACACCGGGCCTATCCCGTCTCGGCCTCGAGAAACTTTGTCCCTGGATGACAAAATCGAACGGATCCCGGAGGCAGCAACCGTGTAGAATGCCGGCATGCACACGGAATCCAGAGGCGGTTCTCTTCGGCGCAGAGTTGCCGAAGGCACGTAAAACTCGGCCACGTAACGGGAGCCACGGCCGGTGCCGCATTCGGATCCCTGCGACCCGAATTGCCCACCGCCCCGGGTCCCCCACACCGCGCTGCCGAACACATTGAGCCGCGCGGCCCTCTTGCGCTAGAGGACAAGGCGCCGTGAACTCGAACAGGCTCCACGAAAACGACAGAGTTTTGCTCCGGGACCGGCCATGGGTCGTGCGCAGAGCAAGCAAGTCGGGCCACGATCTCCTCCTTCTGGAACTCGAAGCCCTCGACGGAGACAAGCCCCGGTCGCTTTCGGTCGCGATCCCCCCGGAAGAGCCACGACCCCTACCTCCGGAAGACCTGGAATTCGACCTCGCACAGCTCGAATCCTTTTCGGCGTGGGCGAACGCGCACCGAATTCTCGGGGCCACGCTCGTTCGCGAGACCGGCATCCTTTCCGGGGCCCGCTTCGGACGTGTAGCGCTCGAGGCATACCAGCTCGCTCCCGCCCTACGCCTGCTGGCCAAGCCCAGGCCCAGCCTTCTCGTGGCCGACGACGTGGGTCTCGGGAAAACCATCGAAGCCGGTCTCGCGATGCTCGAACTCATGGCCCGCGGACGCGTCCGCCGCGTCCTCGTGGTGACGCCGCCGGGGCTCATGGACCAGTGGCAGGCCGAGATGCTCGACAAATTCGGCCTCCACTTTCACGTCATCGGGAACGCTTCGGACCTCTCCTCGGCACAGGAAGCGCTGCCGGCGGGCGTCAGCCCCTGGGACGCGCTCGCGCGCGTGATCACGTCGATCGACTACCTGAAAAAAGAGACCGTGCGCAGCCGCGCGCTTCGCAAACGCTGGGACATGATCATCGTGGACGAAGCACACGCTCTGGCGGAATCCGGAACGCCACAGAACCCTTACCGCACGCAGCGCGCTCGCCTGGGCGTCGCTCTGCGGGAGGCAAGCCGGAGCCTTCTTCTCTTGAGCGCCACGCCGCACAACGGCTATGCGCACGCGTTCCGCTCTCTCCTCGAGCTCGTGGAGCCGACCGGAGCCACGTTCACGGGTTCCCCCGAAGACATCCGCCGGCGAGTGGAGACCGCCATGATCCGCCGCATGAAATCCCAGATCCGCCGGCGCACGAACGGAGCCACCGAACCGGTCTTTCCGCCGAGAACGGTCGAGGGACTCCCGGTCCCCCTCGCGGAGGCGGAGCGGCAGCTTCTCCAAAAGGTTTCCGCCTATTGCTCGCGCACGGCTCGGCAGGCCGAGGGAACCGAAGACGCGGACCTGATCGGCTTCGCAATGCAGATCGTCAAAAAGCGAGCCCTCTCGTCGCGTTCGGCGCTCCTCCGGACGATCGAGCACCGGCTCGAGGCGCTCGGCAAGGAGGAAGCGCGGGAGGAAGCACCGTCTCGCGCCGAGCTCCGGGACTACCAGGCCGACCTGCCCCTCACGGAGGCGCAAAGCGAGCGCACGGCGCGGCGCATCCTCCGCTCGGCGATCCCCCGCGACGAAAAGCGCCGCCGCTCCGAGATGCAGGCGCTCCGCAGCATCCGCAAGCTTTTGCGGAAACTTCCGGACCGAGACCCGAAGATCGAAGCGCTGGTCGCGGAACTCACCCGCGTCTTCGCCGTGGACCCCTCGGAGAAGGTCATCGTCTTTACCGAGTACCGCGACACCCTCGAAGCGCTGAGCTCCCGCCTCGACTCCGAGCCGGGTCTCGCCGGGCGATACGTGCTCCTTCACGGAGGGCTCACGCGGCGACAGCGCCTCGTGCGGCAGGACCGCTTCGCGGACCCGCAAACCCGCGTCCTCCTTGCGACCGACGCCGCGAGCGAAGGACTCAACCTCCAGCACCACTGCCGCCGTGTCGTCCACTTCGAGCTGCCCTGGAATCCCAACCGACTCGAACAGCGCAACGGGCGGGTCGACCGCTACGGCCAGACGAAACCTCCCGTCATCCGCTACCTCTACTACCCCGAGAGCCCCGAGGACGACGTCCTCTCGCGACTCGTCGAGAAAATCGAGCAGATCGCCGGAGATCGCGTGTCGACGCCGGACATTCTCGGGGTGCTGCAGGGGCAGGAAGACATCCAGCAGGGCCTCGTCCAGCTCGACCCCGAAGCCTCGGACCTCGAAGACCGGAAACGAACGCTGGTGCGAACCTTCGAAGACCGGACCGAAGAGTTCGCCCGCGAGCTCCAGCCCCTGGTGGTGGCAGGCCGGGACGGGGGCAAGGAACTCGACGAAATCCTCGCGCTTCTCGGCACCCCGGAACCGCTTCTCCCGGACGACGACACCCTCGAGCGCGTCGTCTCGGCGATCCTCGGAGAGACTTGTGTCGAGCCCCTCCAGGGCAAAGAGGGAATCTACCGCATCGAGGTCCCCTGGCCCTACCGAGGCGAAGGCGTGGCTGCGGTGTACCCGGAGGCCACGTTCCGCCGCACGGTTGCCGCACGCTACCGAGCCGGCGAGGTGGAATTCCTGACTCCCCTCCACCCGCTCGTCCAGGCCCTTGCCGCCGACGCGCGCCGGCGTCTCGCACAGGTCTACCCCAACGCGCGGGGGCTCCCTCCACGTCGACTCGCGGCACGCATCGTACCACGGGGGGAGCCCGCCTCGGTCGTCTTCACCTGGCTCGGCCGCATCGAGGGAGGTGCGGATCTCGTCGAAGAGCACCTTCTCGCCATTCGAGTCGATCTCGAAGGCCGAACGCTCGGCAACCCCCGAGAAAACCTGCGCTGGCTCGAGACCGAGTCCGCAGGAGAAGTGAAGCGCCAGCTTCTCGAAAAGGTTTTCGCAAGCCATTTTTCCCGCCTGCAAGAGGCGGCGCGAGCCGAAGCCCGGCGCTGGATCGAAGAGCGCACCGAGGCGCTGCGCCGCCACCGGGCCGCACAAGCGAAAGTTCTGCTCGAGGATCTGGAGCGAGACGTCGCCGATCGGCTCCGCGAGATCGAGCGCGAAGAGCGAGAGGCGAAAGTCGTTCTCGACGCAAAAGGGCAAGCTTCTCTTTTCGGCGAGGCGGAACGCCTGCCGGGCGCGGCCACACGACGAGCGGCCGTCGAAGCTTACCGAAAGCAACGAATCGCGGAGATCGAAGAGTTCGAAAAGGTCTTCGACCCGCCTCCTCTCGAGCCCCTCGGGGCCCTTTTCCTGGTACCGGAGGGGAGCCGAGCATGACCTTCCGCCACCTGAGAAACGTCCGAGGATTTCTCTCCGACTACTACCTCGGCAGCGTCTTCGGGAAACAAGCGGCTCGCAAGACCCTCTCCGATCGCGCCGTAAACCTGGCATATGCCCGCTTTCGAAGGATTCGAGAGCGGGCAGAAAGCGCCAACCCGGACGCGGCCACGACCCGAGAGCGTTTCGTGCGCCCCTTTCTCCGCGACGTTCTGGGCTTTCATCTGGGTGGAGGTACCGATCGCATCCACGGCCTCTTTCTCTCCGCACAGGCCGAAGAAGCGCGCGAGCGCCCGCTGCTTCTCGCCTACTGCGGGGCTTGGGACGAAAACCTCGACTCCGGACGGGGCCGCGAAAAGCCCATGCACGCCCTCGGCGTAGCGCTCGCCCGAGAAGATGTGCGCTACGGCTTTCTCGTCACCGGAGAGCGCATCCGTCTCGTGCGAGCTCCGGGTGAAGGCCCGAAGGATGCCTACCTGGAAGCGGACCTCGAGGGGCTCGCGGACGAAGAGGATTCGGAATCGTTTGCTGCCTTCACGAGGCTCTTCTCCGCCACGACGTTCGCGCCACGCGAGGACGGCACGCGCGCGATCGAAGAAATCGAACGGGAGAGCCGAGAGCACGCCGAGCGCGTGTCGGACGACCTCAAGGGTGCGGTCTTCCGGGCGGCGGAGTCGCTGGTCTCGGGCCTTCTCGCGGACGCGGCTGCGCGCGGTCGAATCCACTCGCCGCTCGAACTCGGGGAGCGCGACCTCGTAACCTACCGGGATGCGGCGCTTCTTGCCCTCTACCGCATCCTCTTCATTCTTTACGCGGAGGCCCGAGACCCGCGCCTCGATGAACACCGCCTCTACCGGCAGAGTTACTCCGCGACGGGACTGCTCGAGGAAGTGCTCCTCGAGCCCGGCCGGGCGTGGCCCGAGAATCGGTGCGCCCTCTGGCAAAGGCTCCGGGCTCTTTTCCGCATCTACGACGAGGGGCTGCCTCCCGTCACCCCGTGGCAGAACATCCCCCCACGCGGCGGCGACTTTTTCAGTCGCACGACACCCGTGGGGAAGATCCTCGACGAGGCGCTTCTCTCCGACCACGAGGTGGCACGGCTCCTTCTCGACCTGGCAACGACGACGCCGCGGCGTGGCGTAGGGCGCGAGCGCGTTTCCTTCCGGGAACTCGACATCGAAAATCTCGGCGCGGTCTACGAAGGGCTCCTCGAGTACGAACCGCGGGTCGCGCGAGAAACTTCGTTCGAAGTGCGAGTGCAGGGCCGGGAGTACGTGCTTCGCCCCGCCGAGCTCGTCCGCCTCTGCGAGCAGAAAAACCTGGCTCTCAAGGGGGACCGGGCCCTCCTACGAGGAACCGAAGCCGAGCGCCTCGCCTCCGACCCGCCGGAAGAAGCTCCCGAAGAGGACGAGGAAACGAGCGCCGGCGAGGATCTCGAAGAAGCGGGCGGGCAAAACGAAGAAGCGGAGGCGCCGGAAAACCTGAAGAGGGGGGCGACCGCGCGCATCGTTCGCCGTTTCGAAGCAGGGAACTTCCACTTCGCTCCCGGGCCGGCGCGAAAAGGCTCGGGCTCCTTTTACACGCCGCGGGCGCTCGTCCAGGATCTCGTGCGCCACAGTCTCGGACCTCTCGTTCGGGAACGCTCCGCCTCCGAGATCGAGCGGCTACGGATCCTCGACCCGGCCTGCGGGAGCGGACACTTCCTCGTGGAAGCCATGCGGTTTCTGGGACAGGCCCTCCACAGGGCGTACGTCACCGAGCACGGCGGCAATGCGCCCCCCGAATTTCGTTCCACGACGGGGCAGGGCTGGGACGACGACTGGCGCGCCAGCGACGAGGAAGCCCGTGCCGCGAACTCCGAGGCGCGAGCCTGGTGCAAGCGCAGGGTGGCCGAGCGGTGCCTTTTCGGTGTGGATCTCAACCCCACGGCCGTCGAGCTCGCCCGTGTCTCGCTCTGGATCGAATCCCTCGCGGGAGACCGGCCGCTCACCTACTTCGAGCATCACATCCGGTGCGGGAACTCGCTTCTCGGGAGCTGGATGGCGCGCGTGGAGGAGCCACCTTCCCCGCCAAAAGGCAGGCGGACCCTCGCCAGGCACTGCTGCCTTTCCAAGAGCCTGTCCGCAGAGCCATCCGCGACGCTGCCCGTCTCAGGCGGATGATCGACGAGGCGCGGCCCGATGCGCTGCGGCGGGAAGGGATCGAGCCGGAAAGCACCGACGAGCAGCGCTACAAGAGCGATCTACGGAGAAAGGCCGAAGAAATTCTGGCAGGTGCGAAGCTGCTCTTCGACCTCCGCTCCGCTTCCGCCTTCGTCCCGGAGATCTGGAAAAAATGGAAGAGCCTCGCAAGCTCGGTCGACGACCCGGCGGCCTTGCAGCGATACGCCGAGAGCCAGCCGTGGTGGCCCGACTTCGAGCAGGTCCGCGAGCGCGAGCACTTCTTCCACTGGGAGCTCGAGTTTCCCGAGGTCTTCGTGGACGGCGACAACCCCGGTTTCGACGCCGTCCTCGGTAACCCGCCGTGGGACAAGATCAAACCGAATCGCAACGAGTTCTACGGGCGCTACGACATTCTTATCCGTGCTTTCACTGGCGGCGAACTGGACCGGCGCATCCGGGAGCTCCAGCAGGAATATCCGGCGCTTCGCGATGACGTTCGAGGCGTACCGCAAGCGGATCAAGACTTTAGCCGGCCTGTTAAGAACGGCGGCGACTACTCCTTTCACGAGTGGGAGGATCGAAGGGAGGAGACACGGGCGGCGACCCCGACGCCTTCAAATTCTTCGTCGAGCGCGCCTGGCAGCTCGTCCGCCAAGGCGGTCGCGTGGGCTTCGTCGTCCCCTCGGCCATCTACAACAACGAGGGCTGCACGGGCTTGCGGCACCTGCTCCTCGAGCACGCAACGGTCGAGCGCTTCTACGCCTTCGAGAACCGGAGGAAGATTTTCCCGATCGACTCGCGTTACAAGTTCGTGAGCCTCGTCTTCCGCAAGGGCGCGCCAGAGGGCGACGGCTTTTCCGCTGCGCTTCATGCGCCACGACCTGGCGGAGCTCGAGGCCACCGCACGTCATCGCGAGCCGGGACGCGAGAAGGTCGCAGCCGGCCCTGCGCCCTGGATGGTCACCGTGCGCCGCAGCGGAGCTCGAGCGTCTTTCGCCCGGAACGCTCGCCTTCCTCGAGTACCGCTCGCCCCGCGACCGCGAGATCCTCCTCAAGATGTACGGCTACGACGCCGACGGAAATCCCGTGAACCCCCGCCCGCTCCTCGGCGACCAGGGCCCCGGCACGTGGAATGCACGGTTCTACACCGAGTTCAACATGACCAACGACCGGGACCTGTGGACGGACCCCCGGACCGGCAGGCTCTGGAACCCCCGCCAGATCCTGGGCCCTGTTCCCGGCACAACCGACCGGCCGCCCTACTACGACCCTGCCGCCTGGCCCGAGATCCGCGCCGCGATGGCGGAGAAAGGCTTCTGGCCGCTCTACGAGGGGAAGCACATCGAGCAGTTCTCGGTGGACATCAGGCCCATCGAGCGCTGGGTGAGCCTCGCAGGCCGTGCGAGCGCAAGTACGGCAAGCCCCCCGACCGGGGCCCCAAGCTCGTCTTCCGCGACATCGCGAGCAACACGAACGAGCGCACCTGCATCGCGGCGGTGTTGCCGGAGGGGTCGTGT
>BPIQ01000002.1:982584-1073741 GCA_026004195.1 Candidatus Binatia bacterium
CAACACGGAGCCCGGAGGCGGTTCGGTCGGCATGCCGATCGGCTTCGGCGACATCGACGGCGACGGGTACGGGGATTTCGTCCTCTGCCCCATGCTGGCCGACGGCGGCCCCCGAAACGAGCGGCGGAACTCGGGCGAGGTCCACATCGTCTACGGCAACGGTGAGGTCCGTGGCGTCGTCGTCGACGACGGCACCGCGCCGGTCACGACGCTTTTCGGCGCCACCGCGGGCGATCTCCTCGGCACGCACGTTTTCGTCGCCGACTTCGACCGGGACGGCTTCGACGACGTCCTCGTCGGAGCCCAGAACGCGGACGCTCCCGGAGGAAACCGGAGAAACAGCGGAGCCGCGTATCTCTACTTCGGGCGGAAAGAACGGCCCCCCGTCGTGGACCTTGCCGAGGAGTTTCCCCGGGTCGTGCGCATCTTCGGGAGGGCCGCATCCGACCGCCTCGGCGTATGGGTCTCGGGCGGCGACCTCGACGGCGACGGGCACCTCGACCTCTTGCTCGGCGCGGATCAGGCGGACGGACCCCACGACACGAGACCCGCGGCGGGTGCCGTCTACGTCCTCTACGGAGGCGCCGAGTGGCCTCCCGTCGTCGACCTCGCCGACCCGACCGGCTTGCCTCTCGCCGTGTTCCACGGGGTCGACCCTCACGACCACTTCGGATCGACGATTCTCGCCGCCGACTTCGACGACGACGGAAAAGACGAGCTGGTCGTCTCTTCGGCCATCGCGCGCGCTTCGGCGCAGGTAAAAGGCGTCTTTCTCGCCGGCGGCGACGGTCCCGCGAACGATCGGGCGGATGCGGGAGAAGTCGCAGTCCTCTTTTTCGGATCGTCCGAACCGCGCCCGCTGGGCGAGATCGACCTGGCTTCCGCGGACCCGCAGAACCGGACGATCGTCTACGGAGCCAACGCGCGCCACGCGACCGGAGAGGAGCTCGCGGCCGGGGATTTCGACGGCGACGGAAAGCTCGACCTCGCGATCGGAGCCTTGCAGGCGACGGGACCCGCCGGTGGAAGAGGAGCAGCGACGGGGCGCGCCTATGTCGTTTTCCATTTGGCGAGCCGACGCGGAGAAGTCGTCGACCTCGCTGCCCCGACCGAGGGCGTCACCGTCGTTTACGGTCGCCGCGGCGGCACGATCTCGGGCGACACGCTGCTTGCCATCGACCTCGACGGCGACGGCTTCGACGACCTCCTCGACGCGGCTCCGGCCGAGGGAACGCGGGACCTCGAGGGAACGTTCCGCGCCACCTCCGGCGTGCTCGACGTCCTCTTCGGCCGCCCCAGGTGGCCCCCGGCCATCGACCTCGTGCTCGTACCCGACGACCAGCGGCACGTGCAGATACGGGGAGCGGACGCCGGCGACCAGTTCGCCTACAGTCTCGCCGCGGGCGACGTCGACCGGGACGGCCGCCCGGACATCCTGGCCAACGCGATGACGGGCGACGGCTTCGAGAACCGGGCACGTGATGCCGGGGAGCTCTACGTCTTTTCGAACTCGATCTTTTTCGATCCGTCACCCGGCACGCTCGCCCCTCTTTTTCTCAACGTCGACATCCAGCCGGTTTTCTCCGCAGCCTGCCTCCCATGCCACGCGCCTCCGGAGCCCGCCGCGGGCTTGCGCCTCGACGAAGTTCTGGCAAGTGCCGACGGCCTTCTCGGACGTGACCGGGCGGGCCGGCCGAGCTCGCAGGTGCCCGATCTGCTGGTGGCTCCCGGTGCTCCCGAAGCGAGCTATCTCCTCGAAAAAATCGCCGAAGCCCCCCCGAGGGTAGGAGACCGCATGCCGCCGCCACCCTCTCCCCCGCTGCCTTCTCGCGCACGGGAAGCCTTGCGGCGGTGGGTCGCCGGGGGAGCCCCGGTCGCCAACGAGCCCGTCGTTTCCCCGCCTCCTCCGGAGCCGCCGCCGCGCGGCCTCGCAGCGCTCGTGCTCGCGACCGTGCGGCTCCGCGTGGTGGATACTTCGGGAGCGGAGACGGAATTTTCCGCGCAGCAAGTCGAGCTTCCCCTTCGTCTCGTGGGCCCGAAACTCCGAGTCTTCGAGGACGAGTGGAAACCCTGGGTTCTGGTTTCCGGCGAGCGGAGTCTCGAGCTCTCGCTTTCCGCGGACGGCGAAGGGAGCCTCGACCGCCGGAGCGGGGAGGCGAGCTTCGCGCTCGAGCTTTCCGGCTTTTCGGACGCGCCGCTTCGCGTCGCGTGGACCACGGGCACCGCGTCCGCGGGCCCGCTCGCAGCCACGGGCTCGCCCCTCGACTTCGACACGGGCGCCCTCGGGCTCGCGGGTGCGGCGACTTCCTCCGACGGGGATTCTCTGCTCTTCGAGCTCGAAGGCTTCGTGGTCGGGGAGGTCCCGAGGACGCCCGGCCTCGTGACGGAAATCCAGGCGATCTTCTCGCGGAGCTGCGCGCTCGCGAACTGCCACATCGGCGACGGCGCCGCCGAACTGAGCCTCGAGCCCTTCGTCGCCTTCCGCGAGCTCGTACACCGGCCGAGCACGCAGGTGGACGCCATCCTCGTCCTCCCGGGCTCGCCGGACGAGAGTTACCTCCTCGAGAAGATCCGCGAGCCCGAACCCCGGGTGGGCGAGCGCATGCCGATCGGCGGCGAGCTCGACGAGCTCGAAATCGAAGCCATCCGGCTCTGGATCGCCGGAGGCGCGCCCCGCTAGGAGCTAGCCGGCCGTCTCCTCGGAACGGAAACCGACTTTCGAGTGCGTGCCGTCGCAAAAGGGCTTGTTCGACGACTGGCCGCACCGACAGAGATAGACGGTTTCTTCGTCGACTCGAAACGCGTTTCCCCGATGGTCGAGGAGTTCCACGGGGCCCGACACTTCGTACGGCCCGTTCTTGAGAACTCGAATTTTCGTCTCCGCCATCTTTCCCTCCGAGAAGAACAGGGCGCGCCGGCCGGAACATCTGCGACGCGACCGCTCGAACCCAAATAGGACGGTTTCGCGCACCTCCGCAAGCCGAAAAGGCCGCACGCGCGCTCGTTCTGCGCTTTCCGCCGTTGCCCACGGGCAAGCGGGACGCTACGTTTTCGGGCCGGCGATCGGGTTGTCCTCGTCATGTCACGGCGGTGTGTGTGGCTCTGCCTCTGTCTTTTTGTCGTGGCCTGCGGCTCCGAGAACGACGGCCGGCGCGCAGGCGCCGACCGCGAGCCCGACGCCCACTGCGACCTCGAGCCCCGTGTCGACTCCCGCTGGATCTCCCGCTTCCACGCCGATCGACCTCTTCACCCGGACTCCGACCGCGAGCCCGACGCCGGCGGTCCGACCCAAGTCGAGCGCCGAGTTCCTTTCCACGGGCCCGTACGGGGTCGGCGTCACCCACTTCGACCTCGTCGATTCGAGCCGCCCCACGAGACCCAACGGGTCTTTTCCCGGCGCACCGGAGCGGACCCTCCCCACGGAAGTCTGGTACCCGGCCACGACGGACGGAACCGAACCCCGGGCCGGCGCGCGCGACGCGGAACTCGACCGGAGCGGGGCCCCCTACCCGCTCGTCGTCTACAGCCACGGGTTTTTCAGCGAGCGCTTCGAGGGCCTCTACCTCACGCGCCACCTCGCAAGCCACGGCTACGTCGTCCTGTCGGCCGATTTTCCTCTCTCGAACCGCAACGCCCCGGGTGGTGCCACTGTCGCGGACGCCGGAGAACAGCCCGCAGACGTGCGGTTTCTCGTCGACACGATGCTCGGCTGGAACGCGGACGAAAGCTCGCCCTTTTTCGGTGCGGTCGACCCCGAGCGGATCGGATTCACGGGGCTTTCGCTCGGGGGGCTCACGACCTACCTCGCGGCCTTCCATCCCGAGAAGCGAGACCCTAGAGTCCGCGCGGCCGCACCGATCGCGGGGCCCGGCTGCTTTTTCTCCGAGGTGTTTTTCGAGCGAACGTTGCCTCTCCTCGTCCTTCACGGCGACATCGACGCTTTCGTCCCGTGGGAAGAGAACGCGCGGAGAGCCTTCGACCTGGCCTCTCCGCCGAAATACCTGGTCACCGTCCGCGGCGGCTCGCACGCGGGGTTCGCCGATGCCGTGGCGCAGCTTTCCCGGGAATCTCCCGAACCCCGACAGCCTCGGATGCCAGGCCGTCGACCTGCCTTCGGAAGGCGAGGAGGAAGGTCTCGAGTTTCTCGAGAGTCTCGGGGGACCGGAAGACGGGATCGTCGCGAATCCCGACTGTCCCGCGGCATGCCAGTTCGACTCGCTCCCGCCGGCCATTCCCGCCTCTCGGCAGGTCGAGCTCGCGATCCTGAGCGTCTTTCCCTTTTTCGAAGCGTATCTCCGCGACGACGACGCGGCGGAAGCTTTTCTGAAAGAACGCCTCGCCGCGGAAAACCCCGAGCTTTCGGTCGAGTGGGTGCTTTCCCCTTGATTCGCCCGGCGTGCCCGAAGTAGCTTCGGCGCCGATGGGGGCTTACCGCCGGTACCTTCTCGGCGAACTGGGCCTGGGCGCCGGGCTTCTCAACGTCGCTTTGAACGGCGCCATTGCTTACGTCATGTTTCGCGGAGCCGAAAGCGTTCCTTTCTCGGGCTCCCGGAGCATTTCCGCGGATCTCGCGGGAACGGCCTTTTTCCTTCCCTTCTTCACGACGCTCGTCGTCACGCCGCTCACCCGGCGGCGAGCGAGCCGAGAGGGATGGAACCCGCCGAGCACCCCGCCTGCCGTTGCGGCCGCCCTTCGGCTCGTTCCGGACACCGTCGTCCGCCGCGCCCTGCTCCTCGGCTTCCTCACCCTCGCCTTCGTCGCCGTGCCTACGCTCTGGGCCCTCGCGTGGGCGGGCGTCTCGGAGCTGTCGACCGGCGGTTTCGTCCGGTTCAAATCCGTCTTCGCGGGAATCCTGGGAGCCGTGCTGACCCCGCTCGCCGGCTACCTCGCGCTTTTCGACGGCACTCCGACGGGGCGGGCGCAGCCAGGGTGAGCCTACGGTCGCCGAGGGATTCCTCGAGCCCGCGGTGAGCGACCGTCTGCGCGCTTTGCGTCCGTACCCGGGCCGGCCCGTGCCGGCTCGAGTCGACGCCTTGGCGCTATGACGCTATGGTGCGCAGCGTGAAGGGAGAGGCCAGGCGAGCAACCGTCTATTTCGATCCCGAGATCCACCGGGCACTTCGCATGAAGGCCGCCGAGAGCGAACGCTCCATATCGGAGCTCGTGAACGAGGCCGTGAGGCTGAGTCTGGCGGAGGACGCCGAGGACCTGGCTGCATTCGAGGAACGCGCGCGGGAGAAGAGCATTCCGATTCGAGGACGTCGTGAAGCAGCTCAGGCGGCGTGGGACGATCTAGCGTTCGAATCAAGCCGTCCGCGATCGAGGAGATCGAGGCCATCTCGCCCAAAACCGCACGCCAGCGGATCGTTCGGCGCATCGCGACGCTCGGGGAGAACCCCCGACCACCGGGCTCCGAAAAGCTAGCGGGCGACCCGGAGCGGTACCGGAGACGCCAAGGACGCTACCGAATCGTCTACAGCATCGACGACGCGGGTCGGGTGGTCGAAGTATTCAAGGTGGGCCACCGTCGCGATGTGTATCGCCGAGCGGCGGGACGCCGTGTCGCTCGGCCGCTCCCGTGCCCTGCGCTGTCACCCGCGGGGTTCGCCCGGCTCTGGATCGGTCCCATCGGACGAAGGGCGGTGCATTCGCACGACGGTATGGGTCATTCGAGCGCCACGAGTCTCTTCAACGTCGGCGCTTCGTCCGCCTCTTCGATCTCCACGGCTGCGACGAAATCTCGTACCTTGCGCTGCTTCTTCGAGACGACGAGCGTGGCCCAGTGCGACACCAGCTTGCAGCACGCTAGAGTGCCGATGGGACCGATACCGGACAGCACCAGGACCCTCCGGTTGCCGGACCAGGGAGATCTGTACGCGAGAACGGCGCCGGCGTTGCCTCCCGTGAAGGTGCTGCCGTCGAGGGTAAAGCTCGCATATCCTTCACCCCAGGAGAACGATGGAGCCAGCACGCTATGGAGGCCATCGAAAATTTCCTCGGACAGAAGGTTCGACGTGGGACTGCCGAAGCAGATCAGGTTCCAGTCTCGGGCATCATCTGGAGAAAGGTCGTTAACCACTACGAAGGAGCGGCGCCGGGCGCCCAGAGCTGAGGCTACCGTGAGCTGCCCGTACACGTCGTGGACTCCGGTAACGGGAAACCCGCTACTAACGGCCTTGACTTGGCCGTCAGGCAAGGCCTTCAGCAAGGGTGCCGCCGTGAGCGTGCCCGAGGGTGTTTGGATCACCGTGCCGGCTGCCAGGGCAAACAGGTTGCTGGTAACGAGGCCGAGGGGTTCGACCATAGGTTTCAAGGGGTCGCGTTGCCACCACAGGCTGAGCCGCTGGGCCGCAGCCACAAACACGGGGAGGATAGGCACCTGTACCTCAAACTGGTGACCCCCATACTGGTAGTTGATTTTCATGGTTGGTTCCGCGCTGGCAAAGGTCCTCGCGTTGGCTCCCAGCAGAAAAAGACCCGCGAGGGGCACCGACATTTCTGCCTGTTGTCTGCAGCGGCGGCTTCACCATCATTGCACCCGTGGCATTCCGAGATCCTTGCGTATTTTCCGAGCCAAGCGGCCATCCATCTCGTTTGCCGCGGTAATGTAGGGCGCTTCGTGAGGTAAACGCCGCTGGTAGCTCCGCGCAGAGCCGGGAGGGTTGGGAGCCCGCGCCACAGCGTTCCCATCCCCTTAATCATCCTATAGTGAATCGGTCCCGCAACGCGTGGTGCCCGCTCCTAGGATCGAACTCGCGTTGGATGTGATCTCGAGCGTCCCGCCCGAGCCGGGACCAGGTGGTCAAATTCCGTCCTTTGCTCGTGTCGAAGCCATCACTCATGTGGATGCCGATGAGGTTCGTGATCAGGTGGCGGTCGTGGAAGTCGTCCCAGACAAAGACTTCCACGCGAAGGCCGACAGCACGGATCCGTGCTTCCAGGGGACGGCGAAACCGTTGTCGGAAGTACTGCGGGTCCCCGTCCATCGGGAACGTACGGTCTCGTGGTGGGCCTTCGAAACACACGCGGTGGATCTCGATCACAGGCGCAGGGTCTCGCCGTCCCGCAGCCTCGAGCAGGCGCACGAAGCCCCCGTACCTCGGCTTCTCCGGGTCCAAGTGCGGGTCGATGAACATAAGAGAGTTTGCGCGCCGCAGCACGGGAGCGAGCTGCTCGAGGTAATCCTCGATGTCGCGTCGGACCCGGACGGACGACGATCGGCCCGCCCACCAGCGCGCACTCCCCAGGCGGTCGATTCGCTCCACCAGATCCTCGCCGGGAAAAGCCGTCTTCACCCGCTCGGTGACGACGATACCGCCGGTAAAGGGAAGAACCCCGTGTGTAGCTACGGCCTCCGAGCACCACGCGACATCGTCGGAGGGCCAGCTTGGACGCGAAGGCTCAATCGGGAAAACGCGTTTCTGCTGCACCAGTTTTTTCAGGAGTTCTTTGCCCCGGCGATGCCAAGGACGCGTATTGTCCACGAACAGACGGCTCCACTCACCGTTTCGAAGATCCCGGACCAGTCCCTCGGACAGCAGGACGTCCTTGAGATTTCGGAGCTCCGCATCGCATGTTGTCGGGTGGGGATAGGACGTCTCGTCGAAGACGTCGGGCGTGATAGCGTAGTCACGAAGCAACACGGTCAGAAGATCTCTCGCAAGCCTTCCTCGAAGAATCCCCCTGGCCAGGCCTTGACCAGCTCGCCCCGCTCGTTGAGGGGCATCTCGCGCACGATACTTCGAGAGCCGTCGGGCTCGACGAAGAGCACCATCACGTGCTCCGGGCGCACTTCCGGAACGCCTTCGGGAAGCTGCCCTTCGTATGTCTCGCGCATGCGGCGCATGATACGCAGGAGCAGGTGCTCGCTGTGGCTCTCGATGAGCAGCGTGTTGGCGCCCTCCCCCAGCGCGGCCTCGAGGAACACGTCCCCCAGCTCGGCCTGGAGCGCCGGGTGCAAGTGAATCTCGGGCTGCTCGATGGCGAGAAGCTTCTCCTTCGAAGCGTACGCGGCGACGAGAACCGGGAGCACCTGGCTGACGCCGATTCCGACGTCGCGGTGGCTCACCGGCGTGCCGGAGCGCTTGTCCACGAGGACAAGGTCCTGCAGGGTCTCGGCGCGTGATTGAACAATTCCTTCGACCCAACCCCGGACGAGGGCTTCTGCTTCGGGACAGCGCGCGTTTACGATTTCCTGCACCTCCGGGATGACGTCCTCGAGGTCTTCGTAATCGATGTCGCGCAAACGCTCCGAGACTTCTTGGGCGATCGCTTGGAACTCCTGCGCTCCCCCGGTGAGGATTTCATCGAGAAGCCCTGCCGTGTAATCGTGAAGCGCCTTCCCAAGCCTCTCCGGCAGATCGGCAGCGACGGTGGACGCGGGTAGCAAATCCCGCACGCGTAACTCGTATGGCGTTTGGAGCCGCCCCGGAGCACCGAGCCAGGCGTTCACGCGCCGTCGGACGTCCTCGCGTGTGCGGACGACGTCCCAGGCGTATCCCCCGCCGGCGAACCAGTTGGGGTCGTGATGCTGGGAGAACGCCAGATGCCTCGGCGGATACGAGCGCAGCGGCCCGAGGTACCGGAGCCTCCGAATCTCACCCTCGAGGGCGGATGCAAGGCCACCCGCGAGATCGCGCAGCGCACGCGGGAGGAAGAGCCTAGCCGCCCGAGCAAGGTCCTCGGCCCGACGGCCGCGGCTCACAGGCACGAGCTCGTCCGCCTGCCAGGCGTCCGTTTCACCCGCGGCGGCTTCCTCCTCGATCCGGGGAAAGAGACCAAATGCCTTCGCGCAGATACTCGGCACAAGCCTGTCCAGGACCTCGCCGAGCGCGGCCAGATCCTCCTCGCGCACCCTTTCGGTCGTGGTCGCGAGCATCAAAAGCCCACGGAAGATGTCACGAAAAACGCGGTGCCCGTGGTCGAGGCGGTCGAGCCGCAAGAGCCCCCCTGCGCGTACGCTCATCGAGAGGAGCAACTCCCCGTCCGCGTGCACCGAGAAGCGCTCGAGCCGCGCGCCACCGTGCGGATCCAGCTCGCGCAGGCGGTCGCCGAAGAGCGTCAACTGGTCGCTCGTGAAACCGGAGCCCACCACCACCTCGACAAGGACCTCGCGCGCCGCCCGCAGGAGCTCCGCCACGCGCCCGGAGAGCCGCCCGGGGTCAACCTCGAAGGCGAGCTCCACTTGCCGGTCGCGCTCCCGCCGGTGGACGTACTGGCGGAAGCCGCCGAGGTCGATCGACTCGCCGCCGATCTGCGTGCGCTGGACGTCGAGCTCCCCGGTCTCCACGGCGTGGTGCGCCAGTGCGAGCGCGTGGAGGATGCTCGACTTCCCGGCGCTGTTGGCGCCGTAGATCGAGTGTGATCGGCCGCAGCTGGCGCCCGCTGGGACGCGGCGAAGGCCTTGAAGTTGGCGATGCGGAGGGCGGTGAGGGTCATTCCAGGTACTCCCGTCGGGCATCCTGCAGCTCCTGCCAGTCCGTTCGAAGCTCGTCGAGCGTCGGCCGCACGCCGAGTGTGTCCATGGGCTGCGAGTGCGAGGCAATCACGCCACAGCACTTCTCGAAAATCGGCATGATCCTGGCGATTGCTGCGGGAAGCCTATCAGCGCGGATCTGCTCCAGGACGGTCATCCGAACGTTTGGCCGGTAGCGTTCCGTGACGCCTCTTAGGAGGTCCTTCTCGACGACGACCTCACACGCGCCGCGGAGTTCCTCGTAAGCCTTTTCAATCAACGCATCCCGAGTCGCACCCGCCACCCTTTCGGCTGAGGCAATGAGCGTGTTGATGCGGCTCCGCCGATCGTTGAAAGTGTCCGTACGCGGATGAGAACCTCTTGCGAGCAAGCCGATGGCGACGCCCTCCGTTCTGACATCGTAGAAAACGCATTCGCGTGGCTCCCGTTCGAATCGGCCTAGAATCTCGGCAGCGAACCAGATGTCATGCGTAAACACGATCACCTGGCGCTCTTTCGACAGCTCCACAATCCGATCGACCACGTGGCGGAGCCGCTTATGATCGAGACTCGTGACGGGGTCGTCGAATACGATAGGAGACTTGTCCGGCTTGAGTGACGCCTCTGCCAGGAAGTCCGCCAGGGCGATGACTTTCTGCTCACCTTCGGAAAGGATCTCGCTGAGCCCGTGTTCTGGCGTGAGCAGCTTGCGCCGCCGTGCTTCGCCCTCGCGGCCGGGGAAATCGAGGTTGACGGTCGGCGCGCGCAAGAACTCGCACTCCTGCTTGAAACGGCTCTCGAACTCGCGATTGATGACCTCCGTGCTCGCGCGCTTGGCCGTTTCCGTTAGACTACGCTTGATGCCCTGGAAACGGGCAAGGTGCGCTCGGGCGCGGTCCGCCCACTGAGCGGCGACCGCGAACTGGCGGATCTGAGGAAGGAGATCCCGGAGAGTCCTGCGAGCTTCCAGCTCGCGGAGGCGTTTCTGGGCCGCAGCCAGTGCCTGCTCCCGCTCTTCGCCCTGCTTGCGAAGATCAACCAGGCTCTTTTCGATCGACGCCACAGCGGCCTCGAGCGTCGCGGGTGCTTGCCGCAAGTGCTCAGGAAAGGGCGGACATTCCTGGTCCGCTGCGAAAGCCTCACGCATGCGACGAGCGTGTGCCACGCAGTCGCGTGCCATGACCAGGGGATTCGGCGGATGTGCAGGGTCCTCCGCGGCCTGGATGAGCCGTTCGATACCGGTCGCCGCCTCATCCACGCCGAGCTCCACGATCGGGCGCTTCAGCGCCTCCAGGGATCGCCGTGCCTCGTCAACGGCCCTGCGCAGCTCTGCGTTGCAGTAATCCCTGTACTTCTGGAGCAGTGCGACGGCCGCGTTGCCGAGCGGCTGGCGGCAGTAGATGCAGGGCTCCCCTGCCTGGGGGTACGGCTCGATACCCAACTGGCGGATGTAGGCCTCCGCCGCTTCGACGAACTCCTTCCAGGCATCGCCGAGGATTCCGGGAACGGACTCGCCCGAGAGCGCCTCGCGGGTCGCGCGCTCGTGCCTCCGCGTGGCTTCACGGAGCGCGGAGAGAGCGCCGGCATACGCATCCCGATCGAACTCGGCGATCGCGTCCGCGATCACACGCGCTGCCTCGTAAACCCGTCGCTGCTCCTCGGCGCGCTGGATCGCCTGCCGCACGGCCCCTGAGCGCAGTGCTTCCACCTGGTCCCGCAGGCCGGATAGCTCCGCCTCTTCAGCCTCGGTCACCTCTGCGGCAGATTCCAGCTCTCTCAGGTCCGTCGAGGGACCGAGCGCCTCGATCTTGGGGTAAAGTGCGCTCTCGCGGCTGAACCTGCTGACGAACGGGTTCCCTTGCGGTTGCCGTGACCGTCGGGCCTCCTCGAACTTGGCCTGAACCCTCTCGATCCCGTCCGTGACCAGGGGATACAGCGAGAGCTCGGCCGGCGTGTAGGTGTAGCTCAGATCCTCCGCGAGATGGACGACTGCGGCCCGAGCATCGAACACGTCGATTCGGGTGAGCGGTTCGACGCCTTGCTCCCCTTGCCATTCGATTGTCCGGTCCTCCTCGCCAACCCGGACCCGGACCTCTGCGCGCGGACCGTCCGCTTTAGTTGGGAGGTGGATGTTTGGCAGTACCGGCTCCGCCGTACGCACGGCAGCCGCGCGCTTCAGGATGCGGACATAACCGGTTTTCCCGCTTGCATTCTCTCCGAAACAGATCGTCAGCCGCGGGTGGAACTCGATTTCCTGATTCGGAGCGAGAGCATTCACGTTTTCGAGGTGCTTCAGTCCGACGAGCCGGATCGGCAAACCGGCCGAAGCTGCGAGGCCGCTCGCCGTCAGGGAAGGCACGTCCTCCGGTTGCCCATCCGCGAGATCCTTCTCCCTGAGAAGCAGCTCGTAGAGCGCTGCAATCCGCTCATCGGAAAGCCGGCGCCGCGTCGCGATGACTTCCCCGACGAGTTTTCGGACCCACCGGTCCTGCCCATTCGCCCATTCCACGAGCATGTCAAGGCCTGAGGGCGGACGCGGGACAGTTTGCTCATCTGCGGTCATCCGGTGCCCCTCCTCTCTTCTGCCAAGGCCCTGGTCACCCGCTTGAATAGCAGGCTGACGAAGCACAGCCGTTCGATCGCGTCCATCGCGGACATCTGCTCGACATCGCCGTGGCTGTAGAGGTTCCTCATGCCGGACATGGCGCCCATGGTGAGGAACTTGAAGCCTTCTTGCTCGCTTCGGTCGTTGGCGGTCGTCAGGGCGTTGAGCGCGATGGGCGGCGGTTCGCCGCCGAAGGCTTTCGCCATCAAGTCGCGGCCGAAGGTCTTGTGATCGCCGAGGGTGTCTTGGACGAACTTCTCGAAGCGCTCCAGGGCCTTGCGGACGGCCTCGTTGAAGTGGCCGTCGCGAAACATCTCCGCGACGTCGTCCGCGAGCGCTTCGTGCAGGTCCAGGCGGTCGAGCAGCGCCACCATGTCCTGGGAGGGGTGCCGGACACGGCTCGGTTCGGGAATCTCGATGGCCTGGAGGTCCTCGCGGATGCGAAATCCCAGAACCTCCATCGGCTCCGCGATGGCGTCGAGGTGCTCCTTGGTCACTCGCTCGCCCTTGCGGGCCTTCCACTCGACGCCGCCGCGGACGATGGCGAGGACCAGGGCCTTCGGCTTCCTGGGATAGCGCCGAATGACGTTTTCGAGCAAATGCGCGATGTCCGCCTTCTTGTTCCTCTGCTTCTTCCAGCAATCCTTGAGCCCCATGTCGTCAGCGACCTTGCGGACACAGAAACCGGTCCCCGGGGACGTGGAAGGCGCGATCTCCGCCAGCGCGGCAGCAAGTCGCTCGATCTGCTCCCGCCGTGCCTTCGTGATGCGCATGGCCGGCTTCGCTTTGGACGGCCGTGTTTTCCTCGAGCCACGACGGGTCATGCGCTCGCCTCCTTCAAAGCCTTCGCCTGCTGCTCCATCTCCTGGAGCAGCTCCTTCATGTGTGACTCGCGCCAAGAGCGAGTGAGCGTCGTGTCGAACGCCTTGGCCAGCACGACTGCGAAAAGGTGATCGAGCAGGTGTTTGCTGGCTTGGCGCCGCTCAATCGACAGCCGGCGGTGCTCGACAATTGACGTGACCTTGTTCAGCGTATGTGGGTCGGGCACCGGGATCTCGAACTGCATGAGGTCGGGTGTGTCCAGTTTGCGCGTGCCGTGCCCCGCGGTTCGGACGAGCGAACTCAAAACGGGCTTCGCGAGGTAGAGTGCCGCCCAGACGTACGGTCCGGTCACGTCGTTCTTCTTAGGAATGAGCGCCTTCATGTCCTGGTTGATCGTGACAGGCCGGAGGTTGATCGCGATGGGGATGTCGCGCGCGAGGATCATGCCGCGGACAACGATCAGGACGGCCCCTTCGTTGATGAGGGACAAGGTCGTATCGGACAGCGCGGCCAGCGATACGTGATCCTGGCTGTCACAGAGGAAATCGCGCTTCATGTCCTTCGGAGACACCCACGGCACCTCGCCGTCCCAGAAGCGCTCCGCCTTCTTGGAAGGGGTTGCCCCGCTCACCGGGTCCACGAGTGCTTTTAAAGGCTTGCACTGCGGGCTCCCCGCCCAGGTTCGAGGGCTACCGAGGGTTCGAGCCAGGAGGGCCGGGAGGATGCGGTCGGCTTTGGCGTCGGCTTGGGCGCGGAGGCGGCGGAGGCGGTCGGCCTGGTCGAGGATCTCGACGATGCGGCGCTGTTCGGAGAGGGGAGGGAGGGGGACTCTGGGCCCAGAACCTGTCGAGAATGACCCGTGGCATCTTCGCCCCGGTGACGAACTGGGAAGCGTAGGCCGAGAAACGTCGGCTGATCTCAGGTAGTAGCCGAGGTACTCGCGCAGAACGAGTTGCGGTCTTTCGGGCGAAGGGGCATGAGTTCGGTAGTCGCTATAGCCCGGCTTCGTCGGGAACGCCGACCTTGTTCAAGGTACGGCCGGAGCTTCGAATAGAGGACGTCTCCTTCATCGAAGACGAAGGTGGAGTTGCCGGCGGAAGCAGCAGGCTTGACGCACTTGGTCGATGACGCGCCCGCGTTGGCTCTCGATGTGCTCAAGGCCGTAGTGCCAGCTCGTCGGTTGCAGGGCGAAACCGCCGCGGCTGCTGTCGGCGCGATTTCGAGCCAAGCGGTACCCGCGGCCACTCCATCACAACCCCTCCACTTCTTCAGCAGCTTCTCCAGCCCCTCGGTGATCTCCTCTCTCGATCGCGAGCGCCTGCCGGATCAGCCTGACCGGGGTCTCGACGGCCCGCCGCTCGGCGACGCGGGTTGCGCAGGTAGCCGTCGCTCATCGCTTGTGTTCCTTCGGCCTCCGGGCCTCCAGCCGCCGCCGCGTCTCGGCGATCTCCGCGGCGAGGAGCTTTTCGTCGGGCAGCGCCGTGCGGTACTCGGCGGCGAGCACCTTGTTCGGCAGGTTGTCGAGGGCGTAGTGCGCGAGCGCCGCGTTCTTCTGCGCGCAGAGGATCAGGCCCACCGGAGGGTTTTCGCCGTCGCGCGTCCAGTGCTCGGCGGCGTAGTTGAGATAGACGTGCATCTGGCCGGCGTCGGCGTGGGTGAAGCGGCCGAGCTTCAAGTCGATGAGCACCAGGCAGCGCAGGCGGCGATGGTAGAAGACGAGGTCCACCCGGTACCATTCGTCGCCAATGCCGCAGCCGCTTCTGCCGGCCCACGAAGCAGAAGTCGCCACCCAGCTCGAGCAGGAACTCCTCCAGACGGCGGACGAGGGCCTCCTCGAGCTCGCTCTCGGAATACTCGTCCTTGAGGCCCAGGAACTCGAGGATGTAGGGATCCTTGACCTCCTCCTCGACCGCGACCTCGTCGCCCGCCGCCGCGCGGGCGCCTTTGCGAAGCATGGCCGCCTTGTCGCGCGAGAGCGCGGTGCGCTCGTAAAACTGGCTCTCGATCTGCCGTTCGAGCTGGCGGACCGACCAGCCGCCGCGCAGCGCTTCGGCTTCGTAGAAGCGCCGTGCCTCGTCGCTCTTGAGCGAGAGCAGGCGGACGTAGGCCGACCAGGGGAGTGGAAAGCACCCGGCCAGTTGCGACAGTCGCGAAACCGCAGACGCCATCTGCGCCTTTCGATGCGAGTCCGGCGAATCTTGGGTCCGCTTCGATTCCGCAGACAGCGTCTGCAAAATCTCCGGGTCGCCGGATTTGCCAGACAGCGTCTGGCGAATCCTATCGGGCGGATAGGCGAGGTAGAACTGCCGCATCTGTTGGAGGTTCTGGCGCGAAAATCCCCGGCCGAAGCGGCTCGAGAGATCGTGCGCCAGGCGTTCGATCGTCGCCGTCCCATAGCCAGCCCGCGCGCTTCCGCCCTGCTCGTACTCCACGATGCGCCGGCCGATCTCCCAGTACGTCGCCGTCATCAGTGCGTTGACGGCGCGAGCGGACGTCCGCCTGGCCTCCTCGAGAAGATCTACGATCCCGCCGACCAGGGTTTCGTACGCGGGCGCCGTGCTGTGGCGCGACGCGGCGGCCTGAGCGGCACGGACAAGGGATCGTTCGCTGCGGCGCCTGGTCACGATTCGACCTCCCGCAAAAGCTTCGCGAGCCCCTCGGTGATCTCCTTCTCGATCGCCAGCACCTCGCGGATCAGCTCCGCCGGGTCCTCCTCGGGGACCGGCTCGGCGACGCGGGGCTTGTAGCGGGAGCCGGCGAGGTTCCAGTCGTTCTCGGCGATCGTGTCGAACGGCGCCCACCACGAACGCGGCTCCTCGCTTCCGGCCGGGAGCAGGGCGCCGGCCTCGACGCCGGGCGGCCGCTCGAACTTCGCCGCCTTGTACTCGGCCCACGCCGCCAGCAGGCCCGGGATGTCGTTCTTCTCCGGCGTCTCGGGCCGCCCGCCGCCCTGGATCTTGTCCGGGTCGTAGCCGTCGTTTCGGACCTCGTAGAACCAGACGTGCTTCGTCGCAGCCTTCCCCTTCGCCGGCTCGGTCTTCGGGCGGCGGAAGACGAGGACGGAGGTCTTCACCCCGGCGTAGGGCTTGAAGACTCCGGCCGGAAGCGAAACCACGGCCTGGAGCTCGTACTCGCGCAGCAGCTTCTCGCGCAGCTCCTTGTGGGCCGAGGTCGAGCCGAAGAGCGCGCCCTCGGGCACGACCACCGCGCAGCGCCCGCCCGGCGCGAGCGAACGCATCATGAGCGCCAGGAAGAGCAACTCGCTCTTCTTCGACTTCGTGGGCAGGTCCTGACGGATCGACTCCTTCGGGATCTGACCGGCGAAGGGCGGATTCGAGAGGATCACCGAGTAGCGGCGGTTCAGATCGTCCTCCGTGAGACCGCTCATCTCGGAGAGCACGTTGGCGCGCTTGAGGTTTGCCTTGCGGATCCCGTGGAGCACGAGGTTCATCATGGAGATGCGCATCATCTGGCGGGAGACGTCGGTGCCGTAGATCGAGGCCTCGAGCCGGCCCCAGTCGGGGATCTTCTCGCCGGGCCCCTTGCGGTAGGTCTGGAGGTTGGGAATGTCCTTCTTGGCCTCCTCGAGCGTCTGGCCACGTTTCTCCAGCCACTCCTCGCCGTAGATCGGCACCTCCTCGGGCTCCTCGCTGTAGCGGGCGAGGATGTAATCCACGACGTCGATGAGAAAGCCCGCTGTGCCGCAGGCGGGGTCGTAGATCGTGTCGCCGAGGTCGGGATCCACCATCTCGACCATGAACGCGCGGATCTGGCGCGGGGTCCGGAACTGGCCGTTCAGCGCTGACTGGCCGAGGTGGGTGAGCAGGTACTCGAAAATGTCGCCCTTGACGTCCGGGCCGAGCTTGCGGAAGTCGATCGAGTCGAGCTCGTCGATCACCTGCTTGAGCACGTTCGGGTCGACGATCTCGAGGACCGCGTCGCGGAAGTACTCGGCGACCTGCGGCTCGTCCTTCACGAGCGAGGCCATGTAGGGAAAGACTTCGTCGCGCAGGAAGTCGCGCAGCTCGGTACCGCTCTTGAAACGCCACTTCGACCAGCGGAAACGCTCGGCCTGACCGGGGAAGAGCCGCACGCCGTTGCCGGTACCGGCTGCGTGCGTACCGCCTCCAGCTTGCAGGAGGCGGCCCCTGAGCTCCCGGGTCGCCTCCTCTTCGTCGAGGAGCTTCAGGTAAATGAGGTAGGAAATCTGCTCGATGTAGGTCACGGGATTGGTGACCCCGCCCGCCCACAGGATGTCGGTGATGCGGTCGAGCTTGCGGCGCAAGTTCTGATCCATCGTCTTCCTTCTTCCCTCCTTAGCCGGCGGCCTTGAAGACCCCCTCGTTGAGTTCGTCCACCACCTGCTTGAGCCCCTCCTCGCCGAAGAGCTCGATCCCCTTGCCGGCGGCGTCGAGGATCGAAAGCGGCGGCTCGAAGAGGTCCTCGAGGCGCACCCGGCCGGTCGCGATGCCGCGGTTCTTGAGGAGGCACAGGTACTCGGCCTGCTGCGGTGTCAGGGAGCGCGCGACGAGCCAGGCACGAAACGCCTCCTCGAGCTTCTCTTCCCGGCTCTTGATGCGCAGGCGGCCGAGGGCCGCGCGGATGAAGTCGACGAGCGACCCGCCCGGGTTGCGGTAGGCGCGGCGCAGGTTCTCCTCGTTGAAGTAGTGGTCGGGTTGGTTGAGGCGGCGGGCGAGTTCCTCTTCTTCCTCGGGCTCGAGCGGCTCCTCGTCGCGGACCTTGCGCAGGATCGGGTCGTCGTGAACCGCCTGCCGGACGGTTTCCTCCCAGTGGGAGACGTACTCTTTCTTGTCGATCCGCTCGCCCTCCGGGCCGACCTCGATCCAGGTCACGGCTTCGAGCCACTCGTCCTCGAGACCGAGCTCGACGAGCTCGCCGGGGGGCTTGGGCGGCGTCGGCCGTGCCCCGGGGCCCCCGGCCTCCGCCCGTCCCGGTGAAGACGTCGGTGTCGGAATCGTTGAAGTATTCGTGGTTTTTGAAGAAGTCGTAGATCACGAACTTTCGCTTGCCGATGTGGGGCGCGGTGCGCGTCCCGCGGCCGCGCATCTGCTGGTAGAGGATGGGGCTGCGGACCCGGCGAGCCAGAACGAGGTGGAGCACTTCGCGGCAGTCGAAGCCGGTGTCCAGCATCCCGACGCTCACCGCCACCATGGGGTAGGTCTCGGTTTTGAACTTGCGGATCAGGGCGTCCGGGTCGGCGACGTCCGAAGTGATGACCTCGGCATAGCGCCCCTTGAGCTCGGGGTGCAGCTCGTTCAGGTACTGGGCCAGACGGGCGGCGTGGTGCTTCGTGATGGCAAAGACAATCGCCTTGCCGGGGCCGGGATCCTGCCCGGGGGCCAGCTCCTTGTAGTGCTGCCAGGCCAGGCGGTCGAATTCCTCCATCATCAGGCGGTTCGTCGCCTCGTTGGTGAAGCGGCGCTCGAACTCGGCCGGATCGTAGTGCTCGTCGTCCACGTCGGCGCCCTCGGCGAGGATCTCGGTGATGCCCGTCGCGAAGCGGTAGGGTACGAGGTACTGGTCACGGAAGGCATCCTGGATGGGGTAGGAGAAGTCGGGCTTGCCCGGCTCGCACTGGTAGAACTCGTAGGTGTTGCGCTCGATGTAGTTGGCGGGCGTGGCGGTGAGCCCGATGTGGATGGCGTCGAACTTCGTGAGCGCCGTCTGCCAGGCGCCGTAGATCGAGCGGTGGCACTCGTCGGCGATCACCACGTCGAAGTAACCGGCCGTGTACTCGTCGACGCGTCCGATCATCGTCTGGAGCAACGCCACGGTGATCTGCTGTTCTTGCCGCGCCATGCCGGGGCGCAGCCAATAGCTCGAGTACGCCGGAAGCAGGTCCTGGATCGCCTCGAGCGCCTGCTTGGCGAGCTGGTCGCGATCGACCAGGAAGAGAACCCGCTCGGCCCAACCTGCCCGGAAAAGGCGTTGGAGATAGAGGCAGATCAGGTCGGTCTTCCCGGTCCCGGTGGGCAGCTCGATCAGGAAGCGGCGCTTCCCGAGCTCGAGGGCGTGGTCGAGGGCGCGCATCGCGTCGGCCTGGTAGAGCCGCACGGTGCGCGTCTCGCCCTGCCGGATGTAGTGCTCGGGAATCTCGACCGTGGCAAGAGGTCTGCGGCTGCTTCGCATCTCCACCAGACGCTCGAGGTCGCGCCGCGAGAAAAACCCCGCAATCGGCCGCGCGTCGTCGTTCTGCCAGTCCCAGAAGTAGGTGAGCTCCCCGTTCGTGAGAAAAATGAAGGGCGCGCCGAGGGCCTTGGCGTACGGGAGCGCCTGTTGCTTGGCAACGTAAGGGTTGATCGCGTTTTTTTTGGCCTCGATCACCGCGAGAGGGCGGCCACGATGGTCGTAGAGGACGTAGTCGGCGCGGCCGCGGTCGGCTCGCTCGCTTCGGGCGCCGGTTCGAGGACGCAGACGAACTCCCCGATCACGCGCAGGTCGCCCTCGGCACTCGGGTCGAACACGAGCGGTTTGTAGGCCGGGTCGGGGTTCAAAGGCTCCAGACGGATCTCGCGGTGCGACCACGTGCCGTCGGGATTCTGGGTCTTCTTACTGACGTACCGCTTCACGGAAAACTCGCCGCCGAGTGTGGGGTCGGTACACCCCCGGTGCCACACGAGAACGAGCTTCCCCTGCCGGGTGCCGCCCCGATCGGCTCGGAAGAGACACCAGGAGCCGTGGGGGATCGTCGGCTCCATGGAATGACCTTCCACCCGCGCGATGAAGTGGTCGCGGGTGAGGCGGACGTGTGGGGGCACGGCCATCCAGCCCTGTTCGTCGGGGAGCTGGGCCGACCGGCGCATCCGCGCCGAAGGCGCCGGCCGCAGCAACGAGATCGTAGACGGGGGCGTGCGTTTCGAATGGGCGCGCACGGGAGCGGTCGACCACCCCGGTCCTTTCCGCTTCCGAGGCTACCGTCACCTCCGCCCGCACGGCGGACTTGTCGGCCGGATCCCAGCCTGCCTGCCGGAGCAGGTCGTCGATGGCGATCCGGGCGTCCGCTTCGGTCTCGTGCCGGCTCATCGGGCGTAACTCGTCCATTGCGAGGTTGCGAAGCGCAACCTGCGTGCCAAGGTCATGATGCCACCCCATAGCGTTTCATCCAGTTGGTCAGAGTCTGGTAGCTCGGCAGGCCGACCAGGCGGGCGGCGCGCGTCTTGTTGCCGGCCGCTTCCTCCAGCGCCCTCTCGAGGTAGTGGCGGGCCACAGTCGCCAAAAGTCCCGGTAAATCAAGCCCTTCGCCTAGTGGACGATCGAGGATTCGGTCCCCGGAGGGAGTCACGAGTGGAAGGAGCGCCTCTCGAATGTCCTCCGTCTTGAGCAAGGAGCCCGGGGTCCAGATCGCCGCCCGCGCGAGCGTGTTCTGCAGCTCGCGGACGTTCCCCGGCCACGGGTGACGAAGCAGAAGATTTCTTGCACCAGCAGAAATCTTTTTCTCCACGAAGCCCGGTTGCCCGCGCCCCTCGCGGTTGATGCGAGCCAGGAGGTGGTCGATAAGCAGCGATAGGTCCTCGCGCCGCTCACGCAGGGGCGGCAACCGGAGGATGGCAACGGCCAGCCGATGAAAGAGATCTTCCCGAAAACGGCCCTCCGCGACCTCGGAGAGCAGGGGACGGTTGGTCGCGGCGATGACGCGAACATCGACCTTCCGGGGAGACGAGCTACCCACCGGCAGGATCTCGTCTTCCTGCAGTGCGCGCAGAAGCTTGACTTGTGCCGCCCCGGGCAATTCTCCCACCTCGTCGAGGAAAAGCGTGCCTCCGTCGGCTTCCACGAAGTGGCCCTTGCGGTTGGACGCTGCGCCCGTGAACGCACCCTTCACGTGACCGAAGAGTTCGGATTCGACGAGATCGGCGGGGATGGCGCCACAGTTCACCGCGACGAAAGCCCGGCCGCGTCGCGGGCTCGCCCGGTGGATTGCGCGGGCCAGGAGTTCCTTCCCGGTTCCCGTCTCGCCTTCGATCAGGACCGGAACGGAGCGCGGTGCTACCCGTCGAGCCAGCAGGATCACACGCTTCATCGCGCGACTGCGGCAAACGATGTCGCCGAACTCCGGCGCCTCCGGCGGAAGCCCTTCGCTCAGCCGCTGCAGCTCCTCGTCGGGCCGCCTGAGCAGGTCGGGCAGGAAATCGGCCGAGATGTCGAAGGGTACCGACACCGTTCGGACGCCGTGTTCGCGCGACGACTCGATCAGCTCCGCCGGAAACCGCGTCTTGGCAAGCAGGATCCAGATGGCGGCCATCGCCGGCGTCCCCGGGCTCAGGTGAAACGTAAGCTTCGCGTCCGTACCGTGCCTCTCCAGTACTTTCTGGACCACGCCAACCGACGCGGTGTAGATCTCCCCGAAGTCGGTCGGGCTCGAAAGCTTACACTGCTCGACGTGCGCCCGGCACGACGTGCGTCGCGAAAGCCAGGATACGTAGGTATCGACCTGCGCCTTCGGAAAGTTCGATAAGAGAACGACCTCGTCGAACCGGCGCACGCTTGCCGCTTGGGCAACCGGTCCGAGGCCGACCGAATTCTCTTCTTTCGGGGCACGCAGGTCGGTGATGCCAACCCAGGCCAGGAGCACCGCCGACCCGCCCATGGCGCGAAGGGTATAAGCGTCCTTACTACTGTGCAAGGACCCTTATGCTCGCGGGTGACCTGTTAGCGAGGGGTGCCGAAAGTTGGGAAGCCCGGAAGGCCTGATTCTTTTCGCTTTCATCTCCTCCCTCCGGAAGCCGCCCGATCCCGCGTGGAGCCACTTCTTGCGAGCGGCGCAGCTCGGAAGCAGGAGCGCCCCGGCTCCCCCTCAAGGCATCGTGAGGATCGTCATCCCGCAGGCCTGCGGTGCGCCGCCGATGTTGTGGCTCAGGGCGACGGTGGCGTTTTTCACCTGCCGGGGCCCGGCCTTTCCCTGGAGCTGCTTGTAGTTCTCGTAGATCATCCGCACGCCCGTGGCACCCGTGGGGTGGCCGAAGGACTTGAGCCCTCCGTCGGTGTTCACCGGTAGTTCGCCTTCGAGCGTGAAGGTGCCGCTCGCGATGTGCTCCTTGGCCGCCCCTTTTTCGCAGAAGCCCAGGTCTTCGTACGTGAGGAGCTCCGTCAAGGTAAAGCAATCGTGGACCTGGGCCACGTGGATCTCCCGGAAGGGGTTCGCGATCCCGGCCTGTTCGTAGGCCTGCCGGGCGGCGTACACGGTGGGCTTCCACCGGAGAAAGTCGAACGTGGGGTCGCTCTGGGGGTTCGGGGCGAGTGCGATGGACACGGCCCGCACGAGAACGTAGTCGTCACGGAAGCTCTTTGCGAGGTCCCTGCGCGTCAGGATGGCGACCGCGGCTCCGTCGGACTGGGCACAGCAGTCGTAGAGACCGAAGGGCCAGGAAATGATCGGTGCCTTCAGCACGTCCTCGACGGTGATCTCTTTTTTCAGCATGGACTTCGGAGCGAGCGTCCCGTTGTGGTGGTTTTTCACGGCGATCCTGGCCAGGTCTTCCCGGGTGGCGCCGTACGTCTCGAAGTAGCGGGCCGCGCAAAGCGCGAACCAGCCGGCAGGCGTCATGGGAAGGCCCCGCACCCCGGCCGTCTGGACGTTGGGTCCCGAAACGCCCCGGTCCTTCGGTTTGTCGAAGCCCACGACCATGACGGTGTCGTACATCCCGCAAGCGATGGAAAAGACACCGTAGCGGAACGCGTCCGTTCCGGTGGCGCAGTAGTTCTGCACCATACTCACGGGCCGGCCGAAAAGCTTGAGAGCGTCGGCCACCTCGGCCGTTCCCTTCGAGGGGTAGACGGAACCGCAGAAAACGGCCTCGATCTGCTCCTGGGGGTTCTCGATCCCCGCGTCCTCGTAGGCCTCGAAAGCCGCCTCGACGATCATGTCCTCGGGTGCTTTGTCCCAGTTCTCCCCGAACTTGCAGCACCCCATTCCCACGATGGCCACTTTGTCACGGATCGCGTCTTTTCCCATCGTCCCTCGCCCCTAACGCACGGGCGTGCACTTCCAGAAGTAGTTCGGCGTGCCGCCGTACTCGTGGATTTTCCGGAACGTGAACTCCACCGGCAAGTCGAGTCTGACCTCCTTCGGGTTCGCGTCCGTCATCTGGAGATAGATCCGGCAGCCCCCCTCGGTCTCGACGGTCGTCACGATCAGCGGCGGGTCGGGACTCCCGGCGAAGAAATCGAAGGTGTAGGACATGACGCGCCCCTTCAGGTCCGAAAGCCTCACTTCGTCGAACTCGTCCCGAGCATAGCAGGTGTAGCAGACCCGCTGGAAGGGAAACTGGAGCGTGCCGCACCGCCGGCAACGGTGCCCGTGAAAAGAGATGTCCTCGTTGCGGTCGCGATAGTGGACCGTGGCGGAAACGCCCACGCCGCCGCGAGGGTCGAACTCCGACGGCTGGAGATGCCGGAAACGGAGGTACTTGTCGTAGTCCGCGAGCTCGGCACGCCGTTCCAGGTGCCAGGACACCGCCCGGCGGCCGCGCGCGCCTCCGATCGCGTCGGTGACGCGCAGGACGAAGGCGTCCGCACCGTCCCCGTAGTTGACCCAGAGGATGTTCGCTCCAGGGAGAGCCGATTCGAGGGCGAGAGCGAGAAGAAGCGGGGCGAAGGCCGCCCCCGCGTTGCCGACCCGACCGAAGAGCGGGTCGACCACCTGCGCGGCGGAATCGAAGCCCAGGCTCCGTGCCACCCCGGCGTGGCTCCTCGCGTCCGGGGCGTAGAGCACCACGCGGTCGAAGTCTTTCGGGCCGAGCTTCGTTTTCGCGAGGATCCGCTGCACGGCTTCCACGACGTTGTCCCGATAGCCGTGTTGCACCACGAAGCGTTCCTCCCAGGAGCGGACGAACGTGTCGTGGTCCGTCCTCCAGACGTCGATGATCTCGTCCGCGTGCGAGTGCACGTCGACGACCTCGGCGACGACACCCTCGCGGGCGACCAGGAGCGCCGCCGCGGCATCGCCGAAGTTCCGCTCGAGTGCCGACCGCGGGGCGGCCATTCGACAGTCCGCCGCGACGACCAGCACGTTCTCCGCCGTGCCGGCCAGGACGGAGTCGAGAGCGAAACGAAAGGCCGTCGTCCCCGCCCGAATCGACCCTCCGAAGTCCGCCGTGCGCACGTCGCGGCGAAGGTCCAGAGCCTTGGCGACGACCGCCGCTCCCTGCTTCTCCTTGTAGGGATACGTCGTGGAGGCGAAAACCAGGGCGTCCACTTTTTCCCGGTCGATCCCCTCGAGGCAATCCCGACCGGCCGCGACCGCCATCGTGACCGCGTCTTCGTCGAAGTTGGCCACGGCCTTCTCACCCGCGCCACCCGCCGCGGCTGCCTTCCGACTGCCGCCGGAGACGACTCCCAGCGGAAGCCGAAACATCGGGATGTACGCGCCGAACGAACGAATTCCGACCATGCAGCACCTTTACGAAACTTGTCTCGCGTGTTTTGCCCCGAGGCAAGTCTAAGCCAAGGCGGCCGGCTCGGGTCAAGCATATTCTTGGCTTGAATTCCCAAAAAAATCGCCCTAGTCTCCAGGAAGGGCCCCGTCGGTCCGGGGCCCAGTGACGCACACAGCAGGACCCTTGCAGGTGGCCACCGACATTCCCCCCGAGACGTTCCGCCGAAAGTTCCTCTCGGCTCTCCGCAGAATGCTGCGCCCGGTCGTTCGCCAGCTCATCGCCTACAACATCCCGTATCCGGCCTTCGACCGCATGGTACGCGAACTCTACGTGGAAGTCGCCGAAAAGGAATTTCCGCTTCCCTTCAAGCGCCAGACGGACAGCCGGCTCGCGCTCGTCACGGGGCTCAACCGCAAGGAAGTCGCGCAACTCAGGCGGCGCGGCGCGCAAGAGAAAGAGGTCACGAGCCGCCTGGTCTCCAGTCCCGTCACGCAGGTGATCGGTCGCTGGATGTCGGAGAAGGGATACTCCCGGGGCGGGACCCCGCTTCCGATCCCCTACGAGGCTTCGGACGAAAACGCCCCGAGCTTCACCAAGCTCGTCCGGGAGCTTCGGGTCGACATTCCCGTTCGCTCGATCCTGGACGAGCTCCTCCGTATCGGAGCCGTCGAACTCCGGCCGGACGGCACCGTCGTCCTCCGACGCGAGGCCCACATCCCCTCGGCCGCCGAAGAGGGGAAACTCGAGCTTCTGGCCACCGACCCTGCCGAGCTTTTCCGGACGATCGTCCACAACATCGAACACCCGGAAGAACCGAGGCTCCAGCGCAAAGTCCTCTACGACAACATAGGTTCCGACGCGCTACCGAAGCTGCGGGAGCTCGGTCGGGAACTCGGCGAGGAGTTCGTGAGAAAAGCGAACCGACTGCTCGCCGCCTACGACCGAGACCGGAACCCCGACGCTCCCGGAGGCAAGGCCGTGACCGTCTCGCTCGGCGTGTACTACGCCGAAGAAGAAACCGGTTCTCCCTCCCCGAGCTCGGGTCCACCTTCTCCGCCGGGGCGCATCACGAGGTCCAAATGAAAAGCCACTTCGAGAGCCGCCACGGGCTTCCGGCCCTCTTCTTTTGCTTTCTGCTTTCCTGCGCTTCGGTCCTGTCTTCCTGCTCCTCCGGCGGCGGTCCCGTGGGAACGGGCATCTCGTCGGTCGAAGGGAACCTCGTGGCCGTCGAAACGGAGGCTGCGGCACCCACGGACGGAGTGCCGCCCGTTCTCGTACGGATCGAAGAGGTCGCGGGTATCGAGGCGGAAACGGACCCCGAGGGGAGGTTCACCCTCGTGGGAGAGTTCTCCGGGCCCGTGACGCTCGCCTTTTTCCACCGGGGGCGGCGGCTCGCGGAGTTCCCGCTCGACGTACCTGCCGGTTCGACCGTGATTCTCGAGGACCTGGAGATCCGTCCGTCGCTGCCCCGCGGGGTCCGTGCCCGGCTCGTTCGCGAGCGCGATTTCTTCGGCCGCACCGACCTCGTGGATTGCGAGGCGGGTCTCCTCTTGGTTCGCGACAAGGCGAAACGCAGCCGACAGTTCGCGGTGCGTGTCGGGCCGGACACCACCTTCCGACTGGGCCTGGAGGGCCCCGAGCTTTCGTGCGCGGATTTGCGCCCGAAGCTCGAGATTCTCGTCGAAGGGGTGGTGCTGCCCGACCGGACGATCGAAGCCGAGACGATCGTGGTGCGGCCGGGAAGGCGTGCCCGGCTCTGAACCCTCAGCCCGCGGGTTCCGTACCCGCCGGAGAAATCCAGATCATCCAGAGAAAGAAGGGGAAAGCACCGAGCCCGGCAAGGACGGTGAAGACGTAGACGACGTCCAGCGCCCGGCTCACCCACCAGGCGTGCTCGGTCACCATCCAGGGAAGAAAAGCCACGACCAGCACCTGGGTCGCGAGGACGAACGGAAGTCCGAGCAACCCCCGAAACAGCACGCGCCGCGAGCCGGCCCCGCGAGCCGTCGCCAGGACCAGGGCAGCATAGGCCACCACGCCGGCGAGCGTATGCTCGAGGTCGAGAGGCAGACGATAACGCTCGGCCCCCCGAACGAAAACGGCGGAAAAAGCCTCCCTGCTCGCCGTCCTCTCGAGGTCGAACCCGGTGAGCAGAGCCGTCGTCCCGCCGGCGAACCAGAGCACGAGCCGGGCGTAGAGCTTCCAGAACCCCGCTTTCCAGGCCCCGAAGAGCACGAGTGCCGCCAGAAGAAACCTAAGCAGAAACCGCATGCGCTCTCTCGACACGGTCGCGCCACCAGCTTCCCAGCACCGCGAGCAGGGCCACGAAGACCCCCTGCCAGAGGTACTCGTGGAAGTAATCGAAGAGGGCGGGGTATTTCGAACCCACGGCCGCGAGCGTCGCGAGCCTCGCGATGTTCGTACCCTCGATCACGACGAGCCCGAGGAGAAACCCGAGAGCCCGGGGACCCGAGCCTGCCGGGTACGCGAAAAGGAAGGATGCCCAGATGACCAGCACGAACACGCCCGTGCACTCGTGATTCACGTGCAGGCTCGTGCCGGAGGGTGTGGAAATGTACGCGCCGTGCTGCTCCACGGGGACCCCGAAGGAACGGGCCAGCAGCACGGCAGCGCGGGCGATTCCCGTCTGAACGGGAAGAAGGCGCGCATGGAGACCGAGGAGGGAGAAAAGCAAGCTCGCGAGAAAAAGAAAGCCGAAAAAGCGTGCGGAAAAGGAAAGGAGAGAGCTCCCGGGAGCGCGTGTCGTCCGGGCCGAGGCCATGCGCAACGGGCGATTTACCCGGGGCCGCCCGGGGAAACAAGCGCGGTCGCGCCCCTCTGGACAGCCGACACCTTTGGTATAGAAGTCGGGAACGGAGAGCTCCGCCGGCCGGGGATACGTCCCAGGTGCGGGGCGCTCCCGAAGGAGCTCGGAGGAGGAAATCGCGATGGCTCAGACACCCTCGAAGATGGTGCCGCTCGGGACTCCCGCTCCCCCTTTCCGCCTTCCGAACATCGACGGGCGTATGGTCTCTCTCGAGGACTTCCGCGGAAAGCCGCTGCTCGTCATGTTCATCTGCAACCACTGCCCCTTCGTCCAGCACATCCGGCACGCGCTCGCGGAATTCGGGCGCGAGTACCAGGGCAAAGGGCTCGGGATCGTCGCCATCAACTCCAACGACGTCTCGGCCTACCCGGACGACAGCCCCGAGAAAATGGCCGAGGAAGCGCGCAAGGTCGGCTACACGTTCCCGTACCTCTTCGACGAAACCCAGGAAGTCGCCAAGGCTTACGGGGCCGCGTGCACGCCCGACTTCTTCCTCTACGACGCTTCCCACAAGCTCGTCTACCGGGGGCAGTTCGACTCCAGCCGACCCTCCAACGGGATTCCGGTGACCGGGGAAGATCTGAGAGCGGCCGCCGACGCGGTCCTGGAAGGCCGGCCGGTCCCGCAAGACCAGAAGCCCAGCATCGGCTGCAACATCAAGTGGAAACCCGGCAACGAGCCGCGCTGACGTCGGAGGAAACGCCCATGCCGATCGAGGTGGGAAAACCGGCTCCCGCATTCACCTTGCCGGACGCGGACGGAAAGAAAGTTTCGCTCCGGGAGTTCGCCGGCAAGAACGTGATTCTCTACTTCTACCCCAAGGACGACACGCCGGGCTGTACGAAAGAAGCCTGCGGGTTTCGCGATGCCTGGAAGAAAATCCAGAAGCTCGGGGCGGTCGTCCTCGGCGTGTCTCCGGACAGCCCGGAGTCGCACAAGAAGTTCGCGCAGAAGTACAAGCTGCCCTTCCCGCTCCTCTCGGACCCGGACCGCAAGGTGATGGAAAAATACGGTGCCTACGGCGAGAAGGTCCTCTACGGGAAAAAGACCCTGGGAGTGATTCGGTCCACCGTCTGGATCGGCCCGGACGGCAAGGTGAAAAAACACTGGGCCAAGGTGGCCGACGCGGCCCGGCATCCCGAGCAGGTTCTCGAAGCGCTCGAAGCGGCTTCGTCCTGACCGGGCGATGGAAACGGGCCTGGAGTGGATCCCCCGGTCGGTCCGGGAAAAACTCGACCGGGTGGGACTCAAGATCCACCTGCGCGACTGGCAAAAGCTTACGCTTTCCGAACGCGCGAGCCTGCGGGACCTTCCCTGCGGGACCCCCGAGGAAGTCGAACGCTACCGGAACACGCTCCGGGAGTTGCTTCGAAACCGCTGCGGTACCGACCCAGAACCGCTCTAGCAGGTTCCTTTTTTGAACTCCTCGCGGGGGCCCGAGCTTCGGGCTCCGGCATTGCCAGCTCGAAAACGACACCGGACGAAAAGGCACGCGCCTTGCTCCGGCTCCCAGGCATGACGCACGGAATCCCGGTTCTCACGGCCTATCTCGAACGCGAGAACCTCCGCGACACGGACCGCCTGGTCCGGATGCGGCTCGTCGAAGAGCTGGTTTCCGTCAAAGAGGCCCTCGAAGAGGAGCAGCGCCGGGCCGAAAAAGAGGGCCACCTTCCGGTTCTTTCGCTCCTGGGCCGCGTCGCGGCGAAACTCGACCGCGTGGCCAACTCGATTCGCTATGCCTCGCGAGGCTACAGGGGGCTTTTCGACCTCTCGAAAGTCACGCGCGAGAAGCTCGAGGCGCTCCAGCGGTTCGACGAGGGGCTTTTCGAGGAAATCGAGTCCCTGCACTGGAAGGTCGAATCCCTGCACGCCACCGAACTCGGCTCGACCGCCTTCGCCGCGCAGGCCCGGGAACTCGAAAGGGCAGTGGACGGAATCGGGCGGAGATTCGGGCAGCGCGAGAAGCTGCTCGGCTGAGGTCCGGGCCGATGTCGCAGTTCCTCGAGGTCATCGAGTGGTTCGACCCCACGGGGACGCAGATCGTCCACCGCTTTCCGCCCGAAGGCTCGGCCGAGATCAAGTACGGAGCCCAGCTCGTCGTCCGCGAGAACCAGGCGGCGGTCTTTTTCCGCGACGGTCGAGGTCTCGACGTCCTCGGACCCGGTCGCCACACACTCACGACCCAGAACCTTCCCGTCCTGACGAAGGTCCTGGCCCTTCCTTGGGGATTCCGGAGTCCTTTCCGCGCCGAAGTGTACTTCGTCAACCTGAAGATTTTCACGGACATGCGGTGGGGAACGAAAGACCCCATCGTGTTCCGGGACCGGCACTTCGGGATGGTGAGGCTCCGGGCCTTCGGTCGCTTCACGATGCAGGTCACGCAACCCCTGCTCTTCCTGAACACGATCGTCGGGACGAAGGGGACCGTGGAGACCTCGGACGTGGAGGATTACCTGCGCGACGTGATCGTGTCGCGCCTGAACGACTTTCTCGGGGAGCACCTCGAGAGCCTCCTCGACCTTCCCCGCCAGTACGACGAGATGGCGGTCGCGGTACGCACGCGGCTGACGGAGGACTTCCGGAAGTACGGCATGGAGCTCGTCGACTTCTACGTGAACCGAATCACGCCACCGGAGGAGGTACAGAAGGTCATCGACGAGCGTTCGAGCATGGAGGCGGTCGGCGACCTCGAAAGGTTCTTCCGTTTCAAAGTGGCGAAGGCCGTGGGCGATGCCGCCCGCGGGGACGGCGGTCCGCCTACCGGGGCCGAAGGAGCGCAGGCCGGGTTCGGGATCGGAGTCGGAGCGGGCCTCGGGATGATGATCCCGGGTCTCGTGGCTCGAGGTGTCGGGGGCTTTTTCGGCCCGCAGCCCCCTCCGGGAGAAGGGCTGCGATGTCCGGAGTGCCACGGTGGTGTCGGACCCTCGAACCGGTTCTGTCCCCACTGCGGGCACCAGTTGGTCGTCATCCGCAAGTGTAGCCGCTGCGGGAAGAACGTCGGTCCTCGCGCCAACTTCTGCCCCGCCTGCGGCCTCGACCTCCGGAGCCAACTCCGCTGCACGAGCTGCGGGACGGAGCTGCCTCCGGGAACCAAGTTCTGCTTCCACTGCGGGGAAAAAGTCGCCGAGGCGGAAAGCACGCCGCCCGGCGAGTGATCGGAGCCCGGGCCCCGTGGTCCCATGGGACGCGTTCTCCGGGTCTCGACCGAGTGCCCCTCCTGCGGCGGGGCCGTGGAGTACACCGAAGGGACGAACGCCCTCGCCTGCGGCTACTGCGGAAACCGCCACCTCGTGACGGGTCGCAGGCGGGTTCTCGCGTACCGTCTTTCGCCCCCCGGCACCGCCCCCGAGAGACTCGCAAGCTTCTATCCGCGGCGCCACCGCTGCTTCGTTCCCTACTACCGCTTCGCGGCACACGACCTTCGATGGGAACTCCGTAGCCGGCTCGAGCGGTCTTGCGTCGAATCCGAAAGCGGTTTCCCGGAACCCGGGCAAGAGGCGGACCGGCGCGAGGGATTTTTCGAAGAGCTGCGGGACCGCTACGTGGAGAAAAGCTTTCTCGCGCGGCCGGAGCTCGGGAGAGTTCTTCCGCCGTCGCTCGGGGTCCGCACGTCCGTTCTTCCGGCCCGGCCCCTTCTCGACGACCCCGCGCTCCGGGAGGCGGGGTTTCTCCTGCCGACGCTCGGGCTCGGCGAGGCTCGGAAAAGAGCCGAGGAAACCCCGGTACTCGACGGCAGGATCCTTCTCCGGCGGCTTCTCGCCGCGCGGCTCGCCGTCGTCTATCACCCCTTCGACTTCCACTGCGAGGAGGACGGTACGGTCCGGTACGTCGTCGACGCCGTGAGCGGCTCGGGAAAGTCCGTCGAAAGCGAGCTCGACGTCCCCGCGACCGAGAGCGGGCCTCCTTCTTTCGAGACGGCGGGGCTCCGTCCCCTGCTCTGTCCCGAATGCGGGTGGGAGCTGCCGTTTCGGCCCGAAGACGTGGTTTTCCTCTGTGGCACCTGTCACAGGGCCTGGCTCGCTCTCGGGGGCGAGTTCCACCGCCTTTCCTACGAGGTTCTGGGATACGGTGCGGGGGAGCCTGTGGGACACCTCCCCTTCTGGGTCTTCGAGCGCTCCGGGACACGCACGCGGCTTTACGTTCCCGCCTTCCGCTACCGCAGGCTCAAGCTTCTTTTCCAGCTCGCGCGCGAGCTCAGCGTCCGAGCGCCGGATTTCGTCCCGGTGAACTCTCTCCCCCGACCTCTGGGGGGGTGTCACTACGACGCCGAGGACGCCCTGGCCCTTGCCCAGGTCGTCTACCCCGCCACGAAACCCGACGTCGCGGCCGGCATCCGCGAGCTTTCCGAGCTTTCCCTCTCGCCCCCTCGCCTCGCCTGGCTACCGGTTTTCGGTAACGCCTCTCTCCTGCGGTCACCGGCAACCGGGCGTGTCCTCTACCCGGCGCTGATCGGTTGAGATTCGGCGACCCCCCGGTGTTGCCGGGCCCTTCTCCACACGGTCCTGCCGGGGCGTGCGAAGCCGCCCGGGACGCTCGGGCAGCGGGAGACTCCCCTCGCCACGGGCTCACTCGAGGAGCGATCGTTCGCCCAGGAAGGCGAGGTCGGCACCCGAATCCAGGAGCCGCTCGAATCTTTCGGGAATCGACGCGGGACGCGACAGGTAAACCAGAACGGCAAACCGTAAACGCCGCGCCTCCGGGGCGAGCTCGACGGTGGAGCCGAGGAGCGCGGGATCCCCTTCGGCCGGCAGGGGCTCCGAGCCGGCCACCCAGGGGCCCGGGGGCTCGAGAGACCGGGCCGCGACGGCGAACGTGGTTTCGGGGGGAAAGCCAGCCGGTCGGAAAACGAGAAAAACGCCGCAAAGGCCGCCTTCGGTCGGAAGACACCGCAACGAGTCCGTCTCTCCGGCTCCTGTCTCCACGCTCGCGGCGAGATTTTCCGGCAGCATCGCTTCGGGCGGGAGGGAAGCCGGAGCTTCGTCGGCCGGACAAAGCGTGAGATCGCCGAGCGTCGTGCAGGAGCGGGTCTCGAGGACGCCCACGATCGCCGCCTCTTCTGCGTCCGGCGAGATGTCGAAGCCGCTCGAGCCGCTTCCGCACCCGCTCTGCCACGACAACGCGAGGAGGAAACACGAACCCAGTACGAACCCGAACTTCCGCATGGCTTCTACTCCCAAGGCGTCGCGGTCACGAGCACGTTGACGAAGCGTTTCCCGGCCCCCTCTTCCGAGAACTCCTCGACCAGCCGCCGCACCGCCGCGTCGAGCCGCTCCTCGAATTCCGCAAGGCGCGACGGGTCGATGGTCAGGAAGTGGTTCCGAAGATAGGTACCGCGGTCGAACCCCTCGAGGGCGAGCTTGTCGAGCAGCCCCTTGAGGAAAATCGCGCAGAACTCGATGGCCAGGGAACGGCGCTCCGCCGCCGTGCGAGCCACGTAGTGGCGACCGCGGCGACGGATCTTGTCGCCCCGAACCTCGACGAGCCCTTTCGCCCGCAGGATTTCCTCGGCCTTCCGGAAGGCGCTTTCCGTCGGGGGTTTGCGCCGGGAGCGGCGATCGACACTCTGCCGGAGCGAACGCCGCCAGCCCCGGAGGCTCACCGGGCTCCCGTCGTCGGGAAGAAGCGAAAGGCCGTGCGTCACCAGAACGGCCAGCTCCGCCTCTTCGACTCCCGCGATCTCCGAGCCCGCGGCCAGGACCCGCCCGAGCTCCCGTCCGAAAGCGCGGAGCATCCGGTCCCGCCAGAGAAGCGCGAGGAGCGGCCGGGGATCCTCGCGACGTACGGCGGCGAGCCGCCGGACGAGGGCTTCGGTGGGAAAGCGCTGGCCTTTCTCGATGTAGCCGAGCATCACGGGGTCGACCGCGTCCTCGAGCACTTCTCGGGCGAAGCGCTTGAGCGTGTAGCCGCGTCCCATGAGCACGCGGGTTTCGTAGAACACCTCACCGATCGAGCGAGCTCGAGACACGGACCGTTCGTAGCACAAAATAAAGTTGCTTGACAAGCAAACAGATTTTGTTTTACGCTCCTGGCTCGGAAGCAGCGGAGGAAACCGGGAGACACGGAGGAGACCGACGGGGGCCGGAGTACGAAACCGGGGCGCGAGCGCGAAGCCGGGAACCGAAGAAAAGACGCCGACGAAGGCGGAAACGGGGGACGCCATGAAGCTCGAAACGAGGGAGAGAGCCGGGAAGCCCGGAGCGAGGACGGCCCGGAGCCGAATCCAACTCGGCCTGCGGAGGGCAGCGTTCGTCCTCTCGCTCGTTCTGTCGCTCGTCTTCGCTGCCTGCGACGGGGACGACGGCAGCTCGCCGCCACCCGTGCCGACCGCGACACCGACGGTCGGCACGAGTCCGGGCTCCACGGCTCCGTCCCGGACCCCCACGCCTTCCCCGCCGCCCACCTCGACCTCCTCGCCCGCGGCAGCGGCGGTGTCGGGAGTGCTCCTGGTTCGGGAAGACCTCGAAGCCTCGCGCGACGATGCGCTCGGGACGCCACCGCCGGAGCTCGTGCCGGAAACGGGAGCCGAATCCCCGTTGCGGAGCCTCGCTCACGCGGACTGGCATCTACGCGGCCCCGTCGAACGGAGCGGCACGACCGACTCCAACGGAAGAATCCTCCTTTCGCCTTTGCCCGAGGGACGATACGTCCTGCTCGTTCGAAAAACGCTCCGCGGCAACCTCGTCGAGTTCGAGGTCCCCCTGGTCGTCGGTGACGACGGCGCGGCGAACTTCGTCGTGGAGATCGGCCGCGGTTCCGTGCGCTCGCGCAACGTCTACCGCTCGGGCGGGGAGGAATTCGAGGAAATTTCCGGGCCCGACGGCTCCCGGGCGCGGCGCAAGGCCGGACGGCTCGAAGAAATCACGTCTTCGGGTCGCACGTTCTCGGACACGGACGGAGACGGCCTGTTCCTGCCCCGGTTCTGCGATTCTCCCCCCTGGCTCTGCGACGACGAGAGGCAGTGCGGGGACGACCGAGTCTGCTCCTGCTCCGCGAGCTGTCCCTGGTGCGAGGACTGTGGTCCCGAGGTCTGCGTTCCGCCGGAGCTTCCTTTTCCCCCGTACCGCTGCTCCGCGGACGGGGGCTGCGAGCTTCCCGGAGACGTTTGCGCGTGCGTTCCGAGCTGCGAGGCTTGCGACGACTGCGCGCTGTCGCTGTGCGTGCCGTCCTGCGAGCCCGTCGAGCTCGTGGACCTCCGCATCGCGGGTCCCGACCGCCTCGCGGTCGGTCGCGAGACCTCGCTCCGAGCCATCGGCCAGCTCGACGACGGGACGGAGCTCGACGTGACCTACCTCGTCGACTGGTCTTCCTCCGATCCTTCGGTGGCTTCCGTGGACGGCTGGGGTGTCGTCCGGGCCCTCCGGGAGGGGCAGGTCGAGATCCGGGCCGCTCTCGACGACGGGCTCGTTGCGGCCCATCCCCTCGAGGTCGTCCCCGGACCCGACGTCGTCCGCGTCGTGGTGGAACTCCTCTGCTTTCCCGTACCGCTGGCGGGCCGGCCCGCACCGCCGGACGTGGCTTCCCTTCCGCCCGAGTTCCTACCACCGCCGTGCCACCGCACCGTTCGGGTCGGTGGCGAGCTCCGGTTTTTCGCACGCGCCGAGTTGGCCGACGGGACGACCGAAGACGTGACGGAGCGGGCGCAGTGGGAGGTCGAGCCGCCGGATTTGGGGGAGGTCGAGGCGGGAGTCTTCCGCGGCCTCCGGGAAGGAACCGGATTCGTGCGCGCTTCGTTCCGCGGCGTGCGGAGCGACCCCTCGGAAGAAATCCGCGTCGTCGCCCACCCCCGAGTCGTCGAACTCTCCATCGCTCCGGCCGATCGCGGGTTCCCCGTCCCGATCCTCGACGCCGCTCCGGTGTGGTGTTTTTCCTGCCCCTTCGAGCTCGCGATTCTCGTCGGAGACGAGGTGCCGTTCGTGGCCACGGCGCTCTACGAGACCGGGGAGTGGGAGGACGTGACCGAGGCGGCGGAGTGGGAGTCGAGCGACCCGGAGGTCGCCCCGATCTCGCCGGGCGGAGTCCTCGCCGCCACGGCCCCCGGGCGAACCACGGTGGAGGCGACCTTCGCGGAAGTTCGGAGCAACCCCGTCGAAGTCCGCGTCGTCGCCGAAGCGAGCGTAACCGACCTCTCGATCCACCAGGAAGGATCCGACCGGGCAATCGCGAAAGGCGACCGGGCCTACTTCCGCGCCACGGCGCTCTACGACGTGGGGTTTCCGCGCGACGTGACCGAAGCAGCCACGTGGCGTTCGGAGGACCCCTCCGTGGGTGATTTCGAAGAACCGGGAGTTTTCGTGGGGCGAGGTGCGGGCACGACCCGAGTCTGGGCCGAGTTCGGCGGCTTCGCGAGCCAGCGGCTCCCGATCGAAGTCTTCGAAGAAAGCACCATCGAGCTTTGCGATCCCCGGAACCCGAACCGAGCCGAGTGGTCCGATGCCTTCAACCGCGTCGTCCTCGAGTCCGACTGTGCGGTCTACACACCCCCGGACGTCGCGACGTTTCGCTTCACGGTCACCGAGAGGGAGCGGCCAGGGGGCATCTTCGATCCCTGTCTCGACCTCTACGTCTACCGCGGCAACGAGAAAATCCGTACGATCCGCGAGGAAGGCTGCGGCGAGCCGTTCCTACCGCCCGCGGCTCCGGAGTTCGAGGACGCGAGGCTTCGCTACCAGCTCCTGGCCTTCTGGGACCTGAAAGACGACCGTGGCAACACGGTGCCGCCCGGACGCTACACGGTGTGGGGGCGCTTTTACCTTTACTTCGACCCGGTCGTCGCCCTCGACGTGCTCGTCACGGGACCCGACGGCCGCGTGCCTTGCGAGGAAAATGCGTGCGGGAACGGGTGCGGATACGTGCACGCGTGTGGCGATTCCGGTCCTCCTTCGGGGTGCCCCACGGTCTGCGTGCCCCTCTGCGAATGCCCGCCGGGCTGGGGCATCACGGAAGAAGGGGACTGCGAGCCCTGCGTCGGGGAATGCTGCCCGCCCGGCGCCCTCTGCGGCCCGCGAGACGTTCCTCCCTGCGAGCCCGAGTGCTGCCCACCGAACGCTCGCTGCACGCCGGAAGTGCCGCCGTGCGAGCCTCCGCCAAGCCCATCTCCGCCGTGCTGCCCGCCCGGCGCCCTCTGCGGACCGCTCGACCTACCGCCGTGCGAACCGGAAGCCCGGTAACACCGGGTGTGGCGCGATATCACGTCCCCGGAGGGACGCGCTCCGTCGCGTCCGGGGGCGGGAGGTCGGTCGCGTACGCGGCCACCCGGAGGGACGCGCTCCGTCGCGTCCTCAACGTGCAGACCGGCTACCCGGTAGGAGCGCCGCGCGCTGCAGCACACCCGAAACGAGGCGCCAGAAAAAGCGCAAATCCTCCCGGTTCGCGAGGAAGACCTCCCGGAACCCGAACTGCGACTCGCGCCGGTAGAACGCGAGCAAAAGCACGCATGCCGCGGTATACGAAACGGCCGTGGCGAAGGCGGCCCCGACGATACCGTACGCGGGGATGAGAAAGGCGTTCAGCACGACGTTCCCCGCGAGAGCCAGGACACCTGCCGCGATGTTGACCTCCTGCCTCCCCTGACTCGTGAACGCTCGGGTTACGATGACGAAGATCGAGATCGCCAGCACCCCCACGGCCGCCCACGGCAGCGGCGCTCCCGCAGGCGCATAGGGACGCCCGTACCACAGGGTGATGACGGGAGGACCGACGAGAGCAAGGGCAAGGGCTGCCACACCGCTCACCAGGAGAGTCCGCCGGCAGGCCTGTGCCGTGAGGCGGTGGATCTCGCTCGGCGAAGAGGCCGCGAGGCGGGGGTAGAGAACGAGTCCCACGGCCTGCGGAATCTCGAGCACCATCTCGGTGAACCGCAAAGCGAGGGCGTAGAAGGCGGTCTCCGACGGCGAGAGAAAGTAAGCGACCATGTAGATGTCGATTCGAAGGAGGAGGTGCTGGGTCAGCGTCTGGACGTAGGATTTGAGCCCGAAGCGCAACTGCTCCGAGAGCAGGGCTCGCTCGAACCGCAGACCGAACGGGACACGCTTTCGGATCTGCGAGACGAGCCAGGCCACGTTCACGACGGTGACGAACGTGTAAATCGACACGGCGGCGACGAGCCCGCCATCGAAGACGACCAGGAACAGGACCACGAGGACCAGGCGTAGAGTTTCCCCGAACAGCAGCCGAACGTTGTAGATCCGGAAGAGGCCCGTCGCCTGCAGGACTCCGTAGAGGTAGTCGTCCAGGAGCAGGAGGGGTACCCGGACGAGCCCGAGCGCGAGAGCCCAGTCCGGAACTCCTCGGAGGACGGAGGCATGCAACGGCCCCCGACCGAGCCACACCAGAACCGCGGCGAGGGTCCCGAGGGAAAGCGCGAGGGCGGCGGAATTCGAAGCGACTCGGTCGGGCCCGACCTTCTCCCGGTTGACGAAGTACACGTTCGACTGGCTGATGCCGAGCTTCACGAGAGTGAGAACCGTGGACGGCAGGAGAAGCACCAGGGCCAGAATGCCCCGGTCGTGAGGACCGAGCTGCCGAGCCAGGATGACTCCGCTCACGATCCCCATGGCACTCCAGACGCCACGGGTACCGAGGATCCCCAGGACGTCGCGGGAAAAACGGCGCTGTTCCAGCATCGAAAAAAGAGAAAGCCCCCGAGAGCCTCGTTCTCCAAAATCCCGCAAAGGCCCGCCGTAGGCAATTGCCAAGAGCGTTTCTTTTCCTCGGCCCCGTCTTGGGCCATCCTCTCGGGCGGAGATGACGCAGGTCCCGACGTCGTTCCGCCGCCGGGAGAACGGGGAAGAGCCGGGGCGACCGGAAACCCGGGTCCGCGCGGGGACGCGGCACCGCAGCCCGCGTGCCCTTCTCTGTGCGGCGTGCGGGACTCCGGTGACGAGCGACGAAGACCGGATCGCGATGGCCGGAAGGCACGAGCACCGTTGCGTGAACCCCCACGGCATCCTCTTTCACATCGGGTGCTTCCGCTCCGCTCCGGGCTGCCGGGTGTGGGGTGCCGCCACCACGGAGTTCACCTGGTTTCCCGGCTTTGCGTGGCGCTATGCGGAGTGCAAAAATTGCGGCGTGCACCTCGGGTGGCGCTACGAAGGTGAAGCGGAAAGCTTTTTCGGACTGATCCTGGCTCGCCTGGCGCAGAGCTGAACGGGCGCCCGAAGAGCCGAACGGGCCCGCGGAGAGCCGAACGAAAGGAGGGAAGGAGCCATGGCATTCGAAATCCGTTCGGAAGCTTTCGCTCACATGGGGGAAATTCCCACCAAGTACACCTGCGAGGGCGAGGACATCTCTCCCCCGCTCTCCTGGTCGGGCGTCCCCGCGGGAGCGAAAAGCCTCGCTCTGGTGGTCGACGACCCGGACGCGCCGGACCCCAAGGCCCCGAAGATGACCTGGGTCCACTGGATCCTCTACGACCTCCCACCCGACTCCACGGGCCTGCCCGAGGGCGTTTCCTCGGCCGCCCTCCCGCCCGGCACGCGCGAAGGTCGAAACGACTGGCAGCGAACGGGTTACGGCGGCCCTTGCCCGCCCATCGGGCGCCATCGCTACTTTCACAAGCTCTACGCGCTCGACGTGGTCCTCGGGGATTTGGGCGAACCGACCAAGGCCCGACTCGAACGAGCCATGCAGGGGCACGTCCTGGCCGAAGCCGTCCTCGTCGGGACCTACGAAAAGAAGCGACGCTGACCACCCGCCGACCTCGCGCACGGCGGGGTCTTCGGGCGAACCCTCTACCGCCGCGTGCCTCCGATCGTCAGAGAAGGGAGGCCGCGTCGATCGGCCGTCCTGCCGGCGTCGACGCTCGTTCCGCGCCGGCGATCCTGCCGCCCAACCACGCACCCCCGTCCGGGTCGCGCACGACGTCGCCGAGCCCACCCGGGTACTCGACGCGAAGAACGACCGGTTCGGAAGCGAGGAGGAGCGCTCGATCGACCCGGCGCATGGCCGAGAGCGACGCCACGACCAGGTCGGCCGGAAACGGAAAGGCGTGGAGCTCCACCGAGGCGCGGCCTTCGCGAGGAGCGAAAGCCTCGTCGAGCCCGAGCAGCCTCTCGAGAAGAACCTCGAGGTCCGGCCGGCGACGAGCACCGCACCAGCTTCTCGCGCCCTCCCGCAAAAGGGCGAAAAGGCGCTGCCTCCGCCGCAAGCAGTCCACGTAGAGCCGTGCCCGGTTCTCGTAGAGCGCGAGGGCGTCCTCGGGTCCGAGCCCCGTCCGGTCACGCAGCCGATCGAGGACGTACCCGAACAGGAACCGCAGAAAATCGCTCGGCGAGGCCGTGCCCTCGAGAGCCACGTACCGGCTCGTCAGCGGGATCACGTGCCCGCGCACGAGCACGATGTAAGCCGTCACCAGACGATATCCCTCCTCGCCTTCGCGCCTCGAGAAAGTATGCGAGCCCACGACGTACTCCCCGCGGGCTTTGCCGTAGCCCGCGACCGGAACCGTTTCCAGTTCGTACTCGTATCGCCGCTCGTAGAACTCCGTGCCGGGGAGAAGCGTGTAGCCGAAGATGTTGATGTTCGGAAAGACGGTCATCAGATGATCGAGGCCCCGGGTGAACTCCTCGAGCGACTCCCCCGGGAGTCCCCAGATGAGCTCGGCGGCGACGGGCACGCCTTCGGCGGCCAGCGAGCGCACCACGGGCTCGTACTGGTTCGACCGCATGTTCTTGCGATGGCTCAGCTCCAGAGCTCGTGGCGTCAGCGTCTGCAGGGCGAGATGGTAGTGCGAAAGGAGCCCCTCGCGGTGGAGCATCCTCACGATCGTCTGCACGCGGCGGTTGTGATTCTTCGACCAGGAAGTGGAGAAATTGCGGGGAAGCCCCGTGTGTTTCCGCAACCGAACGACGAGCTCGGCCTTCTTTTCGTCCTCGGGCAAGGCCCCGAAATTCGAGTCCGTGAGCCAGAGGTCCTGCACGCCACCGGCCACGAGCCGCCGGAGGTCGTCCGCGATCCTCGAGAGCGAGTACTGGTACATCTTGGTTCCGATCGCCCCCGTACCCCACTCGCAGAACGCACACCGGTAGGGGCAGCCCCTCGTCGTCTCGTAGGCGGCCTGGCCGTAGAGCGGACGCCCCCGTTCGTCGCGCAGCGCGACCACGCCGAGGGCCGAAGGGATGCGGTCGAGCTCGACGATCCGCGGGCGCGGGGCCGTCTTGCGAAGCCTCCCCTCCGCATCGAGAAAAGCGAGACCGCGCACTCCCGACCAGGCCTCCCGTGAAGGGGCATCGAGGAGCTCGGTGAACGTCTGTTCGCCCTCGCCCAGGACCACGACGTCGAGTCCTTCTTCGCCGAGGAAATCCTCGGCCTGCTGCACGTGCGGCCCGCCGGCGACCGTCAGAATCCCCGGCTCTTCGGCCTTGACTTCCTTCCACAACGACAAGAACTCGGCCGCGTTCCAGCAGTAGCAGGAAAACCCGAAGACGGGCTCGAGCCCCTCGCTTCTCGCCCTGCGCACGAGCGGGCGAATCCGCGAAGGCCAGACCGTTTTCTTCCATCGTTCGAGTTCTTCCGGGTCGCGCCAGTGAACGAGCTCCACGGCCGTTCGCCGCGCCGTCGCACCGTACCGCTCGAAGTAAGCCCGCAGCGCCCCCGTGGTCATCGGGGGTCCGTGGAACTGGTCGGAATCCATGCTGAAAAGCCAAACGGGCCGGCGCATGCCGCATGCCCCTAGCACGGCGTCCGGCCCGAAGCTACGCGTCCGGGATGCGAAGACCCGTCTCCGCGTCGAACAGGTGGACCCGGTCGGGCGGAAACCGGAGGCCGACGCGGTCTCCGGGCCGGGGAGCTTCCTCGGCGGGGCACACCGCCGTCATCTTCGATTCGCCAGGCCCTTCGAGGGCGAGGTGGACGACGTCGGACGCACCGAGAGGCTGCACGATCTCGACGACCCCCACGGCATCCCGTTCGCCCGCAGCGACGAGCTTCACGTCCTCGGGGCGGATGCCGAGCAGGAGACGGCCCGAAACTTTCGGGCGGGGGAGGAAAACGCGGAAAAACCCCGTGTCCACCGCCACCTTCTCGGCTCCGGCGAGCGCATGGGCCGGGTAGACGTTCATGGAAGGCGAACCCACGAAGCGCGCCACGTAGAGCGTACCCGGCCTCCGATAGATCTCGAGCGGAGGGGCCACCTGCTCGAAGCGGCCCTCGTTCATGACCGCGATCCTGTCTCCGAGGGTCATGGCTTCTTCCTGGTCGTGCGTCACGTAGAGCATCGTGACCCCGAGCCTCCGGCGAATCCGCGCGAGCTCCGCCCGGGTTTCGACGCGCAATCGCGCGTCGAGATTCGAGAGCGGCTCGTCGAGCAGGAATGCCTTCGGCCTCCGGACGATGGCACGCCCGAGCGCGACCCGTTGCCTCTGCCCACCCGAGAGTTGGGCGGGACGTCGATCGAGGAGCGCGGAAAGGCCGAGCATCTGTGCGACCTGCCAGACTCGTCGGTCGATCTGGTCCCTCGCCACCCCACGCACCCGCAGCGGAAAAGCGAGATTCTCCCGGACGGTCTTGTGCGGGTAGAGGGCGTAGTTCTGGAAAACCATGGCGACGTCGCGTTTCTGCGGAGGAAGCTCCGTGACGTCCTCGCCGCCGACGAAGACACGGCCTTCGGTCGGGAATTCGAGCCCCGCCACCAGACGCAGGAGCGTGGACTTCCCGCATCCCGAAGGGCCCACCACGACCAGAAGTTCGCCGTCGTGCACCGCGAGGTCCACGCCCGCGACCGCCCGGTGACCCCCGGGATAGACTTTCGTGACACGCTCGAGACGAACCTCGGCCACTCTCTCACCCTTTCAGTGCGCCCGAAACGAGCCCCCGAACGATCCGCCTCTGGAACGCGAGCACCAGTGCCACGACCGGCAGCGTCGTGACGACCGAGGCCGCCAGAATCTGCCCCCACGGAACCCGGTACTGCCCGCGGAACAGCGCCACGGCCACGGGCACGGTCTGGCGCTCCGGGCCCAGGGTGAAGGACAGCGCGAAGAGAAACTCGTTCCAGCAGTAGAGGAACGTGAGAATCGAGGTCGCGGCGACGGCAGGCAGCGAGATCGGAAAGACGACCTCCGCGAGCGCTCGCAACCTGCCGGCTCCGTCCACCAGTGCCGCCTCTTCGAGCTCCGGCGGAAGCTCGCGGAAAAAGCCGACGAGCAGCCACACGGTGAGCGGCATCGCGAACGTGAGGTAGGGAAGAACGAGCCCCGGGTAGGTGTCCACGAGACCCAGCGCACGCAGCAGGAGGTACAGGGGGGAAACGATCGAGATCTGGGGAAACATCGTCGCAGCGAGAACGAACCCGAGAACGAGGCTCCGGCCCCGAAAGCGAAACCGGGCGAGCGCATAAGCGCAGAGCGAGCCGAGGACGACGCAAAAGAGCGTCGTCGTCCCGGCCACGATCAGGGAGTTCCGGATGGCACGCCCGAATCCACGCTCCGCGAAAAGCGCCCGGTAGTGCTCCAGAACGAACCCGCGAGGTCGGAAAAACTCGGCTCCGAGAAGCTGCCGTTCGGGCGTGAAAGAAGCCACGGTCATCCAGAGAAAAGGAAAGAGGAGAAAGACGAGCCCGGCGGCGACTCCCAGGGCCTTCGGACCGCGGGACCTCACCGTCCCCCTCCCAGGACTCCCCGCCCCACGGTGTGCACGTAGACGAGCGCCAGGGCGAAACTCAGGGCGAAGAGGACGAAAGAAAGTGCCGATCCGAGGCCGAACCGGAGGTTCTGGAAGAGCACGCGGAAGGTGTAGAGCGCGAGCGGTTCCGTCGCCGTCCCGGGGCCGCCGTTCGTGAGCACGTAGACGAGGTCGAAAACCCGCAGCGCGTCGAGTGTCCGAAAGACGAGTGCCACGAGCAAGGCAGGGCGCAGGAGCGGCAAGGTCACGTGCCGGAACTCCTCCCAGCGCGACGCCCCGTCGACGCGCGCCGCTTCGTAGAGTGCGGGATCGATCCCCTGCAGGCCCGCCAGGAGCAGCAGAGCCACGAAAGGCGTCGCCTTCCAGATGTCGGCGAGCAGCAGCGGAACCCAGGCGAGAACCGGGTCGGCGAACCACACCGGCGGGCGCTCGAGAATCCCGAGAGCCAGGAGCACGACGTTCACGAACCCTCCCCGCCCCTCGAAGAGAAAACGCCACACGAGAGCCGCCACGACCGTGGGAAGGGCCCACGGGAGCAGGGCGGCCGTGCGGGCCCAGCCCCTGCCCCGAAACTCGGCGTGGAGACCGAGCGCCAGGAGAAGCCCCAGGAGGAGCTCCGCCGAAACCGTGACGGCGACGAAAAAGAGCGTGTGGGAAGCTGCCTCCCAGAAACGAGCGTCGGAAAGGAGCTCCGCGTAATTCTCGAGACCCACGAACGGATGTCCGAGCCAGGGCATGCGGAGGTCGTGACGGTGGAACGAGTCCCAGAGCACCCAGAGGAGGGGGAAGGCCGTGACGGCCGCGGACAGCCCGAGCGCCGGGGCGGCGAGCGCCCAGGCGAGTCTTCGTTCGTGTCTCTCGTGAGCTTGCACGGGTCAGTTGCGAAGCAGAGCCGCCCTGCGGAGGAGGGCCCGAATTTTCCCGGCGGCGCGCGCCAGCGCAACCTCGGGTTCTTCCGAACCCAGAAGAGCGCGGTGGAGGTGAATCTGCAGGATTTCCGAAAGTTCGTTGTAGACCGGCGTCACGGGGCGCGGTACGGCGTGCTCGACGACCCGAAGCGCCGTCTTCGGGGGGATGCCGAGAGCGCGGGCGAGCCGGGGGTCCCGGTAGAGCGAGCGCCGCGCCGGAAACTGCCCCGTGGCCCGTGCTCGTTCGAGCATTCGCTCGGGCGCGGTCAGATAACGGACGACGGCGAAGGCGGCCTCGGGAACGTCGCTGCGGGCGTTGACGGCCAGCTGGGCACCGCCCAGGGCAGCCGCCGGCCTCCCGCCCTCCGCAGGAGGGAACGGCGTCACGGAAAAACGACCCGCCACGGCGGAGCGCTTGCCGTCCGAAAGCAACGGAAGCGCGTACGGCCAGTTGCGCAGGAAAACGGCTTCGCCTCGCTGGAAAACGAGGCGGGTCTCTTCCTCGTGCCACGTGAGCGCCTCTCTCGGCACGACCCCGGAGCGGACGGCGTCCGTCATGGCCCGAAGGGCCGCCAGAGCCTCGGGCGAGTCGACCCGAACTCCGCCCTCCCGGTCGAGGATCTCCCCCCCGAAAGCCGCGAGGTGTTCGAGAAACACCGTGACGAGACCTTCGTACCGTGCCCCCTGCCAGACGATGCCGTAACGGACCCCCTCCCTTCGGCCTTCCCGAGCTTGTCGCACGAGCTCCGAAAAGGACCGGGGAGCGCTCTCGACCAGATCGGTGCGGAAGTAGAGCATGCCGACGTCCACGAACCACGGCAGGGCGTAAAGCCGCCCACGCCAGCGGTTCGCTCGCACGCACGGCTCGAAGAAATCCTCGAGCTCCTCCGGGGGAATCGGACCGAGAGAATCGAGGGGCGCGATCCAGCCGGCGGCGGCGAATTCGGCGGTCCAGATCACGTCGAGCTGGAGCACGTCCGGGTCCGGAGCGTGGGCGTTGAGCCACTGGACGTAGAGCTGGCGTCTCTCGTCGGCGGCATCCGGGGTTTCCTGGACGACCACTCGGATTCCGGGATGTTCGGCCATGAAACGCCGGAGCTGCGCCCGGAGAACCTCTCCCTCGCGCCCCACCACACTCGCCGGGAACGTGACCGTGATCCCCTCCTCGCGCGAAGGCGCGCAGGACGCGAGCCCGAGGAGCAGGAGAAAGAGCGCGAGCTCGAGTCTCGGACGCATCGTGCGAGGCACATTGCAATTTGCCACGGCCCCTGACAACCTTCGGCGGTGGAAGTGCTCCGCGCGAAACCCTCCGTTTCCGACTCCCGGGAACCGGCGGTCGTTTTCCTTCTGGACGCCAGGAGCCCGATCGAGCGGCGACTTTTGCGCCGCTGGGCGGAGGAGCAGTCGCGCCGCTCGGCCGACACGCAGGTGGACTACCTCGAGCTACCTTCGCTCCGCGGCAAGGGCACGGAACGGCTCGAGGCGCGCCTGGCAGCCGGAGACGACCCTCTGCTCCAGCCCGTCCGCGTCGTCTGGCTGCACGAGCGCGAGGAAGGAGGCGAGAGGGCGGCGACGTGGAAGCACGTCCTCTTCGGAGATCCACGGGACCCGAACTGGATCCGCCAGCTCTGGATTCTGCGGCGAGCGCCCGAGCGGTGCCGGATCGTGCTCGCGGAGCCCGCGAGACTCTCGGAGCTGCGCGAGCGCTGGCGGCTGGCGGGTGGATACGACCACGGCCTGACCGGCGGTCTGGTCGAATTCGTGGTCCGGCAAGCCACCCTCGCACTCGAGCGCGCCGAACGCCGCGAGCGCGGCAGCCGGTACAAGGTACCCCGACTCGTTCCCGAAGAAATCCTCGGCCGGCCCGCCTTCCGCGGCGCCGTGGCACAGCTCGCCCGGCGACTCGGCCGCACGGAGGCTTCGGTCCTGCGGGAGGCCGCAAGGGACCTCCGCGAGATCGCCGCTGCGCACAGCCCGACGATGATCGACCTGGCTACCCACCTCTTCCGCTATCTCTACCGCAGGGGGTACCGCGCGCTCCGCTACGACCGGACCAAAGTCGAAGAAATCGCACGGGTGCTCCAGCGCTATCCGGTCGCCTTCCTGCCCACCCACCGCTCGAACCTCGACCACCCTGTCCTCCACGTCGTGCTGCACGAGTGCGGCCTGCCACCCACGCACACGGCCGGCGGCATCAACATGAACTTCTTTCCCATCGGGCCCGTCGTCCGCCGCGCCGGGGTGTTTTTCATCCGCCGCAGCTTCAAGGACGACGAGGTCTACAAACTCGTCCTCCGCCACTACATCGACTACCTGATCGAGAAGCGATTTTCTCTGGAGTGGTACCTCGAGGGAGGCCGCTCTCGCTCCGGCAAGCTCCTGCCCCCGCGGTTCGGCCTTCTCGCCTACGTCGTCGACGCCTACCGGCGCGGCAAAAGCGAAGACGTCGTCCTCCTTCCGATTTCGATCGCCTACGACCAGATCCAGGACGTGACCGAGTACGTGACGGAGCAGAAGGGAGGCCGCAAGGAACCGGAGAGCTTCCGCTGGTTTTTGCGCATGCTCCGGAGGCTCCGCCGCCGCTACGGAGACATCCACGTGCGCTTCGGCGTCCCGCTCTCCCTCGCCGAGACGATCGGGCCGCCCGAGCCGGGTTCGCCGCCGAATCCGGACGAGCGCAGCCTCGTCGTCCAGAAAATCGCCTTCGAGGTCTGCCGCCGCATGAACGAAGCGACGCCCGTCACGCCGGTTTCCCTCGTCACGCTCGCGCTCCTCGGGGCGGGCGACCGGGCGCTCACGCTCGAAGAACTCGGACGTTCCTTGCGCAACGTCGTCGACTACGTCCGCCGAAAGAATCTGCCGACCACGGCCCAGCTCGACCCGGACGACGTGGAGGCGCTGCGTGCGGTGCTCGACGCGCTCTGCGAAAACGGCGTCGCCACGTGCTTCGCCGAGGGGCCCGAGCCGGTCTACGCCATCGGACCCGAGCAGCAACTCGCGGCCGCGTACTACCGGAACACCGTGATCCACTTTTTCGTCACGGGCGCCATCTGCGAGCTCGCCCTCCTCCGCGCGGCGGAGACGACCGGAGAAAGGCTCCGTGCCTTTTTCGACGAGGGGCTGCGACTCCGGGACCTTTTCAAGTTCGAATTCTTCTTCTCGGACCGGCAGACCTTTCTCGAAGAGCTGCGCGCGGAGGCGGCTCTCCACGACCCGGACTGGCAAGCGGTTCTCGAGCTCGGGCCCGGAGAAATTCACGCACTGGTCCGAAGGATCCGTCCCTTTCTCGCCCATCGGGTGCTCCGCCCGTTCGCGGACGCCTACCGCGTCGTCGCCGACGTGCTCGCCCGTCTCGGGCCTTCCGATCCCGTCGAGCCGGAGAGCCTCCTTCCACGTTGCTTCGCCCTCGCCAAGCAGTACGTTCTCCAGCGGCGCGTTCGCAGTACGGAGTCGGCTTCCAAGGCACTCTTCGAGACCGGACTCCGCCTCGCCCGCAACCGGGGTCTCCTCGAACCAGGGGGAGAGGAACTCCGAGAGCGGCGGGCCGCCTTCGCCGAAGAAGTCCTCGACGTCGTGCGGCGGATCGAGCTCATGGAAGCGCTCGCAGCGGCGAGGCGCTCGGGTCTCGTGGAGGTCTGAGGCTCGGGGCGAGGGAATGGCGCCTGGCGAGGATCGGTCCGAGCGGATCGGACCCGGGCGCCGCGGGTCAGTCCGACCGGATCGTATCGGTCTCGCTGTCGTAGACGAACTTCTTGCCGGTTCCTTTGCTCGAACTGGCTTCCACGGTGAATTTCTGCTCGTCGCCCACGCCCTTGAGCGTCACGCTTTCGGAGACGACGAGGCCGGGTACGGAAAGCGTGGCAGGGCCGGTGGCCGTGAAGTTCACGTAGGTAAAGTACGTCGCGTAGTACGATTCTTGTGCCACGGCCGCATTGCCCACGTCGTGCATCGCGCGCGCGTCGTAAGCGTCCTTTCGGTAAGCGACGACGGCCTGGAGAGCGAGGCCGCCGAGTACCGCCACGAGGGCCACGACAAGGAGGAGTTCGACGAGCGTGAAACCCGTGTCCGGCGATTTCGTCGTGCGGCCCACGGCTCGGGAAGCATCCAAGGTTCGTGCCGTTCCCGCCCGCACCCAGCATTCGCTTGGCGGAGGTGCTTGCGACCCGGCAGCCGGCGACCGGGCCGTGCTCCCTCGGGGCGTCGAGCCGAGGCCCTCCGCCCGGATCGCGACCCTGTCCCTACCCCGACGCGGACCGGGAGCCCCGGGCCTTCCCGGCCCCGAAAAGCGGCGTGCGGTTTTCGATGTAGAACACATCCGCCCCCGCCCCGCTCCAGACACGCCGAAATCCCATCGCCTCGTAGTTCCGGGCCTCCACGGGATTCGCGTGCAGGACGTACACGAGCACCGGCCCTTCGGGGTCGATGGCCTCGGAAAGCGGCCCTGCCTTTCCCGCGAGAATCCAGTCGGGACGCGAAGCACCCTTGAGCCCGAGGAAATCCTTCGGCACCGGGAGGACCGCGATCCGACGGTTGATGAGCCCGGGCGTGCCGAGAAAATAAACCTCGTCGGGGCCGAAATATTTCCGGACCAGATACGGAAAATAGCCGGCCTGGTAGGTCACGACGGTGAGTGGCCGATCGGCCGGAACGTACTTCCGGAGCTCCTCCCGTACGAAGGGAACGACCGAAAAGTTGTCGCGGCGGTGGGCGCAGTTGAGCCAGGTCGCTCCGGTGAAGAGGTTCTCGAGTACGAGGCGCGGCTGGCCGAGGGGCAAAGGGGACGAACAGTTCTTGTTGACGGTGAGCGGAGTGCGCGACGGCATCCACTGCTGCGCCAGCACGAAGACGGCCACCAGCACCCCACCGAGAATCTGGCGGCCCCTCCCGACGACCACGCCGGTCCAGAGCGGGAGCGCCAGAACCGCGAGGAGGACGTTTTTGAGGGGAACGGTGGGTGCGAGAAACCGGTAGTATTCCATCCAGTTTCCACCCACGAGAAGGACGAAACTCTCGTACGCGAGGACGAGCGTGGCTGCCGCAAGGACCACCGGGTTCGTCCGAACCGAGCCTCCGGGCAGACCGAGACGGCCGAGGGTCGCGCGAACGACGGCGGCGAATCCGCCCAGGAGCGCGAAGAGGTGAAAGGAGAGAAGCGGACTGGCCGAGTAGTATCCGCGAAGGTAGCGGAAGCCCCGGGGAACCGCCGAGGACAGGTCTCCCGCCTTCGCGTAGACGGGATTCGGCCAGAATCCCCCGGTCATGTGGTGCCGCAACGCGAGGAGGACGCCGAAAGCGAGAAGCGGCAAACCGACGAGCACCGCCACCTGGCGCGGCCGAAGGCGCACGAGAAAACCGAGCACGGCGGTGGCAGCCAGAATCCAGAAGCCCTCGGCCCGAACCAGGACGAGCAGGATCTGCACGGTGACGAGCCCTGCAGCCTGCCGGGCGCGGCCCTCGCGCACGTAGAGCCCGAAAACGACGACGTAGAGCAGGAGCAGAAACCCGTAGGGTACGGATTCCAGGCCGCTGAGCCCCCAGTACCCGAACACCGGCAAAAAACCCGTCGCGGCGACCGAGAACACCGCCGGCCACTCGGCTCCCTCCTTCCCGAAAAGGACACGCCGGGCCCGCCAGAGAAGCACGAGCGTGCCGACCGAGACCAGGTAGGTGAAAAGCTTGTTCAGCGTGTAGGTTCCCTCGGGCACCAGCGCGTGCAGGAACGCCGCGACGAGCGCGCCGAGCACGCTCGTCATCATCTCTTCGGGCTCGTAGTTGAAGTTCAAGAACCAGGGTCCCCGACCGAGGGTCTCGCCCGCAAAAAGCGTGATGAAGACGTCGTCCCGGCCGGCACCGGGAAACCGGACCAGATTCACCAGAGCCGCAGCGACCACGAGCAAGACGGCGAAAGGCCGAAGACGCCGCTCGGCATCCCGGCCCGCCGTGGCACGACCCGGCCGTCCGCTACCGGTGATCTCTCGGACCACGGGGGTGGAAGATCTCCCTTCTTCCCGGGACTTCCTCGCGTCCGCTTGCAACCGGCGCAACCGGGAGAAGTGGGACTCGGGCCGCACGAGGCGAAAGCGCCCGAGAAAGCCCGCGAACCCTTGCGCTCGAAGCCGCCCGCGCCCTAAACTTGCGCGCACGACGCCCAGGACCCGCGGAGGGAAGATGCCGAAGCTCGAGTTTTTCTACGACTATGCGAGTCCTTTTTCTTACCTCGCCGACACGCAAATTCCCGCCCTGGCAGAACGAACGGGCGCCGAGGTCGCCTACCGGCCCATGCTCCTCGGAGCCGTGCTGCAAGCCACGGGGAACAGCCCTCCTGCCAACGTCGCCGCCAAGGCCCGCTACATGCTCGTCGACTTGCAACGCTGGGCGGAGCACTACGGAGTGGCCTTTCACTGGAATCCCGTCTTTCCCCAGAGAACGCTCGGGGCTTTGCGCGGGGCACTGGTCGCCATCGAAGAGGGATGCTTCGAGAGTTACCACGGGGCTGCCTTCCGGGCAATTTGGGTGGAGAAACGAGACCTCTCCGACGCTTCCGTCCTGCGCGATCTTTTCGCCAGGGCCGGACTCGATCCGGAACGCGGGCTCGAGCGGTCTTCGGCACAGGAAATCAAGGATCGCCTCCGGGAGAATACCGACGAGGCCGTACGTCGGGGCGCGTTCGGCGCCCCGACTTTTTTCGTCGGCGAACAGATGTTCTGGGGAAACGACCGACTCCTGTTCGTGGAAAAAGCACTCCGAAGCTGAAGCGGGGAGTCGCAGGGCCTGCGAGACGGAGTCCACCGGAGGTCTTCTCATGGCGCGCTACGAACGGCTCTCGGTCATCGATCGGACGTTTCTCGACATCGAGACTCCGGAGCACCCGCAACACGTGGGCGTCACGATGATTTTCGACGCCGCTCCGATGCGCCGGCCGGACGGCGGAATCGACGTGGAGCGAATCCGCCGCTACCTCGAGTCCCGGCTCCACCTCGTTCCCCGATACCGGCAGAAACTCGCCTGGACGCCCCTCGAAAAGGCCCCGATCTGGGTGGACGATCCCTCTTTCAAGCTCGAATACCACGTCCGGCACACGGCGCTTCCACGGCCCGGAGACGAAGACGCCCTCAAGCGGCTCGCCGCCCGCATCATGTCCCAACGCCTCGACCGCGGGCGGCCCCTCTGGGAGGTCTGGGTGGTCGAAGGGCTCGAAGGCGATCGGTTCGCCCTCGTCACCAAAACACACCACTGCATGGTAGACGGGATCGCGGGTGTGGACCTCATGACGGTCGTCCTGAGCCCCGACCCGGAGGAAGAAATCGGCGAGCCGGTCGAGTGGGTTCCCGAGCCACCGCCCTCGACCCTCGAGCTCGCGAGAGACGAGCTTCTTCGCCGGGCGGGCTTCCCTTTCCAGGCCCTCTCTCTGGCCCGGGAGTTCGTGGAAGACCCGGTCCGGCTCGCCCGCGAGGCGTGGCGCAGGCTCGAAGCGCTCGGCGAGACGCTCGGAGCGGCGCTCAGCCCCGCCTCCGAAACGCCGCTCAACCATCCGATCGGGCCGCACCGGCGTTTCGACTGGACGACGTTCGATCTCGAGCAGGTCAAAGCCGTCAAAAATCGCCTGGGCGGGACCGTGAACGACGTCGTGCTGGCGACCGTGGCGGGCGCGCTGGGAACGTTCCTCGAGAGGCGAGGCATCACGCGGTTCCAGCAACGCAGGATGAACATCCGCGCCATGGTCCCGGTGAGCGTGCGCCCTCCGACCGAGCGGGGAACGACCGGGAACCAGATCGCGCTCTGGGCCGCTACGCTGCCCGTGGCCGAGGTGGATCCCAGGCGGCGACTCGCGGCGATCCGTGAGATGACGGCGCACCTCAAGAAGTCGAAACAAACCCTCGGGGCAGCGGTCCTCGCCCAGGTGAGCGAATGGACCGTTCCCACGCTGCTTTCCACGGCGACGCGTCTGGCCTACAGGTCGCGGGCCGCCAACCTCGTCGTCACGAACGTACCCGGGCCCCAGATTCCCCTCTACCTTCTCGGGGCGCGCATGCTCGCGACGTACCCCATGCTGAACCTCCTGATGAACCAGGGTCTCGGCGTGGCGCTTTTCAGCTACGACCACAAACTTTTCTGGGGCTTCATGGCCGACTGGGACCTCGTGCCCGACCTGAGAGACTTCGTGCGGGCCACGGAGCGCTCGTTCGAAGAACTGCGCCGAGCGGCCGAAGTCCCCTCGGCCACCGTGCGGCGGCACCGACACGCTCCGGCTCCGCCCCCTACGAGCTGACCTCGACTCCGGACCCGTTCCCCCGCTCGAGTTCCCGCTGCGCACGGGCGGCTTCCGAGCGGCCTTGCGAGGTAACGCTGTCTCGGGATGGGCGGCGGTCGCCCGGCCGGCCCGGGCCAGTGCGAGCAATTCCGCGAAAGAGGCGTCGACCGCCTCGACGAACGCGTGGAGATCGGGAACGAGATCGTAGTCCGCCATGAAACCCCAGAAGAGCTTTCCGTCGTAGCTCAGAAGCGCCGTGCCCAGGCCGAGGTGGTCGGCAAGGGGAACGACCGGGTAGGGCGCGAGCAGCTTGGCTCCGAGGAGGTACATCGGGAACTGAGGACCCGGCACGTTCGTCACGACCATGTTGAAGGGGAGAAGCCGCGTGATGGTACGCGCTCCGAGGGCCAGAAGAGTCGTGGGGGTCCACTCGGCGGCTCCGACGAGGACCTCCGCGGCCACGGCCTGCCGCGAGTGCTTGAGCGCCGCCGTCCTGCTCGAGATGATGCGGAGCTGCCGCGCGGGATCCGGCTCTCCGATCGGGAGTTCCAGAACCCATCCCGAGACGCGATTGCCGAGCGCCTCGCGGTCCTCCTCGCTCCGGACGCTGACGGGTGCGAGGATTCGGAAGGTGAGTTTTCTCGGGTCGACCTGTCGCCGCCGCAGAAAACGCCGGACGGCGCCGGTCACGATCGTGAGGACGACGTCGTTCACCGTCCCGCCGAGAACTCGGCGCACTTCCTTGACGTCCTCGAGCCGGGTCTCGAGCCAGTCGAAGCGCCGGTGAGGCCCGATGGGCCGGTTCAGGGGGGTTTCGGACGCCCACCGTAGTGTCGCCCCGAGCGCTTCCGCGAGGGCCCGCACCCGCACCCGTGCATCCTCCCGGAGGTCCTCGGCCTCCCGGAGGAAGGTGCCGACGTCGCGCAGCGCCTTGCACGGGAGCGAGGCCCGGCGCAGGCACTCGTCCCGGAAAAGCTCCCACGGCGTGGGTGCAGGCCGCGGGAAGAAGTTCGGCGCCTCGGCCGGCTCGTACTCCGGGCTGCCCTGAAGGAGTACGCGTAACAGGTCGACCCCGGCGATCCCGTCGATCATGCAATGGTGAACTTTGAAGACCAGAGCGAACCGATCGCCTTCGAGCCCTTCGACCACCCAGACCTCCCAGAGGGGCCGCCCGCGGTCGAGCCGCCGTTCCATGATCCGAGCCGAAAGCTGCTTGAGCTGCCGTTCGTCACCCGGCCTGGGAAGACTCGTGTGACGGATGTGGTAGTCGAGGTTGAAGCGCTGGTCGTCCACCCAGACGGGGTGGTGAAACACGGGAATGTAGGCGAGCTTCTGGCGGTAGCGGGGGATGCGGTGAAGATTCGCCGCGATGTGCTGCCGGATCTTCTCGGCATCGATGCCGCCGTCGGGCTTCTTCAAGGGGCCGGCCTCGAAAATCATCGTCGAGGCGACGTGCATGGGGGCGTTGTCCCTCTCGAGAAGCAGGAAGGAGTTGTCGAGTGCACTCAGGCGCTCGTAGGCGTATCGGCTCATGACCCCGAACCTCCGGCCCCCGCTCTACCGATAGTCGATCCTCGACGTGGAGGGCAAGGAAAAAATCAGCGTCCCTCGCCCGAGACGATCAGTTCGATCACGTGCCCGTCGGGATCGCGCACCCACATCTGCCCCGATTCCCTCGTCGTCTCGAGTACCTCGAGCCCCTCGGCTCGCAAGCGGGCGAGCGTGTCGTCGTAGTCGCGTACCGAGAAGGCGACGTGCCCGGCGAGGGGGTCCGGGGCACCCGGAGGGCGGCCCGCGTCCCTGTCGGCCGCGACCTCGATGAGGTGGACCTCCGCCTGGCCCGCCCGATACCACACGCCCGGGAAAGGGAAGTCGGGCCGCGGGATGGTCTCGAGTCCGAGGATCCCCTCGTAGAACCGACGTGCGCGCGCGAGGTCTCTCACCGCGAAAGAGACGTGGTGGACACCGAGAGCGAGCGGCATGGTGGTCTCTATCGCCCGACGAGCCACGGCGCGTCAAGAGCGCACCCCTTCAGGTAGGAAGGCAGAAGTGCTACGTAGCGCCGACGAGGAGGACCTACCATGCCGATCCACTACGAACGCGAGGACCACATCGTGACGATCACGATCGACCGCCCGGAGGCGAGAAACTCCCTCGACATGGAACATTTCAGCGCCCTGGCCGACGCGTGGCGTCGCTTCCGGGACGAAGACGAAGCCTGGGTGGCCATCGTGACCGGGGTCGGCGACACGTTTTGCGTGGGGGCGGACCTGAAGACGTTCATCCCGCAGGTGACCGGGGTTCTGCCCAAACCGGAACGCTGGAAACCCGAAGACGGCCAGGTGGCCGTGCTGCGCAACATCAAGATCTACAAGCCGATCATCGCGGCGGTCAACGGGCTCTGCGTAGCCGGGGGCATGGAAATGCTCGGCGGCACCGACATCCGTGTCGCCTCGGAAAACGCGACGTTCGCCGTCATGGAACCCAAACGCGGGCTTTTCGCCGGCGGCGGGACCACGGTCCGACTCCCGCGGCAGATCCCGTTCCCCTACGCCATGGAGTTTCTCCTTACGGCGGACCGGATTCCCGCACGGCGTGCCCTGCAAATGGGCCTTCTCAACGAGGTGGTACCGAGGGAAAAGCTCATGGATGCCGCGATGGACTACGCCCGGCGCATCGCGGCCAACGCCCCGCTGGCCATCCGGGCCACGAAGCAGTCGGTGCTCGAAGGGCTCGCCATGGACCTCGAGTCCGCCTACGAGAACGAGTCGCGGCTCGCCGCCATGGTTTTCGCGACCGAAGACGCCAAAGAAGGCCCTCGGGCTTTCGCGGAAAAACGGCCACCGGTCTGGAAAGGAAAGTGACCCCCATGGCCGGGCCCGACGAGCGGATTCGCCGAATCGACGCCCCGGCGGTCGGCCGGCTCCGGACTTTCTCCCACGCGACCGTCGCCGGCGACTTCGTCTTCGTGTCCGGCACTCTCGGAACGAAACCGGGTACCTTCGAACTTGTCGCCGGCGGCACACGGGCGGAGACACGGCAGGCCCTGGAAAACGTCCGTGCGATCCTCGAGGCAGCGGGCTCGACGCTCGACGACGTGGTCAAGGTCCAGGTCTACCTCACCGACATGACGACCTTCGGCGAGATGAACGAAGCCTATCTCGAGTTCTTCCCCGAAAACCCACCGGCACGGATCACCGTGGGCTGCGCGGCGCTCGCCCTCGGGGCCAAGGTCGAGATCGACTGCATCGCACTGCGGCGCGCGGGCTGAAAGCTCGCCTCGACCCCCGCCAAGGCGAGCGCCTTCGAAAGGAACGAAGAGCGGCCGAGCTTTTCGAGATCGCCCGGCCGGAAAAGCCGCCACTCGGCGCCCCGACGTTCCGCCATCGCCCGGATTTCGGATCGCCGGAGCCTCGCCTCGAGGACCTCGACGACGAAGTCCCGCCGGACGATGGCGTGACGGAAGGTCCCTTTCGGCGTGCCGGCGGAAAGCAAGGGCGGCTCCCCGGAAAGGACGACCGGCGGCAACCACAGGTGGGGAAGATAGCGGAACGCCCCACGTTCGAGCAAAAAAAATCCGTGCCGGTCGCGAACGACGTAAACCTCGCAGAAGATCCGTTCGCGCCCGGGCCGCGCGGCCCGCGCCGGCACCGAGGGCCCGCCGCTCGCGTACGCCCGGCAGTGGCGTCGCAGGGGACAGGAGGGGCACTTCGGCGCGCGCGGAAGGCAGACCGTTTCGCCGAGCTCCATGAGCGCCTGGTTCCACTGGCCGGGCCTTTCTCGATCGAGAAGAACCGCGGCCAGCTCCCGAACGGTCGCGGAGCCGGCGCGGTGCTCGCCCGCGAGCCTCCCGAGAACGCGACGAACGTTCGAATCCACCGCCGCGTGCGGCAGCCCGTACGCACAGGAGAGCACCGCAGCGGCGGTGTAGGGACCGACTCCCGGCAACGAGCGGGCGCGGGCGAAATCCCGAGGGAACCGACCTCCGTGACGCTCGACCACCCACCTGGCCGCCTCCCGAAGTCTCCGGGCACGAGCGTAGTAGCCGAGCCCGGACCAGGCCGAGAGCACCTCTTCTTCGCTCGCGGCAGCGAGCGCCCGCAAAGTGGGAAAGCGCCGGAGAAAGCCGGGGTAGGCCCGCTCGACGACCGCGACCCGCGTCTGCTGCAGCATGGCCTCGGCGACCCAAACCCGGTACGCGTTCGTGTCGCTGCGCCAGGGCAGAGGCCGGGCGCGGTCACGATACCAGAGAAGAAGCCGCCGCCGGACCGAACCGACGGGAAAATCCTCGAGGATTCGCGCCGGCCCCCGCTCTCGCCGATGCTTCACGGCCCGAGCGGAGATACGTCAGTCCGGCATTTCGGGCATCGTGGCGTAAACGGAGGCGAGCTGCTCGGTGATGTCTTTTGTCGTCACCGGGCGCCCGAGATCGTACGTCGGGGGCTTGCCTCCCGGGATGCTCCTCGGCGTGACGTCCACGTCCGGAGACTCGGCACGAAGAGCGGCCGCGGTGCACCGCTCCTTCGGCCGGTGCCGGAAGGCGTCGAAGCGGAACCACCGGAGCGCGTTCTCGTGCGTGATCTTCGCGACCTCGTCGTCCGGTACTCCCTCGAGGCTTTTCGCCAACCTCTCGGGAGATTTCGGCCAGGTCGTGTCCGAGTGCGGATAGTCGCACTCCCACGCGATCGTATCGATTCCGACGGCGTGGCGGTTCCGAATCCCCACGGCGTCGTCGATGAAGCAGGTGAGCACGTGCTCTCGCCAGACCTCGCTCGGAAGCCTGCCGCCGAAATCCTGGTGCGTCCACGCGTGGTGGTGTTCGTGGACGTAGTCGGCCCGCTCGAGAAAGTAGGGGATCCAGCCGATGCCGCCTTCCGAGAGAGCGAAGCGAACGGGGAACTTCTTGAGGACGCGCGACCAGAGAAGGTCCGCGGCGAAGCTCACGCTCAGGATCGGGGTCACCGCGATCATGACATCCACGGGCGCGTCCATCGAGGTGAACTTCATCCCCCCTCCGGAACCGATGTGGACGCACACGACCGTGCCCTCGTCGGCGCAAGCCGTCCAGAAGGGATCCCAGTGCTCGCTGTGGATGCTCGGGAAGCCCAGTTCTTCCGGGCGCTCGGAGAAACTCACGGCGTGGCAGCCTTTTTTCGCCACGCGACGGACTTCGTCCGCCATGAGCTTCGGGTCCCAGAGCGGCAAAAGGGCCAGCGGAATGAAGCGGCCCGGGTAGGTCCCGCACCACTCGTCGATGTGCCAGTCGTTGTAGGCCCGGAGCACGACGTGCGCGAGGGTCTTGTCCTGCTGCCGCGCGAAGAGCGCGCCGCAAAGGCCGGGAAACGAAGGGAAACAGAGCGAGGCGAGGACGCCGTTCACGTTCATGTCGCGGATGCGCTCGTGCACGTCGTAGGTTCCCCGCCGGAGCTGCTCGAAAGCCGTGGGTTCCATCCCGTACTCTTCGGGCGGACGGCCCACGACCGCGTTGAGCCCGATGTTCACGATCTGCTCCCCGGCGAAGACCCACACGTCGCTTCCGTCCTTTTTCCGTACCACCCTGGGGGCCTTGCTCTTCCACTGCGGCGGCAGGTGCCGCTCGAACATGTCCGGGGGTTCCACGACGTGGTCGTCGACGCTCACGAGAATGAGATCGTCTGGACGCATCGCTCTCGCCTCCTTCCGGGGCGTACCATACCCCATCGGACAAAAAGCGTCGAGAGTGTCTTATCTTTTTGCTTTTCCCTGCCCCGAGCGCGCCCCTTCCACCCGTCTCGGCTTCGTGCGAGAAGAACCTTCGGGGCGGGTCCGGGTGGGAATCGCGAAGGCAGCGCAGGAAGACGGAGGATGAAGCCATGGCGCAACCCGTGTGTGTCGTCACCGGAGTGGGCCCGGGCAACGGGCTCTCGATTTCGCGGAAGTTCGCCGCCGAGGGCTACCGCGTGGCCATGCTCGCTCGCTCGGCCCCGAAGCTCGCGGAGTACGAAACGAGCGTCCCCGGAAGCCGGGGTTACCCGACGGACGTGGGGAAAACGGAAGACGTCCGGCGGACGTTCGCGAACATCCGCCGCGATCTCGGCCCCGTGGACGTGCTCGTCCACAACGCCGGGAGCGGTGTCTTTTCCGATTTTCTTTCCACCACGCCCGAGGAGTTCGAAGCGGCCTGGAGGGTCAACGCTCTCGGCCTTCTCCTCTGCGGCCAGGAGGCGGCGCGGGACATGCTATCGAGGGACGGCGGCTCCGTCGTCGTCATCGGGGCCACGGCCTCCTGGCGCGGGGGCGCGAACTTCGCGGCGTTTGCCGCAGCCAAAGCCGCCCAGAGGTCTCTCGCGCAGTCCATGGCACGAAGCCTGGGCCCGAAGGGAATCCACGTGAGCTACGTCGTGGTCGACGGGGTGATCGACACGCCAGCCACCCGAGCGTTTTTTCCGGACCGCCCGGACGAGTTTTTTCTGGACCCGGACGAAATCGCAGCCAACGTGCTTCACCTGGTCCGGCAGCGCAAGAGAGCATGGACCTTCGAGCTCGACCTGCGGCCCTTCGCCGAGAAGTGGTGAGCACGGAACTCCACGGACTCTTGCTCTTCCCTTCCACGACACATCGCAAAGAGGGCTCGCCGGCGAGGGACGACGTGCTTTCGCCAGCGCGGCGGCTCTCCCTGGCCCTCGTCACCGCCCGGACTCGCCGCGAAAGCCCGAGGGTCGCTCGCCTTCCATGGCCACAGATGGCGGCCCAAGGAGCCTTTCCGCGCTGGCGTACTTGCCGCGCACAGCAGGACGCATGCCAGGTGAAGGGAAACGCCCCGCTCGCGCCGCCCGCACGTTTCCTCGAGGGAGCTCCGCCTCTCGCCGTACTCCGAACGAGGACGCACCGCGACGTTCCGAAAGCGCGCCGAGCGCGCGGGGTGTCACGAAAGCGGAACGCCGGCAAGAGTCAGAGCCGAGCGAATTTCCCGCCGACGGCCACTTGCCGTTCTGCCCCTGCTTCTTCTCCGGAGACGTTTTCGAGAGTTTCTGCTGCGGGCAAACGAACCGCGAAAAGCGCCCCCTTTCCGGGCTCGCTTTCGACGAGAATCACACCGCCGTGCTCCGTGACGACCTGATGGGCGATAGCCAATCCCAGGCCGGTTCCCTTTTCCTTCGTCGTGAAGAACGGATCGAAAATATGCTCCAGGATTTTCGCCGGGATCCCCGGCCCCGAATCGCGAATCTGCACCTGGAGCATCGGGCGGCCCTGGTGGGTGACCTGGGCCGTGGAAACGAAGAGTTCCCCTCCCGTTCGCTCCATGGCCTGGACGGAGTTCAGAACGAGGTTGAGAAAAACTTGCTTGAGCTGGTCCGGATCGGCCTCGACCGGCGGCAATTCCGGGTCGAGGTCGACGCGCAGTTCGATCCTCGCCTTCCGAAGCTGCGGCTCGAGAAGCTTGAGGATTCCGTCCACCACCTGGTTGAGAGAAACCGGCTTTCGCGACGGCGTGGGCGAACGCGCGAAGGAGAGAAGCTCGCCGATCAGGTCCGAGATCCGCTTCACCTCGTTCGAGGTAAGCCGCAGGAACTCGTCGAGGAACTCTTTGTCCCCGAGACGTTGCGGTGCGAGCTGGAAGAACGTCTGGATGGAAACCAGCGGATTGCGGATTTCGTGGGCGATGCCCGCAGCCAGCGTCCCGATCGCCGAGAGCCGGTCGGCGCGACGGATCATCTCCTGGCTCCGCTTGAGTTCGTCGTAGAGCCGCGCGTTCTCGAGAGCTACGGAAGCCTGCGCCGCGAGGGTGTCCAGGAGGTTCAGGTCCTCGGCGTAGAAAGCATCCCGGTCGCGTTTTTTGCCGAGGGCAAGGAAACCGATGAGCTTTTCGCCCGCACGCAACGGGACGACGAGCTCCCAACCGTTCTGCCGGCAGACCTTCGCTGCTTCCCGACCCTCGGGCGATGGTCCTTGCACCAGTTCTTCGGTCAGCACACTCGCGTCGAGCTTCTGCAACGTTTTTACCAGAGGTTCCTCCCGAGCGAAGTAATGCTCACGCGGAGCGTCCCCGAACGCTCTCGCCACCACGTAGTCCCCGGCCCCGTGTTCGCCAGAACGACCGCCAACCGATCGAGGCGCAAGGTCTCTCCCACGACCGAAACCAGCTCCTGCAGAAGCTTCTCTTTCTCCAGGATACGCACGATGGAGCGCGCGAAGGCCTGGAGCGCGAGACGGTACTCGTGCTTTTGCCGAAAGAAAGACTGCTGGATCCTCGACTCGGCCCGCGTACGGAGACCCGGGAAAAGAACGCCCACGGTCAAGAGTAGGACGAAAACGGCGAAGGAGAAGTCCGTGTGCACCGAGCCGAAGGAGCGTTCCTGTAGCCAAACAATGGCGAGAAACGACGGGAACACCAGGAGGCTCGAGACCGCTGCGTACGCGATTCCCCTCGTAATCACGAGGTCGACGTCCATCAGGCGGTGTTTGACGATCGCGTACGCGACGACGGCTGCCCATGCGAGGTTGCCGAGGCTCCCGAGAGGGATAGAAGGGGATGCCGTAAGCAGGGAGGAAATTCGTCGCACCCGAGCGGAACGGCGATGGCCGCGCCGATGAGCCAGAATTTGAACTGCAGCCGAACCGTGGCTCCGTCGCGTCTCGGAAGTCGTAAGCCAGCACCAGAGAGCGACAACAGAAGTTCGCGACGGTAACGTGAAGAGCCCAGTAGATACGGTCCGCGTGCCGACGGAGGTTCCCCAGGAGTGACCCGCAGTCGGCTACGAGCAAGCTCCCGATGCGCGGATGCAATACGCACACGGCGGCAGGCGTAGTCGACCGCAGGACCCACCCAGTGCCTTGGTCGCAGCTCGCGCGACGGCTGAGAATCAAATGCCAGAATCGCCGCGGGCAAAAAACGGCTCCCCGGCAGATCCGGACGTTAGGGCGAAGGCATGCCGGGCATCCGTCCAAGAACTCAGGACGAAAAAGTTCAGGTTCCACACGACCAGGGTCGCCGCTGAAGGCGAAAGCGCTGCGCGGCCGCTTCCCGGGCCGTGACGGACAGACCACGACGCCCAGCCAAGCTGCCGAGCAGGCAACGAGCGGGACGAGCCAGTGGAACCTCATCGCCGTATAGGGGACCGGGGCGTTTTGCCGGCGAATAAGAGCTTGGCCAAGAACGGGGCCGTGCAGGTGCGGAACGCAGGCGCCGACAGTCGCGGAGGTCCAGATGACATGACGGTCAGGGCCCCACTGCGGATGCACGAAGTCAAGGCCCGATAGGCCGAAAACGCAGAGCCCTCGATAAAAGATACGAGGCTTCGGCTGCACCAGGATCGCAAATCCGTCGCATCCGTTCCTGTCGCAAGCTCGAGGCAGAGCTTCAGCATGCCGAAGTGAAGAAGGAGCTCGCCGAACGTCCTCGATGGTCCTCGCGGATCGCAGAACCGACCCATTTCCGCGACGCGGCCCCGAGAAATGTCGCTCGAAGGCCTCACGGTTTCCTCGAGTCTCGAAGGGCCGTGGCTCGGGGGGGAAAACCCGGAGCCCGGCAACGCTCCTCCGGATGGCGTCGCGGGCACGAGATGGACGGCTCTCCGAGTCCAACGTCATCCGCCATCGGATCCCTGCTCGCGCTCGTAAATCAGACGCTCGAAACTCCAGGACCTCGCGCGGGTTCCCGGTCCTGCGCTACCTTGAAGCGAAATTCCGCGAGGTCCTCGACTGGCTGAACCGCGTGGTCCAGCCGCCCCCTCTCTACCCCCCGCCCGCAAGGGACCCCGCCTGGCGCCTTGTACGGCTTTTGGCTTGAACCTTTGCATTTCTCTCGCTATTTGCGTATCTTCCGGCTTTGCATTTTTGCTGTCAAGTGAAAGGGCCGAAGCAAAACCGTGTTTTTCCGCGACGCCCGCCAGGAAGGCGCGCTCGGTCGGAGGAGATGCCATGCAACTAGCGCGCCCGACGCTCGTGCGTTCCGAGGTCAAAGCCAGGGTCCTCGAACTGCTTCGCGAAATCGCCAAGATCGACCCCGACTCGCTCACCGAAGACTCGTCGCTCGACGAGGACATCCGGCTCGAGTCCGTGGCTTTCGTGGAGCTGCAGGTGGCCCTCGAGGACGAGTACCAGATCGAGATCGACCCGATCCAGGTCGTGGAGCTCAACCGCCTGGGCAGCATTATCGACTACATCCACGAGCTCGCCGCCGACGGCTCGCGGGCATGAACCTTTTCCACAACGGGCACGAAGAATTCCGTACCCGAGTCCGCCGCTTCGTCGAGGAGCGGCTCGCCCCGCACGCGGACGAATGGGAAAGACGAAAGGTTCTCCCGAGATCCGTCTTCACGGAACTCGGCCAGCAAGGCTTCCTCGGTCTCACCCGCCCCAGAGAGTACGGCGGGCTCGGTCTCGACTTCGGTTACAACGTCGTCCTCGCCGAAGAACTTCCCCGAGCGCGCATGCCGGGCCTCACGCTGAGCGTGCTCGCTCAGGTGAACTTCGTCCCCCCTCTCCTCGTCCGCTACGGGACCGAGGAACAAAAACGCGAGTTTCTCGTCCCGGCACTCCGAGGAGAGAAAATCGGTGCCCTCGCCTCCACGGAGCCCACGGGCGGCTCCGACATCGTGAACGCGACGCGCTGCCGGGCGGTCGACGACGGCGATTTCTGGGTGATCGAGGGAGAGAAGAAATTCATCACGAACGGCCCCATCGCGGACTTCGTCGTGTGCCTCGTGCGCACCCGACCCGAACCGACGCCGAACAGCTTCTCGCTCGTGATCGTGCCGACCGACACACCGGGATTCCGGGTGAAAGCCACGCTCGAAAAGCTCGGGCTCCACACGTCTCCCACGGGATGGCTCGAGTTCGACGGGTGCCGCGTCCCGAAGAGCTACACGATCGGACGGCCCAACGTCGGTTTTTTCTACCACGTACAGAATCTCCTCGAGGAGCGGCTCATCGGCGGCGTGAGCGCCGTCGCTCTGGCTTCGCTCGTCCTGGAAGACACGATGTCCTACCTGCGGGGACGCGTGGCCTACGGAAAGCCGCTTTCCCGACTCCACCCCGTGCGGCAGACCCTGGCGGAGCTCGCTTCCTACCTCGAGATGGCCCGGCGCTTCGTTTACTCCGTCTGCGAAAGCTTCCGCGACGGACGGGTCGAAGCCAAGGAAATCTGCATGATCAAGTTCGCGGTCGTCGAGGTCGTGCAGAGGCTCGTCGAAAGATGCCTCCAGCTCCACGGCGGGTACGGATTCCTCGAGGAGAACTGGCTCACGCGCGTCTACCGGGACGTGCGCGTTCTCAGTCTGGGCGGCGGAACTTCGGAAGTCATGAAGGACCTGGTGGCGGGATACCTGAGGCTCTGAGGGGTGGCCGGGGCCCTCGCGAATGGATTTTCGCGGCCGAAAAGTCGTCCTCACGGGGATCGGGATCGTCGCCCCGAGCGGCGTCGGCCACCGGGCCTTCTGGGAGGCTCTTCTCGAGGGCCGCTCGCTCGTCGGCCCGATCACGCGCTTCGACGCCCGAGATTACCCGAGCCGTGTGGCCGCCGAGGTTCGTGACCGCTCCTACGAAGAGCTCCTCGACCCGCGTCTTTTGCGAACGACCACGCTCGCGACACAGTTCGCTCTCGCCGCAGCCGAACTGGCGCTTCGCGACGCGCGCTTGAGCCGTCCCCTTCTTCCACCGGAGTCGACCGGAGTGTATCTCGGCACCGCCCTCGGGGGCTGGCTCGACGCGGAAAAGCAATTCGCGCTCCTCCAGCTCCGCGGCGCCCGCCGGGTGAACCCCTTTCTCGCGAACAGCGCGCCCCACCACGGCACGGCGGCTCAGATCGCGGCGCAGTACGGCATCGAGGGGCCGAATCTCACCCTGACCACGGGCTGCCCGTCTTCGCTCGTGGCGACCGCCGAGGCAGCCGAGCGGATCGCTTCGGGCGAACTCGACGTGTGCCTCGCCGGCGGGACCGAGGCCCCCGTGTCGCCGCTGGTCGTCGGAGGGATGACGCGGACGAACGAACTCTCGGTCCGGAACGAAGATCCCGAGCATGCCTCGTGCCCATTCGACCGGTCGCACTGCGGCCTCGTGGTCGCCGAAGGGGCCTGCATCCTCGTGCTCGAGACGGAAGAAAGAGCACGTGCCCGCGGCATTTCGCCCTACGCCGCCGTCCTCGGGGGTGCCACGTCGTGCGATGCCCAGGGACTCTGGACGCTGGATCCGTCGGGAGAGACGGCTGCCCGCACGATCCACCGCCTTTTCCGGAAGACCGCGATCCAGCCCGCCGATCTCGACTACGTCTGCTCCCACGCCAACTCGTCTCCCGCCTTCGACCGCAAGGAAACCGTCGTGCTCACGAAAGCTCTCGGCGAGTTCGCCGCCAGGATCCCCGTGAGCTCCATCAAGGGCGTCCTCGGGCATCCCTTCGGTGCCGCGGGTGCTTTCCAGACCGCAGCCGCTGCCCTGGCTCTTCGAACGGGTACGATCCCCCACACCCACAACCTCGAAGAGCCCGACCCCGAATGCCAGCTTGCCCACGTGAGGGAGCACCCCCTCCGAGCGAGCCTCGGGCACGTCCTCGTGTCGAGCTACGGGTACGGCGGCCTGAACGCCTACCTGCTCCTCGGGCGGGCCGACGAGGCCGGCTAGTTTCGCGCAGCCACGGCTAGCAGGCGCGCCACCTCTTCCTCCTCCCGAGCCGAGCCGAGAAATTTCGGCCGCCCGAGGAGGACGAGAGACGGAAGAACCGTGATGGCCGCAAGAGCGCTCACCGAGACGATCAGGGCCGTCAAGACCCCGAGGCGGGTCCAGATGCTGAAACCCGAAAAAGGAAGGAGAAGGTAGCCCGCGGCAACCGCCGAGGAAACGAAAAAGACGGCTTTGCCCGACGTGGAAAGGCTTCTCCTCACGGCTTCTTCCGGCGGGTAGTTCTTCCACTCCTCCCGAATCCGGAAGATCAGGTAGATGGCGAAATCCGCCCCGATGCTCACCCCCATGGCCGTGATGGCAGCCGTCGTCATGTCGAGCCAGGTGCGCGTCCATCCCATGGTACCGAGCGTGACCGCGACGGCGACCACGAGAGGCACGAGAACGAGCCCGCCGCCCACGAGCGACCGCAGGACGGCTCCCGCCAGGACGAAGATGATGGTGGCGATTTGCACCATGTTGAGGATCTTCTCCCGGACCACGATGTCGTTCATGGCCGTCTGCGCACCGATGGTCCCGCCCGCGATCCGCGCCTCGGCGGGGAGCCCTGCGAACCTGCGCTTCGCGAACCCCTGGAGCGAGGCAAGAAGGGCACGCGAGAACGAAGCCGTGTCGTCGCGGCTCAACCCGCGGACCACCGCGTTCCGATATTCGGCATCGACGAACGCACCGAGGCCGTCGGGCCCGGCGGAAAGACTGTAGAGAAAAAGGTACTGCGCCACGAGTGCGGGATCTTCCGGAATCCGGTACTCCGCCGGGTCGCCGTCGTGCATGGCGCGGTTCATGCGCTTGATGTGGTCCGCAATGGAAACGACGCTTCCGAGCTCGGGATACTTGCGCATCTCGGCCTCGAGGTCGTCGATGGCTCGGAGCACGTCCGGCCGCTGGAGGGCCTTTTCTTCCTTGCCTTCGATGAGGATCCGAATCGCCGCGGTGCCGTAGAGTTTTTCGTTGAGAAGGGCGTCGTCGCGGCGGACCTGCGTCGAAGGCGAAAACCAGTACCGGAAGCTGTTGTCGACCTCGAGCCGGAAGAGCCCGAGCCCAGCGAGAAGGGTGACTCCGACACCGGCCGCCAGAACTGCGCGAGGGCGCCCGACCACCCACCCGGCAACGCACGAGAGAAAGCGGTCGAGCCAGCGTTTTTCCGCCTCGCGTTCCGCTTCTCGCCGCTTCGGCGCGGGAAGCAAGGATCGACAGGCCGGCGTGAAAGTCATCTCCAGGACGAGGGCACTCAGAATTCCCGACGCCATGAGCGCCCCGAACACCCGGACGCTGTGCACGTCGAAGCCCAGAAGAGAGGCGAACCCCGCGGACGCGATGAAGCCGGCGGTAAGCATGACGGGACCGACGGCCGTGACCGAGCGCACGACGGCTTCGTCGTTGTCCCCGACGATCGCGTACTCTTCGTAGTAACGCTTGAGAATCTGGACCGCGTGCCCTGCGGCCACGGCCAGAATGATGACCGGCGTGATCGCACTCCAGGTGTCCAGCGGCTGCCCGCTCCAGCCCACGATACCGAGCGCCCAGACGACGCTGAGAAGCGCCGTCACGAGAGGGAGAATCATCGCTTGCAGGGTTCGAAAAGCCTCGTAGTGAACGAGACCGATCACCACCACCGCGAGCGGGAAGAGGACACCGATCATCCGGGTGTACTCCATGAGTGCCTGTTTCAGGATCGGCGCCCCCGCGAGCGCGATCGTGACGCTCTCGTCACGTTCCGGCTCCACGATTTCGTGGATGCGTTTTGCGATGAAGGCGTCGGTCGCTTTCTCGTCGAAATCCGCCACGATGATCGTGGCCGTCTCGTCGCGCGAGACGACGGTGTCGGCGAGCAACGGGTCCTCGCGGACCTCACGCCGGAGCCGCTCGACCTCCTCGGTTGTTTCCGGAGGTTCCTCCATGAGAGGATGGACGTCCATCACCCCGTCGGGTCCCGTCACGACGGCCTTCACGTAGGGAGCCGCGAGGCTGAAGACGCTGCTCTCGATGATCCCCGGAGTCCGGAGCAGGCCTTCCGTGATGCGGTGGACCTTGGCGAGGATTTCCGGACGAAAAATCGTGCCCTCGCGCGCGACGACGCCGATCACCGTCACGGCTTCCCCGCCGAAGATCTCGGTGATGCGGTCCTGGATCCGGACGTATTCGTGGTGTTTCGGAAACTGGGCGTCGCGACGGATCTCGAGGTGAACGGAGCGCAGCCGGGAGGCGAAAAACACCGTGAGCAGCCCCACCAGGACCAGCACCCCCACCCTGTGCCGAACGACGAAGCGAACGTAGCGCTCCAACAGTACGACTCCGTAACCCGGCACTTTTACTGAACACGGGGCGAGAACACAAGGTTCCGAAGAAGCGCTCGCCTGCCCCCGGCACGACGGCGCCCTTCGGCTCCGCCACGCACGCTTTTACGGAGCGCCGCGAAACCGACGGCCCCCGGGGCAGGTGAACCGAGCCGGTTTTTCTGCTACGAGCGTCCGCATCTTGCGGCGAAGAATCCGCATCGCTCGCGCAAGAGAAAGACACTCCCCGAAACGGAGGAAGCCGAGATGATCGTCGTCACGAACCGCATCCCCGTCGCGAAGGGGCACGAGAAAGACTTCGAGGACCGCTTCCGCAACCGCGCTCACCTGATCGATCGCTCTCCCGGGTTCGTCCGCAACCTGGTCTTGCGACCGGTCCAGCGGCGATACGACCACGCCACCGGAAGCTGGCGAGAAGTGGAAGAACAGGGCTACTACCTCGTCCAGACCTACTGGGAAACCGAAGAGGCCTTCTGGAACTGGACGAAGAGCGAATCCTTCCGGATCGCGCACCAGAACCGGCCTCCTGCCGAAATGTTCGCGGGCCCGAACGTCCTCGAAATCCACGAGGTCGTCCTGGATACGGCACGGGCGGAATCCGAGGGCGAAAGCTAGCCGTCGAGCCAATCCGAACCCCGGATTTCGCCGCCCGGCACGCCGAAGTCGACCGACCACGGCCCCGTGCGCCCCTCCGAGTCCCGGCGTTCCGGCGAGCCTCCTTCTCAGTTTCCCGCGATCACGCTTCTCGAGCTTTCTAGCCCCGACTTGGTCTCCGGGAAGGCCGCCGTCCCGAATCGTATGGTCCCAGGGGGAACTCGGATCCGGGGGCTTACGCCCCGCCGCCGGCTCGCCGCAGGGGTTCGTCCCCGACTCTCGGCGCTACCCTTTCCGGTTCGCGGCGCCGCGGCGGGCAGAAAAAGCTCGCAGGACGGACGCGGTTTTTCGCGAAGGTGCGGCCGATCTCCCTGAGGAGCTGGAAGCCGTAGTAGATCTCCGGGTAAACGAGCGGTTTGCCGTTCGTCAGAATGGCCGCCGCGAGCCGACGTTCGGGGTCCGCCCACGTGAGAATGTTCGTGAGGCCCAGGTGGCCGAACGCGTACTGGGTGTCGGGCCCGTAGGGGCTGAACCATTTACCCCCGAGCATGAACCCCGCCCCGTAGCGAATCGGTAGAAGCAGGGTCAAGTCGAACTCCAGGTAGGAATGCTCGACGAGGGCTCGCCGCACCGTGCGTGGCTCGAAAATCCGGACCCCGTCGAGTTCGCCGCCGTTCAGGAGGAGCTGGTAGAAACGGCTCATTTCGGCGGCCGTGGCCACGACGTTCGCCGACGGCACCACGCCACAGAGAAAACGGGGGTCGTTCGAGAACTCGACCGCCTCCTCGAAATCGAGGCCCATGGCACGCCGCAAGAGAGAAGAGAGCGGCGGGAGCGGAGGGTAGCCGGTGACGTAGTTGAGCGCCACCTCCCGCACCTGGCCCGGGCGGACACCGTAGTTCATCCAGCGGAAGCCGAGGGGCTTCCGGATTTCGCGGTCGACGAAGCTGCGGATCGTCCTGCCGGTCACGCGCCGGACCACCTCGGCGAGCAGAAAGCCCCCCGTGATGGCGTGGTAGGCGAGGAACCGCCCGGGCCTCCAGACCGGGCGCGACCGGCAGAGAAAGTCGAGGATGGCCTCGGGGTCGGCGAGAAGGTCGAGGTCGACGGCCTCGGGGGGGACGTTGGGGATACCGGCCCGGTGGCTCAGGACGTGGCGGATCGTGATCCACTCCTTGTTCCTCGTGCCGAACTCCGGGATGTACTCGCACACCGGGTCGTCGAGCCGGATCAAGTTGCGCTGGTCGAGAAGGTGGATCGCCATGGCCGTGACGGCCTTCGACGCGGAAAAAATCGTGAAGGGCGTCCGCGGCGTCGCGAGAACCTTGGGGGCATCCGGACCGTCTTCCGGGCCGTTTCCCCTCGCGTACCCGATGGCACGGTCGAGCACGACTTCGCCCCTGTACCGAAGGCAGAGCTGGATCGCCGGGTGAAACCCGCTCGAGTAAAGAGAGCGAACCCACGCCCAGATCCGTCGGACGGCTCGGCCCGAGATCCCCAGCTCCCGCGGACGGACTTCTTCCCCGACTGTCGTTACCTCGTCGAGGTCGCGGGGGACGGGACAGCGGGCGGGACGGAGAAAAGACATGCCTTCCAACTACCACAGTGCGACGTTGCCAGCCGACAGGCAAACACGCCGCGGAATGGGCGCGGGAGCGGGAGCTGCCGGGCCCCGGCGCTGGCGCCGAAGCCCCGGGCCCCGTAGGCCCGCCTGCCGCGGAAAATCGCCCCGCTTTTCTCCGCGCGTCGATCCTGGCAAGGTGAGAAGGCAGCGACACGGGGGGAGCGCTCGACATGCTCGTCTCTTGGCTTTTCCTGCTCGCCAGTCTCTGGGGCGGGTGGTTCACGTACAACGCCTTCTGGCCGATCCGGGACCGCAGGCGCGGCTCGGTCTTGAGCTTCTTCGCGGGATGGCCCACGGCGGAGTTCGCCCTCCACCACCTCGTCTGGCAGGTGGCCGCGACACTCGTCTTTGCGGCGCTCGGTGCGTTCGAGTACTGGCCCGGACAGCTCGGGTTCGGACTCTGCCTCGTCTCGTGGTACGGTCTCGTGCTGTGCTATGGCCGGCACGGGGAAGCCGGCACGGCGGTCGAGAAGGCCCTGCGCGAGAGCCTGGGCGAGGACTACGAGAAACAAATCCGGGCGGAGTTCCGGGCGAAGTTCTCCCGGGGCATTCCCTGGAAACGCCTGGTTTTTCCCTTCCCCGTCGTGCCGCGAGACGTCGAGCGGATCCGCGACATCCCGTACGCGCGCGCTGCCGGCCTCCAGTTGAAACTGGACGTCTACCGCCCGCGATGGCGGCCCGAAGGCTGCCCCACCCTCCTCCAGATCCACGGTGGGGCGTGGATCGTCGGCAGCAAGAACGAGCAGGGACTACCACTCATGACCCACCTGGCGTCGCACGGATGGGTTTGCGTCGCCGCCAACTACCGCCTGAGCCCCCACGCGACCTTCCCGGACCATCTCGTCGACCTCAAGCGGGCGATTCGGTGGATCCGGGAGCAGGGACCCGCGTACGGTGCCGACCCGGAGTTCCTCGTGGTCACCGGAGGGTCGGCCGGAGGGCATCTCGCGGCGCTCGTGGCACTCACGGCCAACGACCCCGAGTACCAACCCGGCTTCGAAAACGTGGACACGCGGGTCCGCGCCGCCGTCCCGTTCTACGGAGTGTACGACTTCCGCAACCGTTTCGGCCACTGGCGACACGACGGGCTAGCCGAACTTCTCGAACGACAGGTGCTGAAAGCGGCACCGGAGGAAAACCCGGAGGCCTACCGGAAAGCGTCTCCGATCGACCGAATCCACCCGGACGCCCCGCCGTTTTTCGTGATCCACGGAGACCTGGACACGCTCGTTCCGGTGGACGACGCGAGGCGCTTCGTCGAAGAGTTGCGCAAAGTGTCCCGCAACCCCGTCGTCTACGCCGAAATTCCGGGAGCGCAGCACGCCTTCGACATGTTCTATTCCTGGAGAACGTCCCTCGTCGTCGAAGGCGTGGAGCGGTTCCTCACGTGGGTCTACAGCCGGTACCTCGAGGAAAGGGCCACCGAGGGCGCCCGAGCGAACACCGGCGAAGCGAGAACCGCGCACGCTGAGTTGACGCCGACGCTAAGACGAGAAACGGAGGCGTTTCTCCTGCTTCGCTGTTAGGCCGGCCGGCGCGAGAAGCGTGTTCCACCGTCTCGCTAGGAGGGTTTTTTTATCGACGGGTTTCGGTAGGAAGCCATCGCAACCCAACTCCTGCGTGCGGGTTGCCCGAGCCAGGCATGTGTGCGCTCACGGCGCCACGGGCAGGTCGGCGAATGTGCCTGTAGCGCTCTTCCCCCCGAAGGTAAGACGATCAGCTCGTTGCCGGAGATTCCCGGCATAGCCAGATCCGTAAGGATCAAGTCGAACGCTGTACTTCTCGAGCTTCCGCTTGGCATCCTGCGGTCCCCAGGCCGGAACGACCCGGTGCCCGGCCTGCTCGAGAATGAGCTGGAAGATGTGCAGGTGGCTCGGATCGTCCTCTACGACCAGAATGGTGGCCATCGGCCACTCGCTCTCGCATTCGGCGTGCCACGGCATCTTCTTCTCTTGCGCATGGCAAACGCGATGTTCTGCGCTGCCCCGGTGTCCAGAAGCTGTTCTAGGCCCGTGCAGAAATGAACAAGGGCACGGTGGAAGCCCCCGGACCGAGCGTCCCTTGCACCCGGGAACCTTCCCTTGCTAGAGGCTCCCGGGAGAAGGGAGGTGAGTCCATGCCCCTCGATCCCACCGCCAAAGCCATCCTCGACCAGATCGCCCCACCCGGGGCGCCGCCTCTCCACTCGCTCTCTCCCCAGGAGGCTCGGGAGGCTTTCCGCGCGCTCCGGGCGCTGCAGCCTTCGACGCCCGTGGAGGTGGAAAGCCACGACCGGACGATCCCGGGGCCCGGAGGGTCGATTCCCGTTCGGCTCTACAGGCCGGACCGGTCCGGTCGGCTGCCGGCTCTCGTCTACTTTCACGGCGGCGGCTGGGTCATCGGAGACCTGGAGTCGCACGACAACGTGTGCCGCGCCCTCTCGAAAGGAGCACGGTGCCTCGTCGTTTCCGTAGACTACCGGCTCGCCCCCGAAAACCCCTTTCCTGCCGCCGTCGACGACGCCTTCGCCGCCACGAAATGGGTGCATGCGAACGCGGCGGAAATCGGAGCGGACCCCGAGAGGCTGGCCGTGGGCGGTGACAGCGCAGGGGGCAATCTCGCGGCTGTCGTGGCTCTCAGGGCGCGGGACGAGGGCGGACCCCCGCTGCGCTTCCAGCTTCTCGTCTACCCGGTCACGGACAGCCGCTTCGACTGGCCCTCCTACCGGGAGAACGGGGAGGGTTATCTCCTGACGCTCGACGCGATGCGGTGGTTCTGGAGTCTTTACGTGCCCGACGAGAAGCAGAGGACGCATCCTTTCGTCGCCCCCCTTCGAGCTCCCGACCACCGGAACCTGCCACCGGCCCACGTGATCACGGCGGAGTTCGACCCCCTGCGCGACGAGGGGGAAGCCTATGCCGAGAAGCTGCGGGCCGCGGGCGTTCCGGCCACCGTGCACCGGTTCGCCGGCATGTTCCACGGCTTTTTCAGCATGGACGCCGTGCTCCCGGCCGCCCGGGAAGCGATCGCGGAAGCCGCCCGCGCCCTCGAGAAAGCCTGGTCGCCCTGACGGGGTCGCAACGCCGGGTTCGGAGCGACGGGAAAACGCATCTTCGCAAAGCGCATCTTCGCAAGGACCCGAGCCCTTTTCATCCTTTCCAGTTCGAGACGTCCACACCGAGAGCCTCGATGCCGCGCAAGACACGCTCGGGGTCCAGGGAGACGGGCGCCCAGTCGTACTTCCACATGCGATTTTCGGCGGTTCCGGAGACGAAACGGCGCGCCTGCTCGAGGGTGAAGAGCACCCCACGACGGCACACCTGTCGCTCGTATCGCTCCGCGTGGGACGCGTCCGCGACGAAGTTCATGCTGTCGCACATGGACACGATGTTCGTCTTGTTCCAGTCCCGGGGGCTCGTGCTCACGTGCACCAGCGTGGAGGCCGGTGTGGCGGAGAGAACCTCGCCGTCCCGCGTCACGAGCCGCAACGGTTCGAGACAGCAAACGCAGTAGGAATCCAGGACGACCTCTTTTCCGGCGAAGGGCGGCATCTTCGAGAGCGCGATCGATTCCATCGCGCAGCCCGCGTAGGAGTGGAAGCGGCCGCCGAGGAGCACGCGCACGGGCGTCGGGTAGGCCGAAAACGGCTGCATCTTCAGGACGGGATAGTTCTGGCTTTCCAGGTCGACGACGCAAACGAGACCCAGGTCGAGCTCTTTGTACGCGTCGACGATCCGATCACGGGGGAGACCCGTGGCTTCGTGTACCTCGCGCAGGTTCGGCGGGCGCCCCTCCGCGCACCAGTACTCGTAGAGAAACTGCCGAACCCGGAGGGCATCGTCGCTGAAAGAAAACGCGGGAACCTTCTGCGGCACGGTTTTTCCCTCCTACGAGTCGTGTCCCGGCGCGCGAAGGCACCGGGTCTCGCCAAGGTCGTGAAGAATACCTCCTACGCGGGCCGAGGCCACGGACTCCCTCGGATTCTCCCGGAGGCGATCCGGGCGATCCGAGGTTTTCCGAACCGGCACCGAAGCGGCCCGTCCTGCGGCAAGTGGTGACGAGTGGCGGAAGACCGAGGCCATCGCGCTGGACTCCCGGAGTCCTACTCCGAACCGAGCATCGAGCGGAGCGTCGCGGCGAACGACGCCGGCTCGAGCGGGTCCGGGATCTCGACGAGGTCGCGCACGCCGAACTCCACGAGCCCCACGCGCCCCCGCTCGACCCGGAACACCCGCCCGGTGATCCCCGACGCCCATTCGCCCGCCAGAAAGACGACGAAACGGGCGACGCTCTCGGGCTCCAGGGACGGGTCGGTCTCGTGCCCGAGAACCTCCGCCGACATCCTCGTCCGGGCGAGCGGGGAGATGGCGTTGCACCGCACTCCCCGCTCCCGCCCCTCTTCCGCCACCACGCGCGTCAAACTCAGGATACCGCCCTTGGCCGCCGCGTAGTTCGCCGTGCCGGGGTAAACTCCCGCGTAGGCCGCACCCGACGTCACGTTCACGATCGAGCCGCTCTCGACGCCGCCGGGCCAGGACCGCAGGAACTCGCGGCAGCAGAGGAACGTGCCGCGTAGATGGACGTCGAGAACCCGATCCCAGTCCTCCTCTTCCATTTCCACGAGGGGCCGGCTCCGAACCACGCCGGCGTTGTTGACGAGGATGTCGACCCGCCCCCAGGCAGCTCGGGCCTGCCCGAAAAGGCTCCGGACCCCTTCGGCGTTCGCGACGCTCTCGACGTGGAAGAGCGCCTCGCCCCCGGAATTGCGGATCTCCCGGGCGACGCTTTCGGCAGGATGGGCGGAACCGCCGCTCCCGTCGACTTCCACCCCCGCATCGTTCACGAGAACGCGGGCACCCGCACGCGCCAGTGCGTGGGCGTAGGCCCGGCCGAGCCCGCGTCCGCCGCCCGTCACCACGGCCACCTTGCCCCGGAGCGACACTTCCACGGCCCGTGGCCATAACCCGGACTCTACCGCGACTGCAAGCGCCATCACGACGAGAAAAACGCGACGACGCCGACCGGCCAGAGGTAGTAGGCGAAGACATGGAAGCGGTCCTGTTCGACCAGTCGAAGGATCGCCGCGACGGCAGCGTACCCGCACACGGCGGCCACCCAGAATCCCGCGACGTAGGGAAGCCAGGGAATCTCCACGAAGGCCGGGGCGTCCGCCCAGGTGAGCCACGTGGCTCCCAGGACGGCGGGAACCGACACGAGGAGAGAAAAGCGGGCGGCGAGTCCGCGCTCGAAGCCCAGGAGCAAGGCGACCGCAATGGTCGTACCGGAACGGGAAAGGCCCGGAAGGACGGCCAGTCCCTGTGCCATGCCGAGCAAAAGAGCATCCGCGACTCCGACACTCTCGATGCTTTTCCGTCCCGACGACCCCCGACCGAGATAGAGCACGAACCCCGTCACCACGAGCATCGCGGCCACGAAACGCGGCCGCGTGACGGCATCGAGAAACCAGTGGTGGATCGCCCAGCCGAGCAGCGCCGTCGGTACGTTGGCGAGCACGAGGAGTGTCACCGCGCGCCGCTCGGAACCCGCGAACGGACCAGCCGCCCCGGACCCGCGACCCACGCAGCCGCGCAGGAGTGCCGCCACCTCCTTCCGGAAATAGACGAGGACGGAAAACACCGTGGCGAGATGCAAGAGTACGTCGAAGCGAAGGTCGATTTCGGAAGCTCCGAGCCAGGTCTGCGCGAGGAGCAAGTGTCCGGAGGAGGAGACCGGCAGGAACTCCGTGGCGGCCTGGACGAGAGCGAGCAGGATCGCTTCGGGCAGATCCACCGGAGGGCGCCTCCCGACCGTTCCCAGCGGCCCCCGCCGCTTACCCCGCGGCCCTTCGACACCGCTCCCACTCGGCCGCGGAGGAAACGATTTCCTCGAGGCTCGAGTGCGAGCACTTCCAGCCGAGCGTCCGCTCGAGGGCGGCCGGATCGGCCACGAGAGTCGGCGGATCCCCGGGCCGACGCGGGAGGATCTCCACCTCGGGCTTTTTCCCGAGGGAAGCACCCACGGCCTCGATCACTTCGAGGACCGTGTGCCCCCTACCCGTGCCCACGTTCCAGCTTTTTCCCCCGAGTCGGTCGGCCGCCTCGATACCGAGCACGTGCACTTCGGCGAGGTCGAGCACGTGGACGTAGTCGCGCACGCAGGTTCCGTCTCTGGTCGGGTAATCGTTGCCGTAGACCTGCGCCTTGCGTCCGTCGAGCACGGCCCGGACCACGCGGGGAACGAGGTGTTCTTCCGGATCGTGCTCCTCGCCGACCCCCCATTCGGGCACGGCGCCCGCGGCGTTGAAGTAGCGAAGTGCGACCGAGGCGAAGCCCAGGGCTTCTCCCGTGGCGTGCAGGAGCCTCTCGAAGGCGAGCTTGGATGCCCCGTAGGGAGAAGCCGGAGCGAGTTCCCGATCTTCCCGGAGCGGTGCGTCGGACACGGCTCCGTAGACAGCCGCGGTCGACGAGAAGAGAAACGCCCGCACGGGATGGCAGGCGCACGCGACGAGAAGGCTCGCGGCCGCGCCGAGATTGTTCCGCCAGTAGAGCTCGGGCGAGCGGACCGATTCGGCGACGCTGATGTAACCGGCCAGGTGGATGACGGCATCGGGCCGGAAGCCAGCGAAGACCTCGAGTACCCGCCGGGTGTCCTCGAGGGGGATCTTCTCGAGCCGAAAACGGCCCCTGCGTCTTTCCGCGCTCCGACGAGCGTCGTCGAGAAGGAGAGGCTCGTGCCCTGCCGCGTCGAGGGCTCGCACCACGTGAGCCCCGATGTAGCCGAGCCCTCCCGTGACGAGAACGCGCATCAGCGCAAGACCCCTTCCTCCGCAAGACGCGCCACTTCCTCGGGACCGAGACCGAGCCAGCCCGAGAGCACGTCCTCGGTGTCGGCACCGAGGAGCGGGGCCGGCCCGGCCGTGCGGAATCGGGTCTCGCCCATGCGCAACGGATTTCCGACGTGCCGTTCCTCCCCGACCTCGGGGTGGTGCACCGTCACGAACGCACCACGCTCGACCAGATGCGGGTCCGACCTGTGGTCGAGACCGCTTTGCACGGGCATGGCGGAGACGCCGGCCGCCTGCAGGAGCTCCGCCACCTTCTCGGCCTCCCGCGTCCGGGTCCAGGCCGAAACGAGGGCGTCGATTCTCCCGCGGTCGCGAAGCCGTCCTTCGAGCGTCCGCCACCGGGGCTCGGGCTCCAAGCCGACACAGGCGCGAAACCGCACCCACGTATCGTCTCCCACGACCGCGATGGCACACCAGCGGTCCTCGCCCGCGCAGGGGTAAACCCCGTGGGGGACGGCGTAGGGAACGGCGTTGCCTTCCGGCCGGCACGGCACTCCGGTGAGGCTTTTTTGCAGGTAGAACTCGCCCATGAGATACGCCGCGGCCTCGGCTTGCGACATCTCGATGCGAGCCCCTTCACCCGTCTCCCTCCTGCGTTCCCAGGCCGCCAGCACGACGGCGGCAAGGAGCTTGCCGGCAATGTGGTCCGGGTGGTTGAGGGACGTGCCCGCCGGGTAAGGGGCGTCTTCGTGGTTCCAGAGCCACTGGATCCCGGCGAAAGACGCGTTGAGCGGGCCGTAGGAAGGGACGCGGCCCAGCGGCCCTCCGAGCCCGTAGCCTTGCGAGGAAACGTAAATCACGTCGGGACGCAACGCGCGGACGGCTTCGTAACCGAGGCCGAGATCGTCGAGAGCCCCGCCCCGGTAGTTCTCGGCCACGATGTCGGCTTGTGCAGAGAGCGCGAGCGCCAGCTCCCGTCCTCGCTCGGTCCGCAGGTTCAGGCAAACGCTCTTCTGGCCGCGGCCCTCGACGTTGAACGTCCAGGCTCGGTTCGGCGCGTCCGGTTCGGGCGTGAGAGCGCGCAACACGTCCAGGTTCTCCCGCGACTCGACCTTCACGACCTCGGCTCCGAGTTCGGAAAGGAACCAGCAAAGCTCGGGGACGACGGCCGCGACGCCGAACTGCACGACCCGGACGCCTTCGAGGAGAGAGCCGTCGGACCCCGTCGGAAGTGGTCGGGAAGGCCCGGCCGGAAACCCGCTCCGGTCGTCCTCGGCGAGGGCCGGGGCCGGACGGCGGGGGCGCAGGACTTCCGAGTTCACGCGGACGGGAAACGACGCGAGGGGAGCGTCACCGAGACGCGAGAACCCGCTCGCGAAAAAGAACTCGCGCGCTCGGGTCTGCTCTTCTCCCACGAACTCCTCGGGCGTGTTCACGGGAGCGATCGGCACGCCGAGCCTGCGTGCTTCCGCGAGGATCTCGGCCCGGGGCCGTTCCCGGAGAATGTCGGCCGCGACGAGCCGAATGGCGTCGGCGTTCACGAGACGGTAGAGCTTCGTCTCCCATTCGGGGCCCGTGAGCGCTTCCGGGCGGCCGAGAAGCTCCACGAAGGCCCGCCATTGCCGGATGCTCGCCGTGAGAACGCGCACGTAGCCCGTGGAAGTCGGAAGGACCAGGTAGTTGCCGTCGGCGTTCCGCCGCGGAGCCGGAGGCAAGAAGGGGTAGAGGCGGACATAGTCCGGAAGCGGGATCGACCAGGGGTAGAGCCCGTGCAAGGCCGCTTCCTGGACGGACACTTCGACCGACTGTCCCCGACCGCGACGTTTCCGTTCGAGCACCGCCACGACCGCACCGAGCGCCGCGAAAACTCCCGCGCAGTCGTGTGCCACGTAGCCGGGGCACCAGCACGGCGGCAACTCGGGAAATCCGGACGCGTAGAGCGCACCCGAGGCCGCGAAGGCCACGAGCGGCTCCGCACGCCAGCTTGCCCGCGGTCCGGAGAGGCCGAAGTCCGCGATGGCCACGTGGACGAGACGGGGATGCCGCGCGGTGACTTCCTCGGGCGCGAGCCCGAGTCGTTCACGCCGTTCGGGGTCCAGGTTCTCGACGAGCACGTCGGCGTCCTCGCAAAGTTCCTCGAAGCGTTTCCGGCCGCCGGGGGTTTCCAGGTCGATCTTCGCACCTCGCTTGTTCGCGTGCCGGTAGAGAAAGGCGAGGGAACCCTCCGGATCCGCCTCGCCCCCCGCGTAGGGCGGCCGGAAGCGATCCGCGTCACCGCCCGGCGGTTCTATCTTCAGGACGTCGGCGCCCAGGTCGGCAAGAATCCGACCGGCCGTGGCTCCCCGCAAGTCCGTCAGGTCGACGACGCGCAGACCGTCGAGAAGTCTCGACTGCATGAAGCCGGATTCTATACCGGGACGTCCCGCGCAAATCGAACGAAAGAGAGGCCTTCGGGCTCGGGCCTTTCGGCCTCGGGTGACCGCACCGGGGTCGCGAACACGGAGGCGTCCTCCGGCACCCGCCGAACTCCCGCTCCGGTCGCCGCCCGCTCAGCCGGCTGCCCTGGCGGGGAAGATGCCTTCGCCGGCTCCCGCGAGGGACTTCATTCGCCGGAGAAGAGCCTCGTCCTTGCGGCTTTCGGAAAGAATCTTCGAGATATAAGCCCGGCGGAATGCGAGCCGCTGCTCCGCGTTCGCGAGAACGGACGGAACGTAATCCCACCCTTCTTCCTGCTCGAAGGGCTCGATTTCCTGGTGGAGCCGGAAAAAGTAGTCGCAGAGGTCGGCGTCCACGCCGAGTTTTTCGAGTGCCACCGCGAGCGGATTCTTCTTGCTCGGCACGAGGAGACCGCCCCCGGCGACGCCTCCCTGGCCGAGACCCATGGACGCCGCCCCGAGTTTTTCCCTCGCCTTGGGCGGCGGCCCGAGGTGGAAAGCCGCGATGGCTTCCTCGGGCGGGGAGTGCACGAGGAACCACTTGGTTACGTAGCGGCTCCCGAGGGTCTCCGTCGGCGGGAGCCAGCGCAGGAGTTCTTCCCGCGTGATGCCGAGCGCTTGCTCGCAAAAGTCGGCCCAGATTTCCATGTGGCAGCGCGTGAGGTACCCACCCGACTCGGTCGCGAACGCCTGCGCGATGGCCCGCAGCGCCTTCCCTTCGGGTAGGCGGGAGAACTGCCCCGCGATGTTGCGCGTCGCGTCGAGGTGGAAGAGGTCGCGGATGAACTCCTTGGCCGCCTCGAGGTTCGCCCTCCCGGAGAGAAGAAATCCGATGGCCGTCTCCTTCGGCTTGGGAAGCGCGAGGCAGAACTCCGAAAGCTCGTCTTCGAGCTCCTCGTAGGAACCCACCTGGTTCCACTTCCACGGGGAGCCGGGCGGAGGCCACACGAACTCCGGGATCGGATACGTTCCCGAGACGATCTCGGCCCAGGCCTTGCGCATGTTCCCGTAGAGGAGAAGCCAGTGGTGGAGCGTCGTCCGTAGAAGCTCCTGCTCGACCGCGTCGACCGCGATCTCGCGCACGATCTCCCACACGGGCTCGGGCACGAAGCTCCGGAAGTCCTCGTAGGCCCGCCAGTAGGCTACGGCGTCGTCGGAAAGCCCGTACGCGCGCTTCATGTATTCGGCCATCCCCCTCTGGCAGAGCCACGGCCGTTCGTCGCGCACCACCTCGAGGAGGCCGCCTTCGCTCCCGAGAGCGGAGACGACGAAACCTTCCTCGAACGACGAAAACTGGAACTGGAGGCGGCTGAAGGTCGCCTGCATCGTTTCCGGGCACGCGTAGTGAGCTTCCAGCTCCTCGCGGGAGACCCCGACGGCTTCGGCGAAGCGCACGAAGAGCTCGAGCGGGGGTCGCGTCACCTGGTAGTAGCCCGTCTTCCGGTTCACGATCTGCGCGAGCGCGAGGTAGAGCCCGCGGCGGCGGCAGCGGGCGATCGTGGCCGCAGTGCCCTGCGCGTCCATGCGAACGTACTGGTAGTACTCCTTGACCCAGCGGCGGAGGTTCTCCGGACTCGCGAGCCCGTACTTGAGAGCTTCCGCGAGCCGGCCGTCGGGCACGTGCTCACGGACCATGTCCTTGAGTTCCCCGACGAACTCGTCGACGGGCTTGGCCGGCTCGGGACGCTCGAACGAGTAAAGCTCGAGAAAGTCGCTCGCGTTGGGCGCTCGCCAGGGCATCGTTCGCTCCTCCAACGGGAAAGACGCCTAACACAGCCGGAAGCCCTGCTGCAACGCGAAGCTTGCCGCCGTCCCGCCCACGGCGGTCCGGGGCTCCTCGCCCCCGACGCCCTCCGCCCGGCGCAACCGCTCCTCAGAGCTCTCGCTTTCCGAGGCGCGAGGCAGCCAGTCGCTCGAGACCGTCCCTGCGGGGCTTCGAGGTCGAGCTCAGAGGAATTTCCCCGCGCTCGACGAAAAGGTAGTGCGAGGGGCGTTTGTAGGACGAAAGCGTTCGTTCCGCGTGCTCGCGAAGCTCCTTTTCGGTGGCCCGAGCGCCGGGACGCACCACCACGAGCGCCACGATTTCCTGCTCCGCGGCGCCCGGGGGAAGACCGACCACGTGGACGGCCTCGACGGAGGGATGCCGGCCGAGGACGAACTCGACCTCGGCGGGCGAGACGTTGACGCCCTTCACGCGCAAGAGGTCCTTCGTGCGCCCCACGAACTCGAAAAAACCATCCTCGTCGAATCGCCCGAGGTCCCCGGTCACGAAAAAACCCTCCGCGTCGAGTCCGCTCGCAGGCTTCCGCCCGAGGTAGCGCGAAAAGAGCCCGGGGCCGCGCACACGGACCTCTCCCGTTTCGCCCGCGCGCAGCGCTCGGCCGTCCGGGCCGACGATCCGGATTTCGACCCCGGGAAGCGGCTTACCGAAACCGAACCTCCGTTTTTCGGGCGGGTCCCGCCAGTCGAGCGCCGTCACGTACCCCGACATCTCCGTCATGCCGTAGCCCGTGATGAAACGAACGTCCCTGCCCGCGAACTCCGGAAACCAGTCCGTACGCCCGTTGCCACGCCGGACACGGTCGAAAAGCTCGGGCCGAAAACGGGGATGGCTTCGCAAGACTCCCACCTGCGCCGGGCGGAGGTGGAGAGCCGTCGGACGGTAACGCTCGAGTAGCGCAAGCACGGTCTCGGCCGCGAAACTTTCGGGGAGAACGAGAGCACAGCCCGCAACGAGCGTCGGAAGGGCGCGGATCGCGAGCCCCGCCACCCAGAAGAGCGGCAGCGTGGAAAGCAAGAGGTCCGAGGCGTCGAGTCCCGTCCGCTCCGCCGTCGGCCAGACCGTGGCGGTCAAGGCCCGATGGGAAAGCTCGACGCCTTTGGGTTCCGCCGTCGTCCCCGACGTGAAAAGGATGCACGCCGGATCTTCGCGCTCGCCGAAGTCGGCGCCACCGGCGCCGGAGGAAGCTTCCCGCTCCACGTCCGGAAGGGAGACGACGCGCTCGAAGCGCCAGTTCTCGGACACCCGCGCGACGACGGAGGCGAGGTCCCGCGCCCGGAAGCGCGGGTCGAAGACGAGAATCCGCAAATCGGCGGCCCGCACGATCTCCTCGAGCTCCCGCGGGGTGACGAACGTCGAGATGGGCACGAGCACGAGGCCCGCCTGCCAGGCTCCGAAGGCAAGGGCGAGCCACTCGGCCCCGTTTCCGGCGAGCAACCCCACCCTCGCTCCGCGCCCCGACCCCATGCGGCGGAAAAACCCCGCACGAGCTTCCGCGGCACGTGCGAGGTCTCGGAAGTCCATCTCTCCCCGCTCGTCCAGGATCGCAGGCCTCTTCCCGTAACGGGAAGCGAGCGCCACGGGAATCTGCCCGAGGTGAGAGCAGGGCTCGATCATCGGCGCGACGCCGTCGGGTCAGCCGAGCAGGGGTTTTCGGCCTCGACTCGCTTCCTCGCGAAGCTTGTATTTCTCCACCCGCTGCGTCGAGGTCTTGGGGAGCGAGTCGCGAAACTCCCAGAAGCGGGGAACCTGAAAGCGGGCGAGCCTGGCCGAGGCGAAGGCGCGTAGTTCTTCTTCGGTCACGGGGGCCCTGGGAACGACGAACGCCTTCACCTCCTGGCCGAGAACGGGATCCGGAACGCCGACGACCGCGACCTCCGCCACCGCAGGATGCTCCCGCAGCGTCTTCTCCACGAGCACCGAAGAGATGTTCTCGCCTCCGCGCCGGATGATGTCCTTTTTCCGGTCGACGAAGTAAAGCCAGCCGTCGCGGTCCAGGTAGCCCAGGTCACCCGTGCGGAACCACTCTCCGAAAAACGCGCGACGGGTCTCCTCGGGATCCCGGAAGTACTCGGCCAGCCGATGCGGGGACCGCACGCAGATCTCGCCCACTTCCCCCACGGGCAACTCCCTTCCCTCGTCGTCGAGAATGCGCACTTCCACCCCCGGAACCGGAGGGCCCGCGGAACCCGGGCGAGGCGACGCGCCGAAAGGCGTGATCGTCACCACGCCGGCGTCGGTCGACCCGTAGCACTCCGCGACGTGCTCGACGCCGAACCTGCGCAGCACTTCGTCGCGAACCGGGGCGCTTCCGAGTCCCAGGACGACGCGCAAGGGGTTCGTTCGCTCGAGCTCGGAGGGCTCCTGTTGGAGCAGGATCGCGAGAATCGTCCCGAGCGTGTAGAGGACCGTCGCGCGGCACTCGTGGACCAGAGGCCAGAAGCGCGAGGCGTGGAACGTTTCGGGGAACGCGAAGGTGGCCCCGGCCTGGAGCGCCGTCACCGCCGCACCCCAGGCGTTGCCGTGAAAAAGCGGGGTGACGGCGAGAATCGTGTCCTCGGGAACGATCCGGAGCGCCTCGAGGAAGTGGCGACCCGCCGCGCCCGTGCTCCGATGCCGGAAGAGAACTCCCTTCGGCGTTCCCGTGGTACCCGAGGTATAGAGAAGTGTGGAGGCATCCTCCGCCGTCACGCGGACGGGCGGGGGCTCGGGAGAGGCCCCCCGCAGAAGCTCCGCGAGCTCGGCCCCCGCGGTGACGACGCGTGCTTTCGGGGCGACCCTGGCGATGCGCTCGCGGTCCTCGGCCCTTGCGAAAACGACCCGGGGCTCCGCGTGACCGAGAACGTAGGAAAGCTCGGCGTCCCCGAGGGCCGGATTGATCGGGTGGAAAACCCCGCCCGCCTTCAGGATGCCGAAGGCCAGGACGAGGTATTCGAGGCGATTCCCGAGAGCGAGAGTCGCGCGATCGCCTTTCTCGAGACCGAGCCGCAGGAGCAGGTTCGCCGCCCGGTTCGTTTCGACGTCGAAGTCGGAGTACGAAACGACCCTGCCTTCGTGGCGGAGAAACGGCTTCGCCCCGTAGCGCGAGACGCGGTCCGAAAGAACGTCGAGGACGAGCTCCGCCATCTCAGGCAAGCGTGCCGCCGTCGGCGACGAGCACGGCGCCGTTCATCATCTTCGCGTCGTCCGAGGCGAGAAAGGCGATCTTTTTCGCCACGTCCTCCGGCGGCCAGGTCTGGTGGGGAATCGGGGGCGAATAGTAGGCCACGAGCTGTTTTTCGAAGTCCTCCCGGGGGATGAAGTTCTTGATGAAGGGCGAACGGATTCCCGCGGGGCAGATACAGTTGGCCCGAAGTCCGCGAGAGGCGAATTCGAGGGCCACGGACCGCGTGAAGTTCACCATTCCGGCCTTCGACGCACAGTAGTGCGCGGCGTAGGCCTGCCCGCGCAGGCCCGCGATGGAACCCACGTTCACGATGACGCCGCCGGGCGAGGCGAGCAGGTGGGGGAGCGCCGCTTTCGTCGTGTAGAACACACCGGTCATGTTCACCCCGAGAACCCGCTGCCACTCTTCCGGTTCGATTTCCTCGAGCCGGGCGCTGCGGCCCGCGCCCGCCGCGTTCACGAGGATGTGGAGAGCCCCGAAAGCAGCCACGGCCTTTTCCACCGCGCTGCGAACCTCCTCCCAGACGGAGACGTCGCAAACCGCGCCTTGCGCCACCCCACCCGCACCCTCGATGGCCTCGATCGTCTCCCGGAGCCCCTTCCCGTCGATGTCCACGCCGAACACCCTGGCACCTTCCTCCGCGAAAAGGCGTGCCGTGGCCCGGCCCACGCCGGAACCCGCACCGGTCACGAAAAGCACCCGCTCGCGAAAACGCATCACGCCTCCCGCTCCCCGCTCCGCCGCCAGACCTCGGCGATTTCCGTCGAATCGACCACGGCAGCGAGAAGTCGAATCGTGTTCTCGAGCACGGCTTCTGCGTATGCCTCGGGCGTGCCGGCGACACAATCCCGCGGCACCACGACCGAGTAGCCGCAGTTGACGGCTTCGATGGTGGTGCCGAGAATCCCGACGTTCAGCGAAACGCCCGTGACCACGACCGTCTCGACGCCCAGGTTTCTCAGGAGCGCGTCGAGCTCGCTCGCGTGGAAGGGGCTCACCCCGTGCATGCGTGCGAGGACGAACTCGCCCTCGCGAGGGGCCAGCGGTGCCACGATCGCCTGACGGGGGGAACCGGGGACGAGCGGAGGGCTCTTGCGGCTCGCGGCAAGAAGTGGGCAGTTCGCCCGCGAGCCGGCGCCGTCCTCGCGGCGCGAGGTGGTGAGGTGAAAGACGGGGACGTGGGCCTGCGAGGCCGCCTCCCGCAACCGCGCGAGATTGTCGAGGAGCCCGCGACGTTCCACGGCTTCGCGGAGCGCGGGGAAAGCCGCCTCGCGGCCCACGATGCCCTCCTGGCACTCGAAGAGCAGCAGTGCCGTGGACTCCGGACGGAGCGCGCGAGCGAGATCGAAGGGCATCCGATTCAGAAGGGAATCCCGTACAGGACCGACGCGTTCTCCCCCAGGATGCGTTCCTTCGAGCGCCGGGAGAGGTCGTTGCGCTCCGCGATCAGCTTGACCGTGTTCGGGAACTTGCAGTCCCAGTGGTAGTAGTCCGACGCGTAGACGATCTTGTGGTCGCCGCACACTTTGGCCACGTAGCCGAGCATCTGTTCGTCGGGGTCGCAACCGATGAAGCAGTTGCCGTCGAGAAAGTACTCGCTCGGCTTGCGGTCGATGTTCGGCGCCTGCTCGGGCATGAGCTCGTAGTGCTCGTCGAGTCGCTCGAGCCAGAAGGGAAGCCAGCCGCAACCCGATTCCATGAAGGCGACACGCAGCTTCGGAAAGCGGTGGAGAATCCCGCCCACGGTGAAACAGTCGAGCGCGATCATGTTGCCGAGGGGGTGGGTGATGGCGTGGACTTCGAGCCGCGTGCGGAAGCGGTCGACGGCGATCGGGTACTGGTCGGGGGCCTGCCCGCCGCCGTGGACGCAGACGGCGGCCCCGAGCCTTTCGGCCTCGGCCCACACGACGTCGAAAGACGGGTCGTCGAGATTTTTGTCCCGGATGTGCTGCGGCGTCACCATCCCCACGAGCCCGAGCTCCGTCACCGCGCGCCTGAGCTCGGCAGCCGCCGCTTCGGGGTCGATCATGGGAAGTTTCGCCACGGCCTTGATCCGGTCCGGCGCATGGCGGCAGAACTCGGCCTTCGCGTCGTTCATCGTCCGGCAAAGCGCGACCGCGAAGTCGCGATCGAGCATCGCCCACTCCTCGCCGGCGCCGCCGGGAAAGGTGACCGTGACATCGATCCCTTCGAGGTCCATGTCGCGCAGGCGTTCCTCCGGGTCGTACATTCCCGGGCGCATCTCGAAGTCGTCGCCTCTCCGGGCCGTCCCGCCGCCGGGAAGCGTGAGCCGCCCGTAGTGCTCCGCGCACCTTTGCCGGAAGCGTTCCATCGTCTCCCGGAACTCCGGGGGGATTTTCTCTCTCCAGTTCTTCGCCTCACCCCCGTGGCCGTCCGCGTCGATCACCCGGAATCCGTACCTGCCCATGGTTTTCTTCCTCCTCGTTGCCCTTTTTCGCTTGCCGCGTCCTCTTCCTCACGCGATGGAAAACACCCCTCGAGCCAGAGCACCCTGCCGCAGGTCCCCGATCGCCGTCTCGAACTCCTCGAGCCGATAGCGGCGCGTGACGAGCTCGTCGATCTTCAGTCGCCCGGAGAGATAGAGGTCGGCGAGGACGGGGAAGTCCCGCCGCGGCCGGGCCGTTCCGTACCGGCAGCCGAGGATGGCCTTGTTCTGGTAGAGCGCCTGGACGACGAAGTCGACCGAAGACCCGATCTTGGGAACCCCCACGATCACGAGAGAGCCACCCGGGGCGAGACACTCGAGAGCTTGCCGGATCACGGCCGTGTTCCCCACGGCTTCGAAGGCGTAGTCCACGCCGCCTCCCGTGAAGTCGCGGATGGCTGCGACCGGGTCGTCCCGGGAGGCGTCGACGGTGTGCGTCGCCCCGAAGCGCCGGGCCCACTCGAGCTTGTGGGGAAGGACGTCCACAGCGACGATTTTCGAGGCGCCCGAGAGAACGCCGCCCTGGATGCAGTTGAGCCCGATGCCGCCGGCACCGAAGACCGCCATCGTGGCTCCGACCTCCACTCGCGCCCGGTTCACGACGGCTCCCACGCCCGTCATGATGCCGCAGCCGATGAGAGCCGCGCACTCGAAAGGCACGCGCGAGTCGATCGGGATGGCGCTCTGCTCGAGAACGACGGTGCTCTCGCAGAACGCCGACGTGTTGGCGAACTGGTAGAGCCTCCTCTCGCCCATCCGGAACGGCTGGCGGAAACGGGGAGCGTTCCGGCACTCGGTGGGGCGCCCCACCTCGCACGCGGAGCAGCGCCCGCAGTGGGCGAGGGTCGAGAGAACCACCGTGTCGCCCTCGCGGACACTCGTCACCCCCGGTCCCCTCTTTTCCACGACGCCCGCGCCCTCGTGCCCGAGAACGACCGGCGTCGGGTAGGGAATTTGCCGTTCCACGACGCTCAGGTCGGAGTGACAGAGACCCGCGGCGCGGAGACGAACCTGGACCTCGCCCGGACCCGGCTCCTCGAGCGTCACCTCCTCGAGACGGGCGGGCTCCTCGGGCCCCGAGTAGACGACGGCCAGCACGTTTCAGCTCCGGGGGTTTCCGATCCGGATGACTCGTCCGGGCCGAGCGCCCGTGAGCTCTCCGTTCTCCACGATCACTTCCCCGTTCACGAGAACTCGCACCACCCCTTCGGGCCGAACCTGCCAGCGTTCCTCGCCGCCCGGCATGTCGCGAACGAGCTGCTTTTTCCCGAGCCGGATCCTTTCCGGGTCGAACATCAGGATGTCCGCGGCGTACCCTCGCGCGAGAAGACCCCGCCCCCGCATCCCGGTGATCATCGCCGGCACGTGCGTGATCCTACGGACCCCCTCCTCGAGGGAGAAAATCCCGCGGTCCAGAAGCCAGGACCGGATGTAGTACGTCGACCATTCGGCCCCGTCGTCCCGGTCGGCGTGGGCCCCGCCGTCGCCGGTGCCCACGATCATGTGCAGATTCCGCTGGGACTCCGCGTTCGCAGCGATCCATTCCTCGTTCTCGCTGTTCCAGACGAACTGCGTCTCGAGGTTGTCCTCGACGACGAGGTCGAGGATGACGTCGGCGGGATGGACGCCGCGGCTTCTCGCGATCTCGGCCACGCTTTTCCCCTCGAGCTCGGGGTGGGCGAGAGACCGGTCGACGAACACGGTGTGCATCGGCGGCGGCGGCAGCGTGGAGCCCTTGCTTCCGTCCGTGTTCGGATGGTCGAGCGCTTCGCGGAACTTCGGTCGGAGCTCCCGGTTGCGCATCCGCGCGAGCCTCTCGGCCGCGTCGAGCGAGGAGAGGTCGCGCCAGTGGAACACGCCGTCGAAAAGGCTCGTGCCGCGCCGGAAGTTGAAAGGACGCATGAAAGGCTGGGTTCGCAGGATGGAATAGACGGCCGCGCCCTGCCGCCTCGCTTCCGCGAGAAAGCGCGTCTGGTCCTCCCACATCTCGCGGCGGCCCGGCCGGTAACCCATCCCCTGGATGATCACGGGGAGCCCCGAACGGTGGGCGAGCTCGACGAGCCTCCGGCGGTCCTCTTCGTCGAGCCCCTGCACGGCGCTCTTGGGAAGGTAGGAAATGCTCCCTGCCCCCCCTTCCCCGGCCGCCTCCGCGAGCTGCGCCACTTCCTCGAAGGTGCCCCAGCGGGAGGGGACGGGTTGGTTCCTCTGGTCCACGTGTGTCGGGGCGTGGGAAGAAGAAAACCCCGCTGCCCCTGCCGCCATGGCCTCGCGAACCAGATCTTTCATCCGCTCGATTTCTTCGGGCGTGGCCTCTCGTTCGGAAGCCGCCTCTTTCATGACGTAACGCCGTACGGCCGAGTGCCCGACGTAGAAGGCCGCGTTGACACCGAGACGGCGGTCGAGGGCTTCGAGAAAGGACGGGAACGAATCCCAGTCCCACGGGAGCCCGTTCTCGAGGACCTTCGGCGACATGCCCTCGACTTTCGCGAAAAGCGCGACGAGGTAGTCGTGGTCGTCCGGCGCGCACGGGGCGATCGAGTACCCGCAGTTGCCGGCGACGACCGACGTGACCCCGTGGTAGCACGACGAGGTGGCGTAAGGTTCGAAGGTGAGCTGCGGGTCGTAGTGCGTGTGCGCGTCCACGATCCCGGGCATGACGACGAGCCCGTCCGCGTCGAGAACTCGCTTGGCACCCGTGAGCCGGCCGATGTCCGTGACGATGCCGTCGCGGATTCCCACGTCGGCCGTGCGCATGGGAAGGCCCGAACCGTCGACGACCCTTCCACCCTTGATGATCGTGTCGAAAGCCATGAAGTCCCTCTTCTTGCCTCGTGTCGTTCCCGGCCTTACATGGTCCAGCCGATGTACTTGAGCTCCGTGTACGCCTCCATCGCGTACTTTCCGCCGTCCCGACCGACACCGCTTTTCTTGTAGCCCCCGAAGGGGGCGTCCGCTTGCAGCGGACTTCCGTTCACCTGCACGGTGCCGGCCCGGAGTGCTTCCGCTACGCGAAGCGCTCGACCGAAATCCCGTGTCCAGACGTAGCCGTAGAGGCCGTACTCCGAATCGTTGGCGAGAGCCACGGCCTCCTCCTCGTCGCGGAACGGCATGGCGACGAGGACCGGGCCGAAAATTTCCTCCCGCGCGATCGTCATGTCGTTCGTCGCCTCGACGAAAAGCGTGGGTTCGTAGAAAAAACCCCTCGGGAAGCCTTCGGGCCTCCGCCCTCCGCACGCGAGCCGGGCGCCCTCGGAGAGACCCCTGGCGACGTAGTTCTCGACACGCTCGAGCTGCGCCCGGGAAACGAGCGGGCCCATGACCACTTCGGGATCCCGCGGGTCCCCGATCCGGATCCGCTCGGCGAACTCGACGAGCCGCCTCGTGAAGCTCTCGTACACGGACTCCTCGACGAGAAGGCGGGTTCCCAGGATGCACGCCTGCCCTGCGTGGAACGTCCACACGGTGGCCGCGTTCGCGAGGGCGCGATCGAGGTCGGCATCGGCGAAGACCACGTTGGGCGACTTGCCTCCGAGCTCGAGGAGAAGCCGCTTGACTCCGCGGCCCGCGGCCTCGTAGATGCGCGCGCCCACGGCAGAGCTTCCGGTGAAGGAGATCATGTCCACGTCGGGCGAGGTCGTCAGGGCTTCGCCGATCTCCGGACCCGAGCCGCAGACGAAGTTCACCACACCCGGCGGCAGCACCTCGGCCGCGATGGCGCAGAGCTCGGCCACGCCGAGAGGGTCGACGGGCGAAGGCTTCACGACGACCGTGTTGCCGCACGCGAGCGCAGGACCGATCTTCCCCGCGCAATTCGTCATCGGGAAGTTGAAAGGCGTGATGCAGGCCACGACCCCGACCGGTTCTCTCCGGGCGAGCCCGGCCGAAAAAACGGGAGCGCCCTGCGGATGCGGGACGGGGCGCGGGGGGAAACTTTCCTCGTAGGATTCTTCGGCGAGATCGGCGTACCGCTCGAGCCGCACGGCGACGGCCCCCACCTGCTGCGGTTCCGCGATGCGACGCACCGCGCCGGTCTCGGCGATCGCGAGCTCGACGAGCTCGGGCATCCGGGCGCGGAAGCGACGGGCGATCTCGCGGAGCATGGCGGCCCGCTCTCGGCCGCTCGTCTTCCGCCAGCTCCCCTCCTCGAAAGCCCGCCGCGCCGCCCGGGCCGCCGCCAGGGCTTGCTCCACCGAGGCTTCGGGAGCGAAGCCCACGACCTCTTCGGTGGCGGGATTCACGACCGGGTACCGTCCGCGGGCCGCGGGTTCCCACGTGCCGCCGATCAGGACTCGGTCGCGATCCACCGTTTCCATCTCGCGCCGGCGCTCAGGCCGCCTGCTGCTTTTTGAGCTGTTCTTCCCGCTGACGCGTCGTGCTGTGGACGGGGTCCTTGTCGAACTTCGGGATCACGTACTTGCCGAAGGTTTCGATCGACTGGAGCACGTACTTCTGGTCGAGGACGAGTGTCAAGGGAGAGTAGATGAGCTGGTCGACCCCGATGGCTTCGTACATTTCCACGACACGCGAGATCTCTTCGGGGTCTCCGATCTGCCTTCCGCCGATCTTGAGTCTCTCCTTGAGTTCTTTCGGCGTCGGCGGCGGCAGTTTCGGGATCGGCCCCTCTTTCGGGAGCCCGGCAGGACGGGGCACCGAGTCGAGCCACTGGAAAAAGACGCGCGAGAACTCCTCCGTGCGCGCCTTGCAGTAGAGCTCGCGGGCGAGGTCGCCGTCCTCGAGACAGAGCATGCTCGTCGTGACGGCGATGTTGTTGTTGATGTAGCCACCCACCGGATTTTTGCAGCGCTGGACGGCTTCCTTGTAGTTCCGGACGTGTTCTTCGATCTCCGCCGGCGTGCCGAACGTGAAACAGAGCGCCCCGAGGCCGAGTTCACCCGCCTCGACGAACGTCGAGGGACTCGAACACGCGAGCCAGAGCGGCGGATGCGGCTTCGTGTAGGGCTTCGGGACGATGTCCCGCTTGGGAACGCTGAAGTACTTTCCACGGTACTCGTACGGTTCGTCCCGCCACATCCTCGGGATCTGTTCGAGGGCTTCCCTCCACATGGGCTTCGTCTCGGCGGCCGAGGGGATCCCGAATCCTGCCCACTCCGCGGTGGAGGACCCCCTTCCCGTGCCGAACTCGACGCGGCCTTCCGAGAGATGGTCCATGGTGGCGATTCGCTCGGCCACGCGGACGGGGTGGTTCACGGGAGGAGTGATGTTCACGATGGCGTGTCCGACGTGGATGACGCTTGGTTCTCGCCGCGACCCAGCTCAGGTACACCTCGGGAGCGGGCTGGTGGGAATAGACCTTCAGGAAGTGGTGCTCCGGCGCCCAGTTGTACTTGAACCCCGCGGCATCGACGGCAATCGAGACCTCGAGCTCGCGGTGGAAGCGAGAATGTTCCGAGTCGTCTTCGGGCACGTGCATGTGGGAAAAAATCCCGAACTCCATAGCGGCTTCCTCCCTTCCCGACCCCGGACACGGCACGGGTGCGAAGGCAAACGGCGTGGCCG